>BLMD01000161.1 GCA_011959925.1 Lachnospiraceae bacterium
CTCCGGCTGTGCTTGTGCATTCGAATAAAAGAATGCCAAAAGACGGTTCGTTCAGCGTGACATTTGAACCGACGAACGTGCTCAACAAGTTCGGATTTTTCTATACATACCTGGATCAAGACAACTGGCTGTATGTGGGATATGAAACGGGGAAGGGAGGAAACTGGTATTATGAATATAAGGTAAACGGAAAGAGCGCATATCCTTCGATCCCGGGGCTTCCGAAGCCGGAAGTCGGCAAACGGATGAAAATTACCGTATCGTCCAGCCGCGAAGCGCTGACGGTCAGCGTCAATAACGTCAGAAAAGCCATGAACAAACAGGAAGTCATGGATCTGACCGAGAAAGCAAACGGTAACGGAAAATTTGGTTTCCGTTCGGAACTTCAGATGGCGTACCGGTTTACGGACGCGATGCTGGGCACGGAAGCGTTGTCGAACGACTGGGAATTTCTGGTAGACCGCGAAGGACAGGGATGCGGCGTGGCAGATCCGACGCCGATACATACCGTAAGCGGAACCGTCAGGAATGAGGCCGGTGAGACAATCCCGAATGCAATCGTGCGGATCGGTTATGACAGGGGCGAGACGGATGCGTCCGGAAATTTTTCGTTCGGCGTAGAGGAAGGAACCCATGATATGTCGGTATCTGCAGCCGGCTACAGGCCGAGCAAGCGATCAGGCGTTGTGATCGATTCCGAACAGACGCTGGAGGACGTTACGCTTACGGCCAGGTCAACGGCGGGATATACCAACTGGATTCAAAAGGACAGCATAAAAGCAGCTGTCAGCAAAACATTCCCGCAGGTCTATCAGTGCAAAGTGACGGTGAACGGGAGTGAAAAAGAATTTATGGGACAGGAAGAAGAGCTTTCTACCATAAAGATAAACGGAACAGAACTTACACCGGTTATGGGAAACGTACAGGTTAACGCCGATCACGCGCTGTATCCCATGACGCTGCAGTCCGCAGACGACGGCATTGATATAAACATGACGGTTAAGATTTCCGTGAAGGAAAACGACTTGACCTGGGAAGTGACGGAGATCAAAAAGAATGCCGGCTGCACGGCAAAGATCAATACCATCGAAGTGCCGGAACTGAATCCGGTTACGATTTTGGACGTACATCAAAATGCCAAATTTGCGGGAGCGACGATTACGGGCGACGTCAATGCGAGCGGCGATGAAGAGATGACGTTCGGGGAAGATTTTGCTTCCGACTATTCTACGGGATTTGCGTATGCATTCCTGACGGCGAACGGCATTACCGCAGGCGCATGGAGTAACTCCGAAGCGGCGGGAGACCAGAGGATCACCAGAAACAACGGTGCGGACAGTATGGCTTTGACCAGTTCCGTATGGTACTATGAGTACGGTGATTTGGCGACGGATGCAGATTATGACAGCGAAGATTATAAATATACGCCGGTAAGCGAACTGCCGAGCATGAAAATCTGCTTTGCCGGAGACGAAAACGGGGACGGCGTATCGGACTGGCAGGACGGCGCAATTGCATACCGTGATATTATGAATAATCCCTTGGGCTGGGAAAATACAAAAGACCTTGTAAATTATCGTATTTCCATGAACTTCAGCAGCCAGGCGACAAATCCGTATTTAAAAGTGGCGGATAATATCAAAAAAGTATATCTGGCAACCGACGGCCTGCCGCAGGCAGTCATGATGAAAGGATACGGAAGCGAAGGCCATGATTCCGCAAACTCGGAATACGGCAACATTGCGGAGCGCCTGGGCGGAGCGGAAGAATTAAAACAGTTGAATACGATTGCCCATAAGTACCATACGCAGACGGGCATTCATATCAATGCACAGGAAGCGTATCCGGAAGCACAGAGTTTTAACGATAAACTGATCAATGGACCGGGGTCGAAAGGATGGGGCTGGCTCGATCAGTCTCTTACCATTAACCGTCCGTATGATCTGGGAAGCGGGCTTCGCTACAAACGTCTGCTGCAGCTGTATGACCAGCTGAACGATACGTCTCTGTACGCGAATCCGTGGCCGGGCGTTGTCGGAGAAGGCGAAGACGAAACGGTGGCGGATGCAGCCACGATTGCGGCGACGGTAGCCGAAAAGAAGACGACGACGGATACAAACCTGGATTTTATGTATCTGGACGTGTGGTATGGAGATTCCTGGGAGACGCGTAAGATTGCGCAGCAGTTTAACAGCCTGGGCTGGAGATTTTCTACAGAGTTCGGAAACGAAGGCGAGTATGACTCGACATGGCAGCACTGGGCGACGGAAGGCCATTACGGCGGTTCCACGATGAAAGGCGTAAACAGCGATATTGCCCGGTTTATCCGAAATCACCAGAAGGATTCCTTTGTGTTGAATTATCCTGAATTTAAAGGGACGGCGGATAATCCTCTTCTGGGCGGATTTACGTTAAGCGGTTTTGAAGGCTGGGGTTCCAACAATAATTTCAATACCTATATGACGGCGACGTTCGCAGAAAATCTGCCGACGAAATTCTTACAGCATTATCTTGTTTATAAATGGGAAAACTACAATAAGGGCGAATCTCCGGTAGGAAACCATGAAAAACAGATTACCTTAAAAAGCAAAGACGGAAAAGACACCGTAGTCGTAACGAGAAATGAAACGCAGAGAAATGACAATTATATTGAGCGTACGATTACGTTAAACGGCAAGAAGGTCTTAGACGACGTGAAATATCTGATTCCCTGGACGGACGCAGATACAAAGGCGGAAAAACTGTACCATTACAACTACGAAGGCGGCGTGACCGAATGGGAGCTGCTGCCTGGCTGGGCAAACCTGAACAACGTAGTCGTATACAAGCTGACGGATACGGGACGGACGGAGAAACAGACCGTTGCCGTTACAGGCGGAAAAATCAGCCTGACAGCGGAAGCGAATACGCCGTATGTTGTGTTAAAGGGCGACGAAGCGCCGAAAACGGTGAAAGAATGGAGCAGCCACGCACATGTAACGGATACCGGATTCAACAGCTATACAGGTACGGGAGACGGAAGTAAACTGAATGCAGGCGTATGGTCCGGAGATGTGCAGGATGACGGCGTGAACGTAGTCCGCATGACGACCGGAAATAAATATTTGTCTATGGGAAGCGAACAAAAAGAGCTGGCAGTCACGACAAATATTACAGGATTAAAAGCCGGAACCGAGTATGTGGCGGCGGTATATGTAGATAACCAGAGCGACGCAAAAGTATGGATCGACGTCAAAGGCGGAATCAGGGACGTATCCAATTATACGCTGAAATCTCTGGAGAAAAACTGGGTTCGCTGTGATGCGCACAATAATGCGGGCCTTGCCAACAGTAAGATGCAGGTAATGCTGGTGTCTTTTACGCCGGTGAGCAGCAAGGCAGTTTTGACGCTGCGTCGGGAACAGGGCGCGGGCGTTACATATTTCGACGACATTCGTATTGTGGAGAAAACATTGGGCAACTTCCAGGAAGACGGAAGCTTTACGCAGAATTTTGAATCGGTAGTACAGGGGCTTTACCCGTTTGTTATGGGACCGGCGCAGGGCGTGGATGATCAGGTGACGCATTTATCCGAGCTGCACGCTCCATATACCCAGTCAGGCTGGGGGAATATGATTCTGGACGATGTGATCGGCGGAAAGTGGTCTTTAAAACATCACGGGAATAACCAGGGATTAATCTACCGGACGATACCGCAGAATCTGCATTTTGAACCGGGCGTAAACTATAAAGTGAGCTTCGATTATCAGGCGGGCCACGAAGATATGTATTTTATTGTAGTGGGAAACGGAGAAGACAGTAAGTATGTCTGGCAGTCACCTGAATACCTTGCCAAAACGGCGGCTCCTGCCACAGGACAGAAATCGACGACGGAGCATTATGAATTTACCGTGACCGGTTCTGCGAGCGGACAGATGTGGTTTGGGCTGTTCAGCAACGCTTTTACACAGCAAAACGGTGTGGAATACAGCTTTGGACAGACCGATTTTATTCTGGATAACCTGGTTGTAACATCCGTACAGCTGGATGCAGCCAAAGTGACGTTAAAAGGCGTGGGAGACAGCCGCAGGCTGAATACGCTTCAGGATGTGACATGGACGTCTTCGGACGATACGGTCGTAACCGTTGACGAGAACGGATATCTGACTGCAGTCGGGAAAGGAAGTGCAACGATCACGGCTGCGATGAAAGAAGATCCGGAGCTTACGGCAGTGTGCGCCGTAACGGTTGAGGAATCCGCGGCAGCCGATATTTTGAATGAAAAACAGCAGGAAGTATCAAAAGCAGAAAGCGCATTAGCGACCGCAAAGGATCGTTTGGATGCGGCAAATAAGGCGCTGGAAGACGCAAATAAGGCGGTTCTTGACGCGCAGGGAGCTTTGGAAAAAGCACAGGCAGATCTTGCAGCAAAAGAGAAAGAAGTAGAAAAACTTCAGGCAGAGCTTTCCAAATATCAGGCAGAAAAGAATAAAGAAGAAGCTGCCGTAGAGCTTGCGATCACAGAATGGGCGCAGGCGCCTGAAGCCGATAAAGCTGTGAAACTGGAGAAAGTAAACGCGGCAAAAGCGGCGTTAAAGGTTGTGGAAGGCAAAATTGCAGAAATGGATCAGAAGATCATAACAGCTGCAGTAAACGTTTCAAAAGCACAGGAAGAAGTGGATAAATTAAAACCGTCGGAGCCGGGACCCAATCCTCCGGGCGGCGAAGATCCGGACGTTAAGGCGGCAAGTGAAAACCTTCAAAAAGCGCTGACTGCGGCAGCTTCCGTAAAAGGCGCAGGACAAAAGGATTACACGGATGCGAGCTGGAAGGCATTTATTGACGCATACAATGCCGCAGAGGCAGGCAAAAATTCCAAAGATGCCGCGGTATTAACAAAACTGACGGACGCGCTCAAGCGGGCGCAGGCAGCATTGGTGAAAGTGACGCTTGCAAAAGGAGATACCGTAATTGTGGATTCTGTTCTTTACAAAGTCACGGATGCAGGCAAAAAAACGGTAACGGCAGTGAAAGGAAACGGAAATAAGACGAGAAAAACCCTTACGATTCCGAATACCGTTACGATAAACAGAATAGAATGCAAAGTAACCGAGGTCAGCGCAAAAGCGTTTAAGGGGTATAAGAAGCTGCAGACCGTAAAGATTGGCGCCAATGTGGCGAAAATCGGGAAAAACAGTTTTAACGGCTGCAAAAAGCTCAAGACCATGAAGATTGCTTCAAAGACATTGAGCAGTTTCGGCAAAGGGGCGCTGAAAGGCACAAGCACAAAATTGAAAGTGACGCTGCCGAAGAAAATGAAAACTGCAAAGTTAAAGAAGAACTTGATCAGCCAGATCAAAAAAGCGGGAAATAAAAAAGTAAAAGTGAAATAAGACATCATTTTCCGAAAGCGGATGCTGTAATTTCAGGATGACTGAAACAGCATCCGCTTTTTGCTGCGTTCATAGCGCAAAATGTCTAATATATATGGTTCATCGGTTTACTTTTCTGTAAAATTTTGATAAAATACATTTATTATTGTGGATACTGTTGACGGCATTTTGTTAATGCCCAAGAAAAATTTAGGTAGAGGAAGGAGGCAGATCACAAGATATTCGACAGAAGATATCGTTTGCTGTATACGGAAAAGTTTTAAGAAAACAAATTTATTTAAGGAGGTATGTAAAGTATGGGAAACCGTAGATTCAAAAGGCTGCTGAGCTGTATGCTGGCGTTTGTGCTGGCATGTCTGCCGATGCTGTCCGAGTGGCCTGCGATGCAGGTAAATGCAGCGGAAGGAGAAACAACCTGGAAATATGTAAAAGCGGGAACAGGCAACGGGAACAGTCATGATTATGAGGATGCGTCCAAAACTCCCGCAGCTGTTTTATTAAACAATGCGAAGATGCCGGTAAACGGCTCGGTCAGTGCGAAAATTCGCTTTACCAATGATAAGCCGGCGGAGAATGCAAGATTCGGTATGTTTTATACCTATCAGGATACTACGCACTGGCTTTATATAGGATATGACAATACTACCGGCTGGTATTACCAGTATAAAAACGGCAGCGCGGAATCGTATCCGAAACTGGAATTTTCGCCGTCGGCTCCGGTTTTGGAACAAAATAAAGAATATGCGGTCACGATTTCTCTTGCGAATGAAGTGCTGGGCGTGACCGTTGTAGAGGGAACCAATGAGTATAAATTCACGGGCAGCGTTCCCGCTCTGAAGGAGCTTGCCGAAGCGGTCAATGGACAGGGAAGATTTGGGTTTCGGGCCGGAAACTTAAATGATGTGCAGACAGAGTTTATGTTTCGCGACGTGATATGCGGAGATACAACGTATGAGAGCGGATGGAGCTTTTTGCTTTCGAACCTTGGTTCTGTTATGGAAGATAAAGTCGTGAAAGCGTATGACGTAACCGGAAAAGTGAAAAAAGAAGACGGGACGGCTGCCGAAGGCGCGACGGTAAGGCTTGCCGGCAAGACCGCGACGGCAGACGCACAGGGAACGTACGCATTTACCGGAATTGAAAACGGAACTTATGAGCTTGCGGCGTCTATGGAAGGGTATGAACCGATGACGAAGTCTGTTACGGTTGCAGACGCCGATCTGACGGTAGAGGATATGCAGCTTCAGTTAAAACAGGCGTCTGATTATGACACGTTTATCGAATCGCAGGAATTGAAAGCCGCGATCGACAAATCCTTCCCAAGAGTTATGGAATATGAGATGAAAACCGGTTCTGCCGCAGGAAAAAAATTTCTGGGACAGACGAATGAAATCAATACGATCAAAATCAACGGCGTTGCTGTACAGCCGACGCTGCAGGGATTTGACAAAAAAGAAGATTCTGCGGTATATCGTCTCGGCATTGAGAACAGTGCAAGCAAGATTCTTCTGGATATGGAAGTAACGGTCAGTGTCAGTGAAAACGATCTGATATGGAAGATTACTAAAATCGAAAAGAAAGACGGATGCGCCAAGATCGGTACGATCGAAGTTCCGAATCTGAACCTGATTACAATTGAGGGTACGCAGAGTAGCGCGCAGTTTATGGGAGCGGTAAATTCAGGAAGTGTCGACAGCACCGGCGACCGTGAGATTACATTTGCAAGCGGCGGGGGCTTTCAGCCGAATAACAGCGGAAGTTATGTGTATGGATTTGTATCAGGAAACGGATTAAGCGCCGGATTATGGAGCAATTCCGAGGCCAGGGGCGATCTGAGAGTCACGAGGAACAACGGGGCAAATTCCATATCTTTGACCAGCAACTTATGGTATTATGAATACGGCGATGCCGATGAGTCGGCCACTTACGAGCATACGCCGGTCAGCGAACTGCCATGTGCAAAAGTCTGCTTCGCACCGGATTTAAATGACGACGGCACGGCAGACTGGCAGGATGGAGCGATCGCTTACCGGGATATTATGAATAATCCTTACGGTTCGGAGGATGTTCCCGAGCTGGTAAATTACCGCGTGGTGATGAACCTTGGCGGCGAGGCGACAAATCCGTTTTTGATGAGCGCGGATAATATCAAGAAAGTGTACCTGGCGACCGACGGTTTAAAGCAGGCGATTATGCATAAAGGATACGGAAATGAAGGGCATGATTCCGCAAATTCCGAATACGGCGATATCGCGGAAAAACTTGGCGGAGAAGCGGAGTTCCGCAAATTAATTGAGATTGCCCATCAGTATCATACCGAGGTGGGCATCCATGTCAACGCACAGGAAGCGTATCCGGAAGCACAGTCATTTTCCGACGATATCATTCTCGGTCCCGGATCAACCGGCTGGAACTGGATGGATCAGGCATATGTCTTGAATAAATTGAAGGATCTGGGTACGGGACTTCGTTATAAACGTATTCTGCAGCTGTACGACCGGATCAACGGCACGTCGCTGTATGCGAATAAATGGCCCGGCGTTGCAGGCCAGGGCGGCGACAAAGAAGTGGTTGCGGATGCGGCGACGATCGAGAGAACCGTGGCGCAGAATATAGCGGACGGAACCAATATGGACTTTATTTATCTGGACGTATGGTATCAGAATTCCTGGGAAACAAGAAAAATTGCGCAGCAGTTCAATTCGCTGGGCTGGCGTTTTTCGACGGAGTTTGGAACAACGGGAGAATACGATTCCACATGGCAGCACTGGGCGACTGACGGCGCTTATGGAGATAAGAACAGTAAAGGAAATAACTCTCAGGTCATGCGGTTTTTAAGAAACCATCAGAAGGATTCTTTCGTTTTGAATTATCCGGCATTTGGCGGCGCTGCCGACAATCCGCTGCTTGGCCATATGTATATGAATGGGTTTGAAGGCTGGGGAAGCAACGATAATTTTGACGACTATATTACCAACACCTTCACAGAGAATTTACCCGCGAAATTCCTGCAGCACTATCTGATTACAAAATGGGTGAATTATTCAGGCGTGGGCTCCGATACGTCCCCGTCCGGAAATATTGAAAAAGAAATTACGTTAAAGAGCGAGGACGGAAGCGAAACGGTCGTTGTTACCAGAAATCCCGTTCAGCGGCAGGACAACATAATAGAGAGAACCATTACGTTAAATAACACGGAGATTCTTCGGGACGGCGCGTACCTTCTTCCGTGGGAGGACAGCGATACAAAAGCAGAGAAGCTGTATCACTGGAACTATGACGGCGGAAACACGACATGGACATTATTAGACGGATGGAAAAATCTTTCAAACGTTATGGTCTATGAACTTTCCGACCAGGGACGCAGCGCAGGCAAAAGCGTTGCCGTATCAGACGGCTCCATTACGTTAGAAGCAAAGGCAAAAACGGCGTATGTCGTATTAAAAGGAGAAGAAGCGCCAAAGACATTAAAGAAAGGCTTCGGAGAGGATGCCAAGGTTGCAGACCCGGCATTTCACAACTATGCGGGAACAGGCGACGGTTCTCTGTTGGATGCTGAGGTATGGTCCGGCGATATTACGGATGCAAGCGTTCGCGTGAAAAAAGCGGCGAGCGGCGACCAGTACCTGATGATCGAAGATCCGGCAAAAAATATTACGCTTTCGACAACGATTTCCGATCTTGTTCCGGGGCAAAATTATGTGGCGCAGATTTATGTGGATAACCGTTCCGACAAAAAGGCGAGCATCGAGGTCAATAACGGAAAGAAAACGGTATCCAATTATACGTTGCGTTCGATAGCAGAAAATTATATTCGTGCCGATCTGCATAACAGAACTGCGGTAGCGGGCAGCAGAATGCAGATTATGCTGGTTCCGTTTACGGCGGCTGATAAAACTGCCGTATTTACCTTAAAGAGGGAAGCGGGCGAGGGATATACGCACTTTGACGATATCCGTGTCGTACCGAAGTCCATCTATAATTATCGTGAGGACGGTACGTTTGTACAGGATTTTGAATCGGTAGTACAGGGATTGTATCCGTTTGTTATGGGTTCGGGACAGGGAGTCAACGATCCCTCCACGCATCTTTCGGAATATCATGCGCCCTATACTCAGTCCGGCTGGGGGAATGCCCTGATCGACGATGTAATCTCCGGACGCTGGTCCTTAAAGCAGCATGACTGTTATTTCAGGGAAGGCTTGATATGCCGGACAATTCCGCAGAATTTCCGCTTTGAAGCGGGCAAGCATTATGAGGTTTCGTTTGATTACCAGTCGGGAGCAACAAACGGATTTTACGTTGTGACCGGCAGCGGCGAGGGAGAAGCGATTTCGGAATATCTGCCGTTGGAAAAGACGACGTCAGGCGTAGCCGGACAGAAGTCCTGGACGAACCATTACACGCTGTATATCACGGGCTCGGAAGACGGGCAGAGCTGGTTTGGTTTCTATAATTTCCCAACAAACCAGGGAGACAGTACATTCGGCGATTATAATTTTGTGATGGATAACCTGGTGATCCGGGAAGTGGATACGATACCGCCGTCGTTAAGCCTGGAGAACGCAATGCTTACATTTGACGGTGTAAACGGTACGCAGCAGATCGAAGCGACAGTGACCGGAGCCGAGAATCCGCAGATAACCTACGCTTCTGCAAATACTGCGATTGCGACAGTAGCGCCGGACGGAACGGTAACGCCGGTTGCGTTCGGCGAGACGATCATTACGGTCACGGTGAAAGCGGGCGACCGGCTGCTTGTCCAGACGGTAGACGTTGTCGTAGACCGGGGAGGAAAGCGGAATCGTACGTTTAAACAGGCATATGCAAATGCATCTCAGTCAGGAACCGGCGCTGATAAGGCTGTGGACGGCAGCTCTTCTTCCGTGTGGCATACGCCGTGGAGCGGCTTTGCGGTTGGCGAGAACAATCCGGCCATACTGACGCTTGAATTAGACGAAGGACCGGCATTTGAACACGTTCGGTTCCAGCAGAGAACGGACGGCGGCTCGAACGGTATTATCAAAAAATATCAATTCGTATGGGGAACCGAGTTTAATGAATCAACCCATACGGTTACCGGCGGCGCTTCCGGCTCGGCAGTCGCGTTAAGCGGCGCGCAGCTGCAAAACGGAGCATGGATCGAGGTGGATACCAGCGGTGTAAATCAGGATACGGTAAAATATCTGCAGATTCGTGTTCTGGAAGGGACAACGAATGACAGCAACGGACCTTATGCGGCGATGGCAGAATTTGAAGCGTATTATAACCAGGATTTTTCCGGAAAAGATCCGGAGGAGGGCGCTGTAGATAAGAGCGGCCTGGTAGCGGCAATCAAAGAGCTTTCCAATCTGAATACATTTGGTTTAAGCGCAGCAGATCAGCAGAAGATCTATAAGGCGATGGAAGACGCCAATAAGGTTCTTTCCTCTGCAAATGCAACAGCAGCGGATGTTGCGGCGCAGATTACGGCGCTTGGCGCGGTCAAGACGGCTATGACGTCAGGCAAGAAGGCAGAACTTGAAACCATGATCGCACAATGTGAAACTATCGATCTCAGTGATTTTACGGCAGATTCCGTGAAAGTTTTTCAAAATGCATTAAAAGCGGCAAAGCTGGCAGTGGAGAAGGAAACGACGAGTTCTTTTGACATCAACAACGCATTGTATACGTTGGAAAAAGCATATAACGATCTGGCGGGAGGTACGACGCCGAAGCCGCCGATTGGAGGCGGCGACGGCGACCAGGAAGAAGATCCCGCGCTGACACAGGCGAAGCAGAGTTTAAATCGGGCGCTTTCTTCCGCAACCGCTGTTAAGAATGCCGGACAAAAAAATTATACGGCAGAAAGCTGGCAGGCATTTATTGCCGCATACAACGCGGCAGAGGCGGGAAAAAATTCCAAGGATCCCGCGCAGCTTTTGCGGCTGCAGCAGGCGCTGGCCCGTGCGCAGCAAGGTTTGAAAGAGCGGACATTAAAACTTCAGGAGTACACCGATGCGAAGACAGGAATGAAATTTAGGGTAACAAGTATCGATAAGAAAACGGTGAAGCTTACAAAAGCAAAAGACATAAAGACCGTTAAAATTCCGAACGAGGTAACGCTCGACGGCTTCAAATGCACGGTGACCGCAGTCGGAAGCAAGGCGTTTAGCGGATGTAAGAAGTTAAAAACTGTTACAATCGGCAGCAATGTAACGAGCATAGAAGCAAACGCGTTCTTTAACTGCAAAAAGCTGACAAAAGTAAACGTGGGCAAGAAGTTAAATAAAGTCCATAAAAAAGCGTTTAAAAAATGCCAGACGAAGAAGATCAGCGTAAAACTGCCGAAGAACTTAAAGAAAAACAAAAAGCTGAAAAAACAGTTTACAAAAGCCGGCATTAAGAAAAACAAGATTAAATAGGATAAGGGAAAAGAGGGAGAGCCCCGGAAACGTTTTTGTTTCCGGGGTTTTCTTTGCCCGGCGTATCTCTTTAACCGTCCTATCGCTTTATCCGAAAATTATCATTTTGAAACAATAAAAAGCTGTTTTATTACGTTATCTTAAGAAAGAAGCAGAAGAGGGGGTGTGGATTTCATAAGACCATTCGGCAGATTGCACAAAAAAGAAAAGGTTTTGTGCCTGAAAATCTCTGGAAATTGCAAAATAAGTATTGATTTTTATGCAGAGAGATAATAAAATTGAAAATACAGAGGACGTTGTTAGAATATGATATGGCAAAGTCCTATCATTGTACAAAAAAGGAGGATATGTATGAAGACAAAAAAAGCATTTTTAGCAAAAGTGCTGGCAGCAGCAGTTACGATTACTTCGATTCTGCCCGGCGGAGCGCTTACAGCAAATGCAGCAACAATCAAGGACACCACGGATGGGTGGAAAGTTGAGAGAGATTCAGGTAACTGGTCAGGAAAGTTTGATGACGCATTAAATCTGGGTGGAATTCAGACGTGGCGTCTGAAAGCACAATCGACGGACGGCAACGGACATGAGGATCTTTCCGACAGTAATGCGGCAGCTACCGTATTTGCCAAGAATATTGATATTACGGCGCCGGATCGTCAGGAATCTGGGGAAGGAACTGAGGCAAAAGAGGGCGAGGTTCCGAATAGAAAGTTAAGCTTTGATATCTATCCCGATGGAACCGCAGCAGATATGCGCTTTGGTGTTTTACTGAAATATGTGGATTCTATTCATTATGTATATTTAGGAAACCACAGTAAGAATCACTGGTTTCTGGAATGGGGTCCAGGAATTACAACTTCTACAGGGAATACTCGTTATACTGGTAAAATATCAGATTTAGAGTCTTTTTCTTTGGAAGATAACAAATTTCATCGTATTACGCTTGAGTATTTAAACAGTAGTGAAATCAAGGTAACGATGCAGAAAATGCAGGAACAGCCAAAAGAAGACGGCAGTGGAAAAACAGAATGGGTTCTTACAGGAGAACCGGTGGAGACGGTACTTAACAACGAAGCCATTTACAAAGTAAAACAATATGTAGTTTCAAATCAGGCTCCGGATGTACAGAAAGAGATATATTTTGGATTTATAGCAGGAAATTTTTCTAACGTAATAACAGATGTAGATATTGCTAACATTCAGACGAACGCCAATGCTGATAATGCGATGGAATCTCTTCGTTATGGCTACTGTGGATGGACGTCTCCAAAGACAGGGACGGATCCTGGAGTGGTTTTGAAGCCAACTAGCGTTGGAGGCGTGAATTATCTTAGTGTAGACGCAGACGGTCTTGAGAATAGTAAAAGTGTATTCAATAAGATGCCGGCAATGCAGGATTTCAGAGAAGGAACCGTTTCTGCAGTACTTCGTCCGTTTATTGCGATGGGTAACGAGGGTGATGTTGAGAAAGAATTTTACCTGAATACAAAAGTGGTAACTCCGGCAAGCCCGAACGCTCCGGCGATCAAAGTCGGATATAACGGGACGGCATGGGGATATCAAATTGGTAGTGAGGCATTTACCGCAGTTAGTAACGGGGCAAAACCGAAGAGGATGCACGATTATAAGGTCGATGTGACATTCAGCCCGGATAATAAATTCAGTGCAAAAGTTGTGGAAGTTCAGCCTTCCGGAGATGAAAGCAGAGATGAGACTGATCTTAACTATTTGACAAACGACTATTCTACAGTAGTTGAGGGCAGTGAAATCGTGATTGCAGATCAGGTATCGTTAGAAGGGAAAACAGTAGCTGCGGCGGGAAGCATTTCCCTTACGGCAGGAGCAGGATTGAATCTGCGTGTCAGAAACGTAAACTTTTCAAAAGTGAATGAAAGCGTAGACTTTGCTAACTGGGAGGACAGTGCAAAAACCACGTATACGACGATCATGGCAAAGAGTAATGCACCGGTTGTATATTATAAGGAAGCATGGGATGCATTCCAGGCGGTAAGGACTGTAAAATCCGGTATCTTAACAGGAGACGGAGTCATCACGGCGCAGGGAGCAAGAGGCATCATCAATGAAATGAACGCGGCTTGGACGACTCTCGATACAACAGGAAATAAAGTCGCTACGGGTAAGACGGCTTTGGAAGAAGCAAAGAACGAGATGACGTCAAAGGCAGAGAGCGGCTACTACACATATGATACGGCTGCATACGAGACGGCAAAAACGGATGTGGATGCAGTTCTTGCAAAGATTACAGCAGGCGATCAGGAAGTTACAAAAGCAGAAGCAGACAGCGCGCTTGCAAAATGTGCAGCTGTTACATTCACAGAAAAAATCGCTGACGAAGAAGAGAAAAAGGCTGCAATTGAAGCAGCAGTATCCAAAGCGACAAGCGGCGTAAATGAAGCGGATGCAGAATACTATGACAACTGGGATGCATACAAAGAAGCCCTGGAAGCAGTAAACGCATTAAAAATAAATGCAGCTGCAACGCAGAAACAGGTAGACGAAGCAATCGCAGCATTGGAAGAAGCAGTTGCGAACCGTACGCTGAAAGCTGCAGAACCGTCTGACAGAGAGGCTTTGAAAAACAGCATTGCCGCAATCAAAAAAGAAGTAAACGCAAATCTGCAGCCAAACGCAGAATATAATACAGCTTTACAGGAAGCAGAAGCGCTGGTAAACGGTTCTGCAGCAACGACGAAGAAAGCGCTGGCAGATGCGTTAAAGAAATTAGAAGCAGCAAAAGGCAAGCTTGCGAAGAAGCCGGTAGTAAAACAAGAGCCGAAACTCACAAAGGGACTGAAGGCAAAATTCGGAAATAACGATTACACGGTGATTGATCCGGTGAAGAATACCGTAGCTCTGACAAAATGGAACAGCAATAAGGCAAAGAGAGTAACCGTTCCGGAAAAAGTTACGATCAACGGCGTATCCTGTACGGTAGTAACCATTTCCAAAAATGCATTCAAAAACTTTACGAAATTAAACAAGGTTACGTTCCCGAAGAGCATTGCAACGATTGAGAAGAGTGCATTCTCCGGATGTAAAGCGCTCAAAAACGTAATCTTTAAGGGAGCAACAACCAAAGTTGCAAAAAATGCATTTAAAGGCGTTAAGAAAAAAGTAACCGTGAAAGTTCCGGCTTCTGTGAAAAAGAATAAGAAAGCAAAGAGTAAATTCCAGAAGATGGTAAAAAAAGCGGGCTTAAAGAAAAACGTAGTGAAATAAGCTGAAATGAATCGAAATCCCCATACGGACAGAGAAGATCTTCCGTATGGGGGTTCTTTTTTCAAAGAAATAAATTGTAAAAAACGCATTGAGAGATAGAGAAAAAATAGATATAATAGTTGCAGGATAAAAGAAGAAGCAATTGTCAGAACGAATTTACGGGAAGCAGATCTATGAATGAAGAAGAACGAAAAGAACAGACAGAATACGAACAAAGACGTGCGGAAAGGCGCGCAGCGAGAATCAAAAGGCACAGGCGGCAGATGCGGATGAAATGCCTGCTTGTCCTGGGCTGTGCGGTACTTGTCGTTATTGCCGGATGGCAGGCGGTACGCTTAATCAAAGGCAGGAGGGCAGAGACGGTTATAAAGGAGACGCCGATCAAAAAAATTGTACAGACGCCGCCGGAGTATGACGTGCAGCTTTTGACGGTTAACGAGTATTCCAGGCCTGGGACTGCGCTTGAGAAGGTAACGGGGATCGTTGTGCATTATACGGCAAATCCGGGTACGACGGCGCAGCAGAACCGGGATTATTTTGAAGGGCTGGGACTGTCGAAAGCGACGTATGCCAGCAGTCATTTTGTGGTTGGGATTGAAGGAGAGCTGATTCAGTGTATTCCCTGCAAGGAGATTGCATATGCGTCCAATGACAGAAATAAAGATACCATAGCCATTGAATGCTGTATACCGGATGAAACAGGTAAATTTTCGGAAGCTTCTTATCAGACGCTGGTACATTTGCTGGCGTGGCTGATGGGAAGATATGATCTGGACATTGATGCAGTCATCCGCCATTATGACGTGACCGAAAAGCTCTGCCCGAAATATTATGTGGAACATCCGGATGCGTGGGATGCGCTTAAGGAAGCTGTTTGTACTTATATCGATACATATGGAACGGAAACCCCGAATTTATAAAAAAGAACAGACGGACGGACGCTTGTCAAACGGTTCGGAATCGATTACAATGACAGGATAATAAAAAGGAAACGGAAAGGAACAGCAGGATGGAAGAGTGCATCGGTCAGATCATGCGGCGGGAAAATGTAAGAGAAGCGTTAAGCCGGCTTCGGGCAGCGTTAAAAAAAGAAGGGCAGAAAGAGTACGCGAAAAAGTTACTCGGGGACGGAGAGGCTGTGCTGCCTCTTTTGGAGGATTCCGATGCGAAAGTGCGTAAAAATGCGGCGGCATTGCTGGGGGATCTTTCGATCCCTTCGGCTGCACAGGCGTTGTTTGAAGCTTACCAAAAAGAAGAGACGCTGTTTGTCCGGGGAACACTTTTGGGTGCGCTGGAAAAAACCGATCCTGCGCCTTATGGAAAAGAGCTTGCAGAAAGATACCGGGTGCTATGTGCCCAAGAGATCAAGGAAGAGGAAAAGAAGCACATCAGGGACGAACTGCACGCCCTGGAGCGGATTTTGCGCAGGGAGGGCAGGGCGCCGTATCATACGTTTACCGGCTGGAATCAGAGGTATACGGTTTTGCTTACGACGGATTACAAGTACGCGCAGGTTACGGCAGATCAGATTACGGCATATAAGAAAGCGATCCATCCGCTTGGCGTACAGGCTGTGACGGACCGGCTGGCAGAACTGACTGAGATTCGTACATTTCGGGAGCTTCTGTTTGTAATCGGTCTGCACGAAAAGCTTACGATTGCGGACGGACCGGAAGCGTTTGGGACGGCTCTGGCAGAGTCGAAGCTTTTGTCTCTGTTAGAACGGTCCCATAAAGAACACGCGCCGTTTTATTTTCGGATCGATATAAAAGCGGGGCTTTCGCTGGAAGAGAGAAGCCGTTACACGAAGCGGGCGGCGGCAGTCATCGAAGAAAAGACCGGCAGGAAGCTTTTGAACGCGCCGGATGAGTATGAATTTGAAATCCGTATGGTGTTGGATAAATATGAGAAGATTCATGTGTTTTTAAAAATGGCAACCGTGCCGATGGGACGCTTTTTTTACCGGAAGGAGACGATTGCAGCGTCCATACATCCGTCCCGGGCAGCGCTTTTATTTGCGCTTGCGAAACCGTATTTAAAAAAACGGGCGCAGATTTTAGATCCCTGCTGCGGCGTGGGGACGATGTTAGTGGAACGGCACAGGCTTTTACCTGTCAGGGAAAGCTACGGCATCGATTATTTCGGCGAAGCAATCGATAAGGCAAGGATCAATGCCGAAGCGGCGGGACTTGAGACTCATTTTATTCACAGGGATTTTCTGGATTTTACGCATTCGTATCCCTTTGACGAGATTATCGCCAATATGCCGGTCCGGGGAAAACGGACAAAGGAAGAGCAGGACGATTTTTACGGATGTTTTTTTGAAAAGGCGCAGACATTGCTTGCGCCGGGCGGAATTATGCTGCTGTATTCCAATGAGACGGGTTTTATCAAAAAGCAGCTGCGGCTTCGTTCGTCGTTTAAGCTGCTGGAAGAATATCCGATTCGTCCCAGGGATTCGTTTTATCTGTTTATTCTTAGGCTGAGCGGAAAGCCTGGCGGAAAAACGGCAGGATAGCAGTTGAAAAAGCCCTTGTATCAGATTTTCTTGCGGTATGGAATGAGACGAAGAAAATAAATTGAGATAAAAGAATAGAAAGGGACAATTGGAATGGAAACGGCATCGGAACAGATCCCCCAAAAACATATTTGCCTGGGTCTTTTGGCGCATGTGGATGCAGGGAAGACAACCCTTTCGGAGGGGCTTTTGTATACCGGCGGAACCATCCGCAAGATCGGAAGGGTCGATAAACAGGACGCCTATCTGGATATGTTTGCCTATGAACGGGAACGCGGGATTACCATATTTTCCAAACAGGCGGTACTGACCTGCGGCGATGTGAAGATCACGCTTTTGGATACGCCGGGCCATGTGGATTTTTCGGCGGAGACGGAACGTGTGCTGCAGGTTTTGGATTATGCGGTTTTAGTGATCAGCGGCGCCGACGGCGTGCAGGGGCATACGGAAACGCTGTGGCGGCTGCTGAAGGATTACCGGATCCCGGTGTTTGTCTTTGTCAATAAAATGGACCAGCCCGGAACAGAGCGGGGAAAGATTCTGCAGGAATTACAGCAGCGGCTGTCCGACGCCGTGATCCCGTACGAGGATACGGCGCGCTTTCGGGAGGAAGCCGCGATGTGCAAAGAAGAAGCGCTGGAAGAATTTCTGGAAACGGGAGACGTTTCGGATCGGACGGTCTGCGGTATGATCGAAGAGCGCAGGCTATTCCCCTGCTTTTTCGGATCGGCGCTAAAAATGCAGGGAGTTTCGGAATTTCTTGCGGATATCTGCCGCCTTGCCAAACCCAGGTCCTATCCGCGGGAATTCGGCGCAAAAGTATATAAAATCGCCAGAGACGAAAACGGAAACCGACTGACGTATCTGAAAGTGACGGGCGGCAGTTTAAAGGTAAAAGAGACGGTGACGGTCTGCCCGCGAAACGGGCGGGCGAAAGAAGAGGGCCGGGAAGAAAAAATAGACCAGATACGGATCTACTCCGGCGCCCGGTACGAGACGGTGCCGGAGGTTCGGGCGGGAGAGATCTGCGCGGTTACGGGGCTATTGGAAACGTATCCGGGAGAAGGGCTCGGCGCGGAGCGGATGTCAGCGCCTGCGCGCCTGGAACCGGTACTGACATATCGCATGCTGCTGCCGGAGGAGATTGGTCCGGTTCAGATTCTGCCCAAGCTGCGCCAGCTCGAAGAGGAAGAGCCTCTTTTGCATATTCTCTGGAATGAGGAGCATCAGGAGATTCTTCTTCAGGTTATGGGAGAAGTCCAGACGGAACTCTTAAAGCGGCAGATTGCAGACAGGTTCAAAATTGCAGTCGGTTTTGATACGGGGCATATTGTCTATAAGGAGACGATTGCAGATACGGCAGAAGGCGTCGGGCATTTTGAACCGCTGCGGCATTATGCGGAGGTACATCTTTTACTGGAGCCCGGCGAGCGGGGCAGCGGTATCGTCTACGACTCCGTATGCAGTGAAGATATTCTGGACCGAAACTGGCAGCGCCTGATTTTGTCCAATCTTAAGGCAAAACAGCATGTCGGCGTATTGACGGGTTCTGCGGTAACGGATCTAAAGATCACGCTGGCGTCCGGCAGGGCGCATCCGAAGCATACGGAAGGCGGAGATTTTCGGGAAGCGGCATGGCGCGCCGTGCGGCAGGGACTAAACTGTGCAGAATCCGTATTGCTGGAACCGTATTATGCATATCGCCTGGAAGTTCCGGAAGCTATGATCGGCAGGGCGATGACGGATATGGAGTTAAAATACGGCTCGATCGAAGGACCTGAGATTTCGGGCAAAACGGCGGTTTTGACCGGAGCGGCTCCCGCGGCGCTGATGCAGGATTATGCAAAGGAAGTGGCGTCATATACGAAAGGGACCGGCAGGCTGCATCTAAGCTACGGCGGATACAGGGAGTGCCATAATCCAGAGGAAGTGATCGCGCAGATCGGCTATGACAGCGAAGCAGACTTAGAACATCCGGCGGCTTCGATTTTCTGTCAGCACGGCGCCGGATATTATGTGGAATGGGACCGCGTGCCGGAATTTATGCATCTGGAAAGCATATTGGCAGGGGAAGCCAAAGAGGGTGAAAAAGAAAGAGAGCGGTCTGCGCCGGGCGTCCGCCGTACGAAGGAGGAATGGATCGATGCGGAAGAAGTGGATGCGATCCTGGCAAAAACGTTAAACGCCAACAAACGGGAGAAATCCCAGACGAGAAAAGGCGGTGCAGCGAGCCGGCGGCTTACGGCGGCAAAAGCGTCTCCTCCAAAAAGCGCTCCGCCAGGGAAAAAAGATACCAGGGAAGAATATCTGCTGGTGGACGGTTATAATATTATCTTTGCATGGGAAGAATTGAGTAAGCTGGCAAAGACCAATATGGACGGCGCAAGGGGAAGGCTTTTAGATATCCTGTGCAATTACCGGGGAATGAAATCCTGTCATTTGATCGTTGTATTTGACGCGTACCGGGTAGCGGGGCATAAGACGGAATTTTTTGATTACCATAATATCCATGTCGTCTATACGAAAGAAGCGGAGACGGCGGATGCGTATATCGAGCGGTTTGTGCATGAGAACGCCAGAAAATACCGGGTGACCGTTGCAACTTCCGACGGGCTCGAACAGATTATCATACACGGCGCCGGCTGCCTGTTGCTTTCGGCAAAGGAGCTCTGGCAGGAGATTTCCCTGATGAACCGTCAGATCGCCAAAGAGCATATCGGCGCGGGGAAAGGAGGCCGCGCGTATCTGCTTGACGGGTTGTCAAAAGAATCGGCGAAAGAGCTGTATGCTGCGGTTTCTGAAGACGATGCAAACCAAACGTAACCGAAGAGATTCATGCGGCAGTGCAGAATGTGCAAAGCCCGGAAAGAGAGGAATTGAAATGAGTAAAACAATCAAAAAAATAATTGCGGCGGTGATTGTGCTTGCCGCGCTGGGGATTTACTATTATGTAACCATTCCGGCAGTCAATATTCATTCGGCAGGGTTCTGGCAGTGCCTGCTGTTTTTCATCGCTGCGGTTACGGTATGCTATGTTTTGGCGAAAACAAGGCATTCCTTGAGAGGAAAGGGCGGCAAACCGGATCTGAAAGAAGCGTTCGGCAGCTTAAAATTGGCAAAGGCGGGCATTGCGCTTTTCTTGCTGGTGCTGGCAGTGTATCTGGCGGGATCGGTTCTGTCTTCTCCGATTGTCAACGCCTCTAGGTACCAGAAGCTGCTTACGGTAGAGTACAGCGATTTTTCCAAAGATATCAAAGAAGTCAGCTACCGGACGATTCCGCTTTTGGATAAAAATTCGGCGGAACTGCTGGGAAACCGGAAAATGGGCAGCATGGTGGATATGGTTTCTCAGTTTGAAGTCAGCAGCGAATACACGCAGATCAATTATCAGGACACGCCGGTCCGCGTTGCGCCGCTGGTATACGCAAGCCCGATCAAATGGCTGACGAATCAGGGCGAAGGCATTCCGGCATACATCCGGATTGATATGGCGACGCAGAATACGGAATGCGTAAAATTAAGCGAAGGCATCAAGTATTCCGAATCGGAACTGCTCAACCGGAACATTTACCGTCATCTGCGGTTCCGTTATCCGACGTATATTTTCGACGATCAGATTTTCTTTGAGATCGACGATGAGGGAACGCCGTTTTGGGTCTGCCCCGTGAAGAAATTTAATATCGGACTGTTCGGGGGACAGACGATCGGCGAGGTCGTGCTTTGCAACGCCATCACCGGAGAATGCCGGGAATATGATGTAGAAGATGTGCCCAACTGGATCGATAAAGTGTATTCGGCGGAACTTTTGACAAGGCTTTATAACTATAACGGTACGTTAAAACACGGATATTTTAACAGTATTTTGGGGCAGAAAGACTGCCTGCAGACGACAAACGGATACAATTATATAGCGCTGGACGACGACGTATGGGTATATACCGGCGTTACTTCGGTCAGCGGGGACCAGTCCAATGTCGGATTCGTGCTGATGAACCAGCGTACGATGGAGACAAAATTTTATACGGTGGAAGGTGCGATCGAAGATTCCGCCATGTCTTCTGCGGAAGGCCAGGTGCAAAATCTCGGATATCGGGCGAGCTTTCCCCTGCTGTTAAATATTTCCGGCGAGCCGACGTATTTTATGGCATTAAAAGACGGCGCGGGGCTTGTAAAAAAATATGCGATGGTAAATGTCCAGAAATATCAGTGGGTGGCAATCGGAGATACCGTGCAGGAATGCGAAAAGGCATATGTAAAACTGCTTGCGACAAACGGCATCACAAAGAGCGGAGCATCGGGTATTTATGAACAGGCAAAGGGGAAGATTGCTTCCATTGCGCCGGTGGTTGTCGAAGGCAATACGCATTATTATGTCTCGCTTGTGCAGTCGGAGGAGATCTTTGACGTGAACGTGGCGGATATGACGCTTGTGGATATCGTAAAATATACGGTGGGAGATACCGTTTCTTTTGAATATGAGGTATCGGAAAGCGGTCTTTGTTCGGTTGTTTCGCTCAAATAGCCCGGAAAATTTCAGGGAATATTTTTTCCGGATATGTGGGATATTAAGAAAAAACCAGGAGGAACAATGGGATGAAAGCATATCTGGAAATTGTAGAAGTACGCGGACGGGAAATCATGGATTCGAGAGGGAACCCAACGGTCGAAGCAGAAGTTGTCGTAAAAGACCGAGAGACGAAGAAAAAGGCGTTTGGCAGGGCTGCCGTTCCTTCCGGGGCTTCCACCGGGCAGTTTGAAGCGGTGGAGCTGCGCGACGGCGATAAGCGGTACGGCGGAGCCGGCGTTCAAAAGGCGGTTTCCCATATCAATGAAAAAATCGCAAAAGAACTGATCGGAGAAAATGCGCTGGAGCAGAAACGGATCGATGCAAAATTGATCGAACTGGATGGCACGGAAAACAAAAAGAAACTGGGGGCAAACGCTATGCTCGGCGTATCGATTGCGGCTGCAAAAGCGGCGGCAGAGTCGCTGAAGCTTCCGCTCTACCGCTATTTAGGAGGAACGGCGGCGCATATGCTTCCGGTTCCGATGATGAATATTTTAAACGGCGGCAGACATGCCAAAAATACGGTGGATTTTCAGGAATTTATGATTATGCCGGTCGGGGCAAAATCTTTTCGGGAGGCGCTCTGCATGGGTTCCGAGGTCTATCATGCCTTGAAAAAGATTTTAGAGAAAGACCGGAAATCTACCGCAGTCGGAGACGAGGGCGGGTTTGCGCCGGATTTAAAAGACGCGTTTGAAGTATTCGATTACCTGACGCGGGCAGTGGAAGACGCAGGCTATCTGTGCGGCAGGGATATTGTGTTTGCTATGGATGCGGCGGCGTCGGAACTGTATGACAAAAAACGGCAGATGTATGTGTTTGAGGGAGAAAGCGAAATCTTAAAAAAACAGCAGCCGAATGTGGAAGCGGTTGTGCGCAGCGCAGAAGAAATGATTCTGCTGTATGAAGAGCTTTGCGGCAGGTATCCGATTTATTCGATCGAAGACGGATTGGATGAGGAGGATTGGGAAGGATTTCAGAAGCTGACTGAGCGTCTCGGTTCCACCGTGCAGCTCGTCGGGGACGATCTATTTGTGACGAATACCAGAAGATTAAAACAGGGGATTGCAAAACGCTGCGCCAATTCCATACTGATCAAATTAAACCAGATCGGAACGATCTCGGAAACCATGGAGGCGATCGGGACGGCGCATCTGGCAGGCTATACGGCAGTCGTATCCCACCGTTCCGGTGAAACGGAAGATACGACGATCGCGGATCTGGCAGTTGCCTTAAATTGCGGACAGATCAAAACAGGCGCTCCATGCCGGAGTGACCGCGTGGCAAAATACAATCAGCTTTTGCGGATCGAAGAAGAGTTGTCGGATACGGCGTGCTACGGTATTGTAAAATACTAAACAAACGGGTGCGGACAGATAAATTAACGGTTGAAAAACTTTTGGTCATGTGCTATACTGTTACAAGTTATGGAAACAGATTTATTACAGATAGCAGGAGGTATGACCCGTGGCAGTAGCAAAGACAGTTGTAACAGTAATCTTTATTTTGATATGTCTGGCATTGACAGTGATTATTCTGATGCAGGAAGGAAAATCCGCAGGATTGGGAGCCATCGCAGGGGCGGCAGATACCTATTGGGGCAAGAATAAAGGACGTTCCATGGAGGGGATGCTGGTAAAGATCACCAGGGCTTTGGTGGTGTTGTTTATTGTGATTGCTGCAGTTTTGAATATCGGAAGCTTTTAGATGAGTGAGACTGTCGTTGGATCGGCAGCAGAGAAGCCTGCCAAACGCAGGCTTCCTTTGATTTTATGCTCCCGTCCTGCAAAGGGCGGGAGTTTTTGAACGTATGTGCAGAAACAGGGTGAGAGGAGGCGGAGAACTTCGTATGGAACAGGAAGTATTTAAACAAAGAAAAAAAATGATCTATGAAATGATCTGCGACGATTTTTATGTACCGATGAAACTAAAAGAAATGGCGGCTTTTCTTTCCGTCCCCAAAGAGCAGCGCCGGGATCTGGAGGAGGTTTTGAACGCGTTGGTCGCGGACGGAAAGGTCGAGGTGACCAAGCGGGGCAGATATTTAAAATCTTCCGGCCGTTTCCTGACAGGGATTTTTACCGCGCATGCGAGGGGATTCGGATTTGTTACGGCAGAGGGGGAAACGGAAGACATCTTTATTCCGGCGGACAAGATCGGAAATGCATTTCACAAAGATACGGTACAGGTTGCGCTTAATCCGGACAAGACGGGGAAACGCAGGGAGGGCAGTATTGTAAATATCCTTTCCCACGGGCTGTTACAGGTGGTCGGAACGTATGATTCCGCCGGGAATTTCGGATTTGTGATTCCGGATGACGCGAAGATCGGACGGGATATTTTTATTCCGAAGGAGCATTCCAAAGGGGCAGTAAGCGGGCATAAAGTAGTGGTGGAGCTTACGGATTACGGGAAGAAAGGAAAAAAGCCGGAGGGAACAATTGTTGAGATTATCGGTCACAGAAATGATCCGGGGACAGACATTCTTTCTCTGGTCCGCGCATACGATCTGCCGATGGAATTTTCGGAAAAGGTGCTGCGTCAGGCGGAGCGTGTGGCAAAAGACGTTTCCGGGGCGGATATGGCGGGACGCATGGATCTCAGAGATCTGCAGACGGTGACAATCGACGGGGAAGATGCAAAGGATCTCGACGATGCCGTTACCCTGACGAAAGAGGACGGCGTGTACCATCTGGGCGTGCACATTGCGGACGTGACGAACTATGTGCAGGAGCGGAGTGCGCTCGACGTAGAAGCGCTAAAGCGCGGCACAAGCGTTTATCTCGTTGACCGGGTGATCCCGATGCTTCCGCATGCGCTCTCAAACGGGATCTGTTCGCTGAACCAGGGGGAAAACCGTCTGGCATTAAGCTGTATGATGTCAATCGATGAAAAGGGCAGGGTGATCGACCATAAGATCGCGGAAACCGTGATCCGTGTGGATCGCCGTATGAGCTATACGAATGTAAAGAAAATTTTAGAAGACAAAGATCCTGCGGTTTTGGAAGAATACCGGGACTTTGTACCGATGTTTCAGAGGATGGAAGAGTTGGCGGCGCTGCTTAGGAAGAAGCGGAAAAAAAGAGGTTCCATTGATTTTGATTTTCCGGAAACAAAAATCTATCTGGATTCGGAGGGACACCCAACCGATATCCTTCCGTATGAGAGGAATGCCGCGACGAAGATGATAGAGGATTTTATGCTGATTGCAAACGAAACGGTGGCAGAAGATTTTTTCTGGCAGCAGATGCCGTTTGTATACCGGACGCATGACAATCCGGACAGTGAAAAAATTCAGAAACTT
Source organism: Lachnospiraceae bacterium (assembly GCA_011959925.1). Classification (GTDB taxonomy): domain Bacteria; phylum Bacillota; class Clostridia; order Lachnospirales; family Lachnospiraceae; genus Roseburia_B. Next base: position 25,406 of record BLMD01000161.1, read on the forward strand.
GCGGCGTTTATCAATAATTTCGGTTATTCCATCCATATCGGACAGGAAGAGATTCATCCCAAAGAGCTGCAGAAGCTTTTGGATAAAATCGAAGGATCGCCGGAAGAGCTTTTGATCAGCCGCCTGACGCTGCGTTCCATGAAGCAGGCGAAATACGGTGTGATTTCTACGGGGCATTTTGGGCTTGCGGCTTCGTACTACTGTCACTTTACTTCTCCGATCCGCCGGTATCCGGATCTTCAGATTCACCGGATCATCAAGGACTGCCTGCGGGGAAGAATGAAGGAGAGCAGGATCGCCCATTATGATAAGATTCTGCCCGAAGTGGCAAAGCATTCGAGCGAGACGGAGCGGCGTGCCGAAGAAGCGGAACGGGAAACCGAGAAACTGAAAAAAACAGAGTACATGGCAAAGAGGATCGGAGAAGTGTTTGAAGGCGTGATTTCCGGCGTGACGGCGTGGGGGCTTTATGTGGAGCTGCCCAATACGGTGGAAGGGCTTGTCCATATCACTTCTTTGAGAGACGATTATTATATATATCTGGAAAACAGTTATGAATTGATGGGAGAAGCGACGAACCGCAGGTATAAGCTTGGACAGAAAGTGAAAGTAAAAGCGGTGGGAGCGGATACGATGCTTCGTACCATTGATTTTGAACTGGCGGAAGAGTAGAGAAACGCGTGTCAATTGCGGGGAGGAGGAAGCGTATGGACAGCAGAAAGCTGATCGCCAACAACAAAAAAGCGAGACATGATTATTTTCTGGAAGAATTGTATGAAGCGGGGGTTTCTTTGCACGGGACGGAAGTAAAATCCCTGCGCATGGGCAAGTGCAGCATCAAAGAAGCGTTTGTCCGGATTGAAAACGGAGAGGTCATCGTATACGGAATGCATATTTCGCCGTATGAAAAGGGAAATATCTTCAACAAAGATCCGCTGCGTCCCAAAAAGCTTCTGCTGCACAAGAAGGAGATTTTAAAGCTGCAGCAGAAAATTGCGGAAAAGGGGTATACGCTGGTTCCGGTGGAAGTATATTTGAAAGGAAGCCTGGTAAAAGTGCAGATTGCTCTTGCGAAAGGCAAAAAGCTGTATGATAAACGACAGGATATTGCAAAAAAAGACTTAAGAAGGGCGTCGGAGCGGGAATTTAAAGTGAAAAATTTAAATTAGTCGGTTGACCGGTTCTGTGTTTTCCGATATAATGGTTCAGAATAAGGGCCAGTAAAGGTTTCGACAGGGATCATGAAGCTGGAGAAGCGAGCCGCATGGGATGCGTGAAATGCCAAACTTAAAATTAAACGCTAACAATAATAAATTAGCTTACGCTGCCTAGTTGCAGCAGTCTGACCGAGAGCACCCGCGCTTTGGGATTCAGGCTTCGACGACGCGGGAAACGACACATATTAAGCTTTGCGTATGTGGGCGTATCATGAAGCTACTGAAACGGGGATTGTGTTTATTCAAGCCCCGCGGAGGGAATGACAAACAATAAACTACGCTCGTAGAAGGACAGGGAATTGGTTTTTGGACACGGGTTCGATTCCCGTCTGGTCCATTGCTATGCCCAAACGTACCGCCCCCCAATGACGCACTTTTTAGAAAGCGTTCTTTGGACGGGTGTGATGCAGACAGTTACGATTCAGAAGAAAGAAGGAAGAGAGTATGCTTTCAAAAAAAATACAGGCGGCATTGGAAGGCAGTTCCGCGATCCGCGCGATGTTTGTGGAGGGTAAGGAACTTGCGGCAAAAGTGGGAGCGGAGAACGTATTTGATTTCAGCCTTGGAAATCCGGCGACTCCTGCACCGGAATCTGTCAAACAAGCGATCAAAGACCTGCTGGATGAGACGGATCCTCTGGTACTGCACGGCTATATGTCAAACAGCGGTTACGAAGACGTCCGCGACGCCGTAGCAGAGAATTTAAACAGTCGTTTCGGTACGGAATTTACCGGGGAAAATATTGTGATGACAGTCGGCGCGGCTGGCGGAATCAATATCGTATTTAAGGCGGTTTTGGATCCCGGGGACGAAGTGATCGTGTTTGCGCCGTTTTTTGGCGAATACAAAAATTATGCCGCCAATTTTGATGCGTCCGTCGTTGCCGTAGCGCCGGATTATGAAACGTTTGAACCGAATTTGGAGGCGTTTGAAGCGGCATTTACCGATAAGACGAAAGCCGTACTGATCAATACGCCCAACAATCCGACCGGCGTCATTTATTCCGACGAAACAATGAAACGGATTGCCGAGATTCTTACAAAGAAAGAAGCGGAATACCAGAAAGATTTGTATCTGATTTCTGACGAACCGTACCGGGAACTGGTGTATGACGGAGCCGCAGAAAATTTCCTGACAAAATATTACCACAATACAATTGTCGGTTATTCGTTCAGTAAGTCGCTTTCCCTGCCGGGAGAGAGGATCGGCTATCTCGTGGTTCCAAACGAAGCGTCAGACGCAAAAGATCTGTTGGCGGGGATTGAGGTTGCCAACCGCACGCTTGGGTTTGTGAACGCGCCGTCTCTGATGCAAAAAGCCGTGGCGGCATGCCTTGGCGAAAAGACGGATCTGGATTTTTACGATAAAAACCGCAGGGATTTATATAAAGGCCTGACGAAACTCGGCTTTACCTGTATGAAACCGCAGGGCGCTTTTTATCTGTGGCTGAAATCTCCGGTGGAGAACGAAGCGGATTTTGTGGCGGCAGCCAAAAAGTATAATTTGATTTTAGTTAAGGGCAGCGCGTTTGGCTGCGGCGGTTATGTGCGCCTTGCCTATTGCATCCCCAACGAAAAGATCAACCGTTCTCTTACGGCTTTCGCGAGCCTGGCAAAAGAGTACGGATTAGGAGAATAGCGGCGCATGAGAGCATGGGAACAAAATATCCGGACCGTCGTTCCGTATGTGCCGGGAGAGCAGCCGCAGAATGCGGATATCATCAAGTTAAATACAAATGAAAACCCGTACCCTCCCGCTCCGGGCGTAAGCAGGGCGCTTGAAACTCTCGACCCGGACCTGCTGCGCCGGTACCCGGATCCGGCGGCGGCGGATCTGACGGCAGCGATTGCCGGTTATTATGGGATGAAGACGGGACAGGTATTTGCAGGCGTCGGTTCGGACGATGTGCTGGCAATGGCATTTTTGACATGTTTTTGTTCTACGGAGCCGATTCTGTTTCCGGATATTACGTATTCGTTTTATGACGTATGGGCGGAATTGTTTCGGATTCCCTACGAGAAGCAGCCGCTGGACGAAGAATTTCGGATTCGTACGAAGGATTACGCAAAGAAAAACGGCGGAATTATTTTCCCGAATCCAAATGCTCCGACCGGAATTTATAAACCGCTTTCGGAAGTGGAAGAAATCGTTTCCATGCATCCGGATGTCATTGTCATTGTAGACGAAGCATATATTGACTTTGGGGGAGTTTCCGCACGGAAGCTGCTTGACAAATATGACAATCTTCTGATCGCGCAGACGTTCAGCAAATCGCGTTCCATGGCGGGCATGCGGATTGGTTTTCTGTTGGGAAACGAAACGCTGATCGGATACATCAACGACTGCAAATACTCATTCAATTCCTATACGATGAGCCAGGCGGCAATTGCCGCAGGCGTGGAATCCATAAAAGATCAGGCGTATTTCAGCCGGTGCGTACAGAATATTATAGACGTAAGAGAGTGGTCGAAGATCCGCTTTATGGATCTTGGATTTGAATGTACGGATTCCATGGCGAATTTTTTGTTTGTGACGCATAAAGAATACCCGGCGGAACAATTGTTTGAAATGTTGAAAAAAGCAGGCATATACGTGCGTCATTTTCAACAGCCCGCACGTATCCGCAATTATCTGCGGATTACGATCGGAACAAAAGAAGAGATGGAAGCATTGTTTGCGTGTTTGGAGCAGTATGTAAAGAGTTAGGAGTGTGCAATGTTAAATAAATATATTTATATTTTCCTGATTTCTATGGTACCCCTAGTAGAGCTTCGAGGGGCGATTCCGTTTGCAGAAGGATTCGGGCTTCCGTTTCTGCCCTCTTATATCGTCTGTATTATCGGAAATATGCTCCCTGTTCCGATCATCTACCTGTTTGCCAGAAAAGTGCTGGAATGGGGAGCGGATAAGCCGTTGACGGGTAAGTTTTTTACGTTTTGCCTGGAAAAAGGGGAAAAAGGCGGAAAGAAGCTGCAGGAAAAAGCGGGAAGAGGACTTTTTCTGGCGCTGCTGTTATTTGTCGGTATTCCGCTGCCGGGTACGGGCGCATGGACCGGTACGCTTGCGGCAAGCATTTTGGATATGGATTTTAAATCGAGTGTGACTGCCGTGATGCTGGGCGTGCTGCTTGCTGGTGTGATCATGGGCGCGGCAAGTAAAATGGTATTCGGCGTGTTTGCGTAAATGCGCGATGTAAATACGTGATATAGAAAAGAACCTTCGGATGCAGGAGCATCCAAAGGTTCTTTTGCTCTATATAGGGGATCGATCTTCTGCCCTGCATCGGTTCACATGCGCAGGCCGTGAATTATTGCTCTTTTGCCGCTTGTTCGGCAAATTCGGTATGAATCAGGTCTTCATATGCCGGACGTTTTGTCAGCTGTCCGGATTCTTCTAAAATATCCAGCAGGAGCGTATAAGCTTCTTCGGAAAAGATGACGTCTTCTTTCCAGGTATCTTGTTTTTGGTAGCGTTCTACAATGGCGGCGATCGTCGCTTCCTCGGTGTCCGGAAACTGCGGTGCGATCGTTTGGGCGATTTCTTCGCTGGTGTGTTCGTTGACATACTGCATACCTTTCTGCAGCGCGTCGGTAAATGCCTGCAGAATATCGGGATGGTCTTTGATGTAGCTTTCTTTTGCCGAAAATGCGGTATACGGCACGTAACCGGAATCCACGCCCACAGACGCAACAACGTATCCGGCTTTTTCGGTTTCCAGGGCGGTTGCAGACGGTTCAAATTCCACGGTAAAATCTCCCTTTCCGCCCGAAAATGCAGCGGCGGTCGAGCCAAAATCGATGCTTTGGTCAATGGAAAGGTCATTGACCGGATCGATGTTGTTCTTCTTTAAAACGAACTCGAAGACCATTTCGGGCATACCGCCAGTCTGCCCTAGCATGATGAACATATTTTCCACATCATGCAATTTCTCCCTGGAAGCCACGATTCTGTATGGATAATGGTAGATTCCCGTCTTTTCCACCAGCCCCAGGTCCAGCAAGTGCTCCATGTAGGTGGCAAACTTTTTCTTGTGCATGGGATACCCCATATCTTTCAGGCTCTCCGCCAGGAATTTTACAGAGGTAAAACCTGTCTCGTCCTTTTCCAGAAGCCGGATTGCCTCAATCATCATGGTGAGCTTCAGATTTTCCTTGTCGGCTTTGAAATCGTAGGCCGCCAGATTGCCGAGACCATGTTTCAAGTAGATGTCAACATTTCCGTCTTTGTCTACAATGATTTTTTCTACCAGAACCTCAATGTCCGTCCGGGTCAGGCTTTTTTGCTCCAACACTTCATTCAGAATATCCAGTGCGGTTTGAAGGTTGGGCTTGATTGCCACAGCGGGGATATGGGGCTCCTTCGTCAAATCTTGCAGAGTTTTTTCAATAGCAGAGATACGCTCCATTTTTTCAGTCTGTAGAGAGGCGTATGTTTCATTGATAATTTCCGCCATTCCCGGATTTGCCGTGAGCTCCTTTACCTTTTGGGTAATCAGTGTTTTCAGCTCTTTCTTGATTCTTTCCAGCTCGTTTTTAAGTCTCTGCTGGCTATCGTCTGCGGAGTAAGTGGGAGCCTTTAAATTTGACAGGTCGAAATTTTGTATGATGTCTGCCAGAGAGTCACGGCAAAGGATAAGATATTTAATCAAAGCGACCGTCAGGGTTTCTTCTGTCACCAGGTGGGCATGTTCACAAAACTGTTTTCCTTTTTTGTTGTAGGTGCCGCACACATAATATTTTCCACGATTCGGGCGGTTGATTGCGGTCAGCTTCATGCCGCAGTCTTTACAGTACAGACACCCGGAAAAGAGGTTGATGTGTTTCTTCTGGCCCCGGTACTGGCTGTGATGGCGGCTGTCCTTCACCTCAAAGAGCAACTTCATGGTATCGTCATCAAATATTTTTGGGTGGTGGTCCGGGAAAACATATTGCTGATCTCTGGAAATTTTTTTGTCTTTTCCGTTGATGGTCATTCTCTCTCTTTTGTGGGTTCGCAGTACCCCGTTATGATAATCATTAAAGAGAGTATCTTTCACCATACCATAACTCCACATATAGGCAACTTCCCGGTGATAGGGCAGCCCCAGGGCCTCGCAGCGTTCCTTTTGCAGCATGGTAGGCGTGGGGACGCCCCGGTCTGAAAGGATTTCCGCAATCTTTCGTATGCCGTTTCCTTCCAGATAAAGGTCTTTTTCAAGGTTCAGGATAGCGGCGGCTTCTTCATCAATTAAAACCATCTGCTTGTTCAGTGGATGCCTGGTGTAACCGAATGGGGGAGTGCATTTCAAGGTGCCGTTTTCCTGCTCCATTTTTTTGATTCGTTTTACCTTTCGGCTCGTGTTTTTTACATGGCGTTCATTATCCCATGTTTTGATTCCTATAATATCATCATCAGAGTAGAGGGAATCATAGTTGTCGTCAATCAAAATCACACGCTTTCCCTGTTCTTCCATTTCTTCGAGAAAAAGCAGTACCTTCGCATTGTGCCGTCCAATTCGAGAAAGGTCTTTCGCCACGATTACATCTATGGAGCCGAGATTGGCCATCATGTTCTGAAACTGGGGACGGTTGAAGGAATAACCGGAAATGCCGTCGTCCTCGTAGATATGGCGTACAATCATGTTGTTTTCTTCTGCGTATTTCTGGATAATCAGTTTCTGGTTTTCGATAGAGGAATAATTTCTCTTATTATCGTCTCTGGAGAGACGGACATAACCGTCTATCATTGTGGGAGTATGGATTGCTGTCATCATAAAAATCGTCCTCCTTATCTTGCTTTCTACCTATATTAATCATATAGGCAGGATCACACAATGTTGTCACCGGTCAGCGAAAATGGTTGCGAACCACATCCCGCAATCCATTTTCCATTGCCCGATTGCCTTCGATAATGGTAACGACCAGATACCCCCGTCTGCTAAGAGCTTCCTTTTTCCTTTTGATTTCAGAACTGTCAGAATCCTTTTTTTGAAGTAAGTAGCAAACCTCCTTTTGCTTTCCTATGACAATCACCTCAAATTTTTGCTTCATATTATTGTATGAAAAATCAGGCTTATCCTATTATTAACACACCCTCCATATTCTCTTTTTTCAAAAAGAAAACGGCGGCTTGAAATCTGTTATTTCAAAACCGCCGAGAGGCTAGTATATTTTGTTTAGGGGCATGAAGATTTAGCCGCCATGCTCCATTGGGCAGTTCCGATTGTATCCTGATATTTCAGCATAGCTGCGGCAAGTTTATCCCGTCCTCCCTGATATGTATTCGGAACACCGGAATGAATACCGCTCAAACCTTTTTGTATGATGGACGAAATATCTCTGTTCGGATTTTGCATGTCAATACCGAAATAAGCATTTTTCTTGCTGATTCCGATATAATCAGCGACCCATGCCTGCTACATATCTTCCTAGGGAATCATTTCTACTTCCGGTCGGGAATTATCATGCACATAGATATTTCTGTCATCAAAGACGACCATAAGCACGACATGGCCTGGTATATGTTTCGTCCTCTTCAAGACCGGGAGCATCTCAAAATCCATATGGGGCGCTCACTAAAATACTGTTGTAAAATATGCTGTTGAATTTTACATCAAATCAGGGTATACTAAGGGCAGGGAAGGAGAATGTGATTATGCCGAATATCAAACCAATCTCTGATTTGAGGAATTACAGTGATGTGCTCCGTGACGTATCTGTGGGAGCACCGGTCTTTCTCACCAAAAACGGACGCGGGCGCTATGCAATCATTGACATGCAGGACTATGAAAAAACACAGGCGACCCTGAAGCTCATGGACGAGCTTGCAAAAGGAAAAAAATCTGGAGAGGAAAAGGGATGGCTTTCGTCCTCGGATGTGAGAGCACATTTCCGGGCGAAGGCAAATGAAGAATAACATTCATTACTCCCCGGAAGCCCAGAACGACCTGGACGAAATCTGGGAGTATATTACCTTTGAATTATGTAATCCGCAAGCCGCTGAAAACATCGTAAACAAAATCATGGACACTGTTGATGAACTGGAAAATTTTTCAGAAATCGGCGTTCTGCTGTCCTCTGTGACAGATATGGAAAGCGACTACCGATTTCTCACCAGTGGAAATTACATGGTTTTTTACCGTGTGAATGGGCAAGACGTGTACGTTGACCGAGTTCTCTATGGCAGACGGGATTATCTTCGGATTCTGTTTCCTGATCTGCCGCAGAATGACAACGAAGGATAAAATAAAAGTTTCCTTTACGGGAGAATCCCACTCATAAATCCCTCTGATGTGTTCCCATGTTACATCGTGGCTGGGCATACCGCCGGCTCTTCCTCCCAGTACGTTCTTTCCTTTCAGGTCACTCCAGGAAAAGTTTTCCATAGGTTCTCTTGCTACCAGAAAATTTCCGGCGCGCTGGGTGAGCTGTGCAAAATTTACGACGACGTCGGCTGCGCCTTCGTTGCAGGCGTAGACGGTAGTTTCCGGTCCCATAAAACCGATGTCTGCTTCTCCGGAGAGTACGGCGGTCATTGTTTTGTCGGCTCCAAAACCGGTAACGATCTGCAGTTCGATTCCGGCATCTGCAAAATAGCCTTCCTCGACGGCAGCATACATCGGTGCATAAAAGATGGAATGCGCCACTTCATTTAAAACGACTTTTGTCCCGGAACCGCCGGGAGACGTTTTTGTGCTGCCGGAGCAGCCGGTGAATGTCAAAAGCAGCAGTGATAACATAAGAAACAGCGCCAGAATGCGCTTTTTAAGATGAGTCTGAAATGACAATAGGAAATCCTCCCTGGTCTAATATGATTATATCCGTAGTGTATGCCGGAGGATCAAAAATGTGAACCGGACAGAGAAGCCCGATATAAAACAAACATCCCCGGAAGTAACTGCAATACTTCCGGGGATATCTTCATTTACATGAGAGTAAATGTTTTGTGTTTAATATCCTACCGCGGCAGCTCCGTATTCTGCCTGTTCGTCCGTAAAACCTTCAAATTTTAACTGGTCGATCAGTCCGGATCTGGAAAAGGCAGAGACGTTTAAGTATTGCTGCGCTTTTTTTGCAGCTTCTTCATTTCAATCCGCACCGCAGTTATCGGCAGCAAATGTGGATTCTTCGTTAGTAAACCCTTCAAATTCCAACTGTTTCACTAATCCGTCATGGGAAAAACCGCCGATGCTTAGATAAAGCTCGGCTTTGGCTAGGGCATTTTTTGTCCCATTGTCAGAGAAGGTTCCGTATCGGCTGTATCATCCGCCGGTTCATTTTCTGCCGGTACAGTGTTGTCATCCAAAACATCCGTATTCGGTTCTTCGGTTTCCGAAATAGCGGCGTTTGGTTCGGCTTCTGTGGTCTGTGTACCGGTTTCCGTGGGATCACTGCCGGAAACGGTATCCGTTTTACTAGCGCTCGGAAGTACCGGCGCCAGTACAACGATTGCGAGAAGAATCTATTTGATTTTTCCACCTTTTTTCATAGTAAATTTCCCCTTTTCTTCTTTGTTTTTTTATGAAAATGCAGATGCAGTTTCATCATTTCCGAAACATATCTTTATTCTGCAGTTATAACTTGCCGATTACCCTGCCCATCGTCTGGGCAGATTCATCCAGCGGAACATTTGCAAACGCACGGTTGAGGGAGATAAGTTCTGTCTGACCCAGCTTTTTGACATAACATTCGCCGTTTATCTGAAAGATTCCGATTTCTCCTAATTCGAGTTCTCTTGTGGCTTCAACCAAAAGGACGTCGCCGTCGTAATAGGCAGGTTCCATGGAAGAGCCGTTTACGCCGATGGCATAACTGACATTTTTGTATTTGGGAATGTCGGGAATTTCGATATCTTTTTCCGGAAGGTTGTCAATGACAAGCTGTCCGCTTCCGGCGGAAGCATTCCGAAAATAGTAACTGATCAGACGCATCGGAACCGGTTGTTCCAGTTTCTTAAATTCCAGTTGGCGAAGACGTTCGTCTTTTTCGCGCTGCGTGGCGGCGCGCTGCGTTTCCCTGTCGATGATGATATTCATCGTCTCTTTTCCGTAACCGTCCAGATTCTGATATTTCTTGAGGAATTTTATCTCTGAGGGATGGATGATAAGAGATTTGTAAGGAATGCCGATTCCGTAAGCTTCTCCGATGATTTCTGCGTAATTCAATTCGTATAGTTTGCATAATTGCAGGAATGTGTCGATATCCGGTTCCGTTACGCCGTTTTCATAATTGCTCAGAGTCGTATTCTTAATGCCTGTATATTTCGTGACATCGCTTTGTTTCAGTCCTTTTTTTCTTCTGCCTTCTTTTAATTGGAAAATCAGATATTCGTTCATAGCGTCACCTTCCTTTTTATTGTATTTATTATATAACGTAATGTTGAAATTGTAAATAAAAAATTCAAAAAACTTAAAAATGTAATTGACATTTCAAATGAGGGATAATATAATTAAATAAATCCAAAAAAATGGAATAAAGGAGGAAACTTTATGAATTCGGGAATAGAACAACAAAAACAGGAACATAAGAACGAAAATGAAGAAAAAAAGGAATATCTTCTGAGTTATAAAAAGTACAGGCAGCAGGCCGATCGTCTGGAAGAACAGCTAAAGGAAGTCAAAATCGGAAGCATATTTCCCAAACATATGTTGTCTGATATGCCGAAAGCGAAGAATAAAAAAGACCTGTCGGACTATATCGTGCAGTGCGAGGAGCTGGAGAATCGAATTATAATATCCAGAAAGCGCGCCATTGAGAGGTTTTCAGAGGTTCAGCGGCAGATTGAATTATTGGAAGACGAAAATGAAAAAACAGTGCTTACTTTGCGGTATTTAAGAAATTATAACTGGGAAAAGATCTGCGAATGGGTGATGTACAGCTGGAAACAGGTACACAGGATTCATCTGAAAGCACTGCAGAATTTTGAATTGAAAAAAGAGACATAGAATGACATACCTGCCCTGTGTTATAGTCTATCATGTAAATAAGGATCGAAAGACGATCCGAAACACACAGGAAAGGAGAAGACAAAGATGGCAGAATGCTGCAAAAATCGTACGCGGGACCGTCCCGCCCGCCTGCAGGCATAGGGGCATCGCCCAATAAGAAAGCATAAACAAAAGCATGGGAGGAGGAAGATTGGAAATGATAAATATGGTCACAGAAGCCGTTTGCGCCGCGTTAACAGCGGAATTTGGAGACGCTTATACCGTCAGGAGCGAAAAGGATGAACAGGAGCCTAAAAGCCCCTGTTTTTTTATTTCCTGTAAAAGTTCCGAGATCCGGCAGTATCCTGGCAGAAGATATTTTTGGAAAAACCTGTTTTGCATACAATACATTCCGGTATCCGAACATCCGAACGCCGAATGCCATAATACAGGAGAGAGGCTTCTTTCCTGTCTGGAATACATTTCGGTTTCCGATACAAGGATGCGCGGAATTGTTTCCCGGTATGAAATTACAGACGGTATCCTTCATTTTTATATTAACTATGATTTCTTTACCCAGGGATGTCAGGAAACGATATGTATGGAGACGGTGACACTAAAAAACAATTGGAAAGAGTAGGTGGTTGATTTGACAGACACGAAAAAAAGTTATACCAAAGAGCAGCTTCTGGCATCCGAACAATTTTGTATCCGGAAAGATCTGGTAAAAGCCGTGCTGGATGAGAAGAAGAATTACACAGTGGATGAAGCAGAGCTGCTTCTGAAAAAATATCTGAAAGGAAAGGTGAATTAGATGGCATTAGGAGGAGGAATCTTTACTGTACAGAATCAGGCGCTGCCGGGTTCTTATATTAATTTTGTATCATCGGCGTCTGCAAATGCAGAGCTGTCGGAACGGGGAATTGCAACCATGCCGTTATGCCTCGACTGGGGCGTGGAAGGGAACATGTTTGCGGTTACCAATGAGGAATTCCAGAAAGAATCATTGAAAATTTTCGGATATCCCTATGACAGCGAAGCATTAAAAGGACTCCGCGACTTGTTTTTGGGAGCGCGTCTTTTGTATGCATACCGCGTCAACGGCGGAGGAAACAAAGCATCCAACAGTGCGGCGGAAGCCCGTTACAGCGGAGAACGAGGCAATGCGATCCGGATTGCCGTCTCGGCAAACGCAGATCAGGAAGGATGGTTTGACGTAAAAACGTATATGGATACGACGCTGGTGGACGTACAGACCGTATCGTCTGCATCGGAGCTTTCGGCAAACGATTTTGTGGTATTTCGTCCGGAGTTTACACTGGAAGCTTCGGCAGGTATGCCGTTATCCGGAGGAACCAACGGTACGGCAGACGGAGAAGCGTATCAGAATTATCTGGATGCGGCGGAATCCTATACGTTCCATATCATGGGAACCACCGTTACGGATGATGTAACGAAGAAATTGTTTACGGCGTTCAATCAACGGCTCCGGGATGAGATGGGAATGAAGTTTCAATTAGTGCTTTATAATTATCCGGCAGCCGATTATATGGGCGTCATCAGTGTGAAAAACAAGTGTACAGACGGGATGAGGCGTGAAGAGGGCGGCACGGTATATCCGAATGAAGCGGCGCTGGTCTACTGGGTAACGGGAGCGCAGGCAGGCTGCGCGGTAAATAAAACATGCCAGAACATGCTTTATAACGGAGAATATACGGTGGATGCCCGCGATACGCAGACAGAACTGATCCGCGCTATGAAATCCGGGGAATTTGTATTCCACAGGGTCAATGAGGACATCCGGGTATTGGCAGATATCAATACCATGGTTACGGTAACGGATACCTGCGGAGAAGTCTTTCGGGAAAACCAGACCGTGCGCGTGATTGACCGTCTGGCAAATGAAGACGCGCTGTTGTTTGCCTCAAAATATCTCGGCGTGGTTCCGAACGACGCTGCCGGAAGGGTAGCGTTATGGTCCGATCTGGTTAAAATCCGCAAAGAGCTTCAGGAAATCCGCGCCATTGAGAATTTTTCGGATGCGGACGTTACGGTAGAACAGGGGAATGACAAGAAATCGGTTGTGGTGACAGGAGCCGTTACGGTAGTAAACGCCATGTCAAAATTGTATATGACGATCACGGTTGCATAAGGAGGAGGAAAAATCTATGGCAAATGAAAGAGAAAGTGTCGTTACAAATAACAATGTGAAAATGCTTGCAAAAGATACGCTTGCCGCCGGACTGGCAGAGTGCTTTGTTTCGATCGGAAACAGGCGGTATAATTTTATGCAGGCGATCAACCTTGAGGTGAAATTTGAAAAAACAAAGACCGAAGTGCCGATTCTCGGAAAAATGGGAAAAGGCAATAAGGCGACCGGCTGGAAGGGCACGGGTACGGCGACCGCGCATTATAATACCAGTATTTTCCGCCAGATGATGGTGGATTATAAAAATACCGGAAAGGATACGTATTTTGAAATGCAGATTACCAATGAGGATCCGACCAGCGGCGCGGGACGGCAGACGATGATCTTAACCGGCTGTAATATCGACGGCGGGATCCTTGCCAAATTTGATGCGGATGCGGAATACCTGGATGAAGAATTCGAGTTTACGTTTGAAGACTTTACAATGCCGGAGACGTTTACCGATTTACCGGGATTTTTGATCACGGGTTAAAATGATTGCAATTCCTCCTTAATATGCGTATAATGGACATACTGATATTAAGGAGGAAATAATTATGCGCAAAGATACCATGGAAGCTTTGGAAAAATTTCAGGTACGCACATTTGGCAACAAAAAAAGCATCGAAAGGGTAGAGGGGATGTTATGGGATACCGAGAAGGTTCTTTTTATTACCCCGACCAATGCGGTGATCCATAGTGTAAATACAGGAAAAAAAGAGAAATTACCAGGAGTAGCCGCTGTGACGAATCAAAGAGTAATTTTTTCCTATAAAGCGGCGTTTACCGAGTCAACGGAAATGATCTCGCTACCGGAAATCCGGTCGGTCGAGTCTACCGGAAACGGTTTGACGGGAGGAACGATCCGCATTCATGCAATGGCAAAGACGCTGGAGATCTTAGTTACCTATAAAAAAGAGACGATGCAGGCGATCCAAAACCTCATATATAAAGCGATAGACGACTGCAGGAATGCAGGCAATTCATCATCCGGGCAGAGAGAGAACAATCTGGAACAAATAGAAAAATTGCATGATTTTTTAAAGCAGGGAATTATAACAGAAGAAGAATTTCAGGCTAAGAAAAAGCAGTTGTTGGGGTTGTGATGCTGTAGAGATTATTTGCAATAGTTTTTTCAAATGTGTATCATTTATATATGAATATTATAGGAGGAAAGCGGGATGGGATTATTTGATAAAAAGAAAGAAAAAGAATACTCTTCCATTATCCATATAGAAGGCCTGAATGTGCCGGAAAATTGCAGATGCAAAATTTTGTTAGGGAAGACACATTTAACGGTATTTTGTGCAGGAAATGAGTTTTCGTTGAATTATGAGCAGATAAAAAATATAGATTGCCAAAGGGAGAGGGATGAAAAATTATTTCAAAAAAGCAGTTTATCAAAAACAATCGTAGGTGCAGCTGCTTTCGGAGCTACTGGTGCAATCGTAGGTGCAGTTCCAAAGACAAAGTCCAAACGGGAAATAATAAGTTATGCCATTATATCTTTTGTAAATTCACATGGAGAATATCAGAACATGGTGTTTCGGGATGAGTTCCCGAACACTGCTAAGTGTACAGGTGTCGTGGACAAGCTGCGGGCGAAAGTAAAGACTCAAGTAAATAGGGTGCAATTATAGAAGATTAGGAGAGCTTAGAAATAAGCTCTCTTTTTTAAACTTATGGAATTACACATCAGAATATAATCAAAAGAAAGAAGAGAGGAAAAAAGTATGTCAAGATTTTCATTATTTATGAAAGAGAATAAAACGAAAAAAGAAAACGGGAAGTATGCGCCGACAAAGAGTTTGAAGGATGATGCCGGTAAACCATTAGAATGGGAGTTTAAGCATATTTCATCAAAAGAAAATGAGGAGCTGAGGGAATCCTGTACGATGGAGGTTCAGATCAAGGGGAAACCAAATCTGTTTCGTCCAAAGTTAAACAGCTCACAATATCTGTCAAAAATGATTGTGGCTTCTACCGTATACCCTGATCTTTATGATAAAGAGCTGCAGGATTCGTATGGCGTAATGACGCCGGAAGAGCTGGTATTTGCAATAATTGATGATCCGGGGGAATACAATAGCCTTGGCGAATGGCTGCAGAGATTTCAGGGATTTACCAAAAGTTTGGAAGAAAAGGTGGATGAAGCAAAAAACTGATAAAAGAAGGGGATGCGGAAGCAAATTATGCTTACTATGCCCTTCTGAAATTACATATTCTGCCGTCTGTTTTTCTGGAAATGGACGAGCAGGAAAAAGCATTTGTGATCGGAGCAATTCAACTTAAGATAGAACAGGATAAAAAAGAAGAAAAAAGGTTGAAATCTTCTTCCAGAAAGAGAGGACGGTGATATATTTGTCGGCATTTGTAACAGATGTTCAGCTTCAGGATCATTTCAGCGCTGTCGTATATGATATTAGCAACGCAGTGGATTTTGCAGTCAGTTGTTTTGCAAATTTTCAAGACGCCATACAGATGAATTTGAATGCATCTTCTGTCGAAAAGATTGGGATACAGGCGGAATCTGCCGCGGCGGCACTGGATGAAATGAACGAAGCGATTCATTCTATGCCTGTACCGGAGATGATAGTGCAGTCTTTAAACGGGTTACAGGAAGAAAGTTTAGATGAAAGGAATCCGGCAGTTTTAGATCATCCTGTGACTATGGGGGCAGAAGGGATGGCAGAATTTGAGAGTATGTCCGCGGCAATTTCACAAATGAAAACAGAGCTGCAGAATGCAGCGGCGGGAGCGATATCGCCCGTTATGCAAAGTTTAAATGAAATAGCTAACAGCCAGGCGTTTCAGTCTATGGTAAATACCGCATTACAGGGGTTATGGACGCTTGCCAATAGCGAAGCACTGCAGGTGTTTATGGGAAGGGTTAATCAATTGATTGATACGATAAACGGGAGCGGAATATTTCAAGCACTTGTGAATGGGGCAGTGATCGCATTTCAGGGATTAATCAGTATAGCGTCTGTTGTGGTTGGCTTGTTTGGAAATATGGCAGGATTTATTGCGGAAAACTGGGCGATTATTGCTCCTATTGTGTATGGAGTGGCGGCGGCATTAGCAGTCTTAGCTATATATTTGGGAATTGTTAAAGGTCTTGAAATTGCAAGTGCAGTAGCAAGCGGAGTCATGGCTGTAGCTAAAGGGATACAGGCAATTGCAGTGTGGATATTGACATCAGCAACTTGGGCAGAAACAGCCGCAATAATGGGATTAAATGGGGCTATGTATGCCTGTCCTATAGTATGGATTATTTTAATGATCATTGCTCTTATTTCAGTTATATTTGCTGTCTGTGCAGCAATTGCAAAATTCACTGGTGCGGCAAGCAGCGGATTTGGGATTATTTTAGGATGTGTGTTTGTAGCAAATGCAGCATTTCTAAATTTCGGAATGTTGCTAAGTAATATTGCGCTTGGAATATGGGAAGCAATGAAAGCATTGTGTAGTAATATGGTTACTGCCTTTCATAATTCAATTGTATTTGTGAAATCCGGATTTTATAGTTTGCTGTCAGTGGCATTATCTGTTGTGGCAAGAATTTGTGAAGCTCTGAATAAACTGCCGTTTGTAAGTTTTGATTATTCTGGAATTGAAAATGCAGCAAGTGATTTCGCAGAAAAAGCGAGAGAGGAAGCTGCAAGTAAAAAAGAATATACAAGTGTATCAGATGCTTTTCAGCAAGGGTTTCATACACATGAAGTTTTCAAAGATGGCTGGGCATCCGATGCATTTCATGCGGGAGCAAAAGTCGGAGATGCATTTTCAAATAAAGTGTCTGATTTTTTTTCCGGTCTTTCCGGAGGTTCGGAAGAAATCTCTTGGGAAAAATACCGAAATGAAATTCCGGATAATTCTTCCGGAAATGGTTTTCATATGGACGGTTCTGCCGCTCAAACTGCAGTCAATACCGGACAGACAGCGGAGAATACTGCTGTTATGGCAGATGCTTTGGATATTACAAATGAGCAGTTAAAGTATTTACGGGATATTGCGGAACGAGATACGGTGAATCGTTTTACAACGGCAAGCATCAAAGTGGAAATGACCAATCAAAACAATATTAATTCCGGTATGGATATAGACGGGGTAGTGAACGGATTAGCATTAGCTGTTTCCGATGCCATGTCACAGGCGGCAGAGGGGGTGCATATTTAAAATAAAAAATATTGTTACAAATATAATGAAAAAACAGTGATTTTCCATATAGTATACGTTATAATAAAATATATCAAAATAAAGGAGACGGTAACTATGGGATTGTTTGGGAAAACGGGACAGTGCAGTGTTTGCGGTCAAAATGAAGGCAGTAAGAAATTGATGGACGGTTATATATGTAAAAACTGTATGAAAAGAACCGAGCCGTTTATTATAACACTATCATGGAAGAATTATACAACGGACAGAGTAAAACATGCAATTGCGGAAGCTGATCGGAATGCACAGCTGTTCCATACATATCATCCGACAAAAAAGATGGAGAACTATATCAGTTTTGATGAGAATCATAAACTATGGAAGACAGTCGGATATCGTATTATTTTTCGATATGAAGATATCGTTCGTTATGATTTGCTGGAGGATGGCGTAAGCGTTACAAAAGGAGGTTTGGGCAGCGCGGCAATAGGCGGTGTATTGTTTGGCGGGTCCGGCGCTGTCGCAGGCAGTATTGTGGGAAAGAAAAAAACGTCAAGAGAAATTCATGAGTTTAGATTGAAAGTAGTTACAAGAAATGAATTTTACCCAGAGGTTTTTATCAATTTTCTTCCGGCAGGCTCGATCAAATCAGACGGTTTTGTGTATCGGAATTATAAAAGCGCTGCGCAGAGTATTATTACAGAGTTAGACGTGATCCTAGATTCTATGAATCAAAAAGATGCAGTAAATAATAGTACAGAAATGTCAGGGGCAGATGAGATTGTAAAATATAAAAGGCTATGGGATGACGGCATTATTACACAAGAAGAATTTGAAGCGAAAAAAAGACAGTTGCTGGGACTGTAAAAGAAAAGCTTGCAGAGTATTCCGTTATCATGGTTTTTATTTTACAAATACCGAAAGGTATGAAAAATATAAAAAGAAAGGAACGATATTGAAAATGTCATACAGCTTCTACTTAGGAACCATGCTGCTCCCGGTTGCACCGGGAAAATTAACATTAAAAATAAATAACGGAAACAAAACATACTGTCTGATGAATGAAGGGGAAATCAACGCATTAAAAGCGCCGGGGCTGACGGAGATCCAATTGGAACTGCTGCTGCCGAATACAGAATATCCTTTTGCCGTATATAAAAACGGTTTTCAAAAAGCATCCGTTTATCTTGCAGAACTGGAACGTCTGAAAATAACAAAGCAGACGTTCCAGTTTATTGTATCCAGGGTTTTACCGGACGGAAGCGTTCCGTTTGATACCAATATTACCTGTTCCCTGGAGGAATATTCCATTGTGGAGGATGCGGAAAAATGCGGAACCGACATTATGGTTTCCGTTTCCTTAAAACAATACCGCAGTTACGGCACAAAAAAATGTAAAGTAAAAAAGAAAAAGAAATTGAGTATCAGCAAATTGCGGAAAACAAAAGGGGTTCATATCAAAGACCCGAAAAGAAAAGCGGTCGCAATCGTCAATAATTGTTATGAAATTAAACTGACGAAATCTATGACATTATATAATCTGGCAAAAAAAGTCTATGGCAAAGGGGAATTATATACAATTATAGCGAAAGCAAACGGAAAAACAGAAAGCTCGGGCAGGGGGAAAGTGGTTTTATGGAAAAAATCAAAAAAATTAAAAAAAGGAGAAAAAGTGCTTGTACCGGTAAAATATTACAGTTAGGAGTGTGATCCGGATGGAAACAGAGCTGATCATTCAAAACGGCAAAAAAGTGTATTGTCCCGCAGTACAGGAAGGAATTGAATGGAGCACAGAACGGAGCGGAAGTCCCGGACAGCTGACGTTTAAAATTTTGGAGGATAAAAAGCTGAACATTACGGAAGGAAATGCCGTGCGTTTTAAATATAAGGGTAAAAAAGTGTTTTACGGTTTTATCTTTACCAGGAAAATTGACAGCGACGGAATCGTTTCTGTTACGGCGTATGATCAGCTTCGATATCTGAAAAATAAGGATACGTATGTCTATGAAAATAAGACGCTGACGCAGGTAGTAAAACGCATTGTTACGGATTTTTCCCTGCGGAAAGGGAAATTGGAACAAACCGGATATGTCATTCCGTCCAGAGTAGAAGACGGACAGACGTTATTTGATATTATTGCAAACGCCCAGGATCTGACTATGGTAAATAAAGGCAAACTGTACGTTCTTTATGATGACTTTGGGAAAATCGCGTTAAAAAGTATCGGAAATATGAAAGTGAATATTGTCATTGACCGGGATACCGGGCAGAAATACGACTATACCTCCAGCATCGATTCGGATACCTATAATCAGGTCAAATTGTATTTTGACAATGAAAAGACAGGATGCAGGGAGATTTATATAGCGAAAAGCTCAAAAAATATCAATGCATGGGGCGTGCTGCAGTACTATGAGAAACTGCAGGAAGGAGAAAACGGAAAAGTGAAAGCGGATACGCTGCTGGATCTATACAATGCACGGAAGAAAAATTTAAGCGTCAGTCAGGCGGTCGGGGATCACAGGGTGCGTGCAGGGTCTATGGTAGTCGTTTCCATGAAGATCGACAATAAAAAGATTCTGCAGTATATGTTGGTTGAGAAATGCAAACATGTGTACAGGGACAATGAGCACTGGATGGATTTGACGCTTCGGGGAGGTGATTTTTGTGTATGACGCAAAAGATTTGCTGAAGTTGATCAAACAGGCGGCGGCAGAAGCGGTGGAAGCATCCGGACCCGTTGCAGTCTGTACGGGAACGGTGATAAACGCTGCGCCGCTGCAGGTAAAAATCAGTTCAAAACTTACATTGGGCAGTCATCAGATGATCAAATGCCGGGAAACGGGCGAATTGGCAAATCAGGATCATGTGGTGCTGCTCCGCCAGCAGGGCGGACAAAAATATATCATATTGGGGGTGTTTTGATGCTGCCGGAATTATCAGAAGATTTTGTTGGGATTGCCGAAGGAGATTCGGGAATCCCTTTTGATTTGTCGGAAGGGTATGAAGTGGAAGAAGAAGCGTCAAAAACGTGGAAATTAAATTTAGACTGCGGACAGGTCAGAGGAATTGTGGACGGAAAGGAAGCAGTTCGTCAGGCGGTTTACTGTATTTTAAATACGGAACGGTATGAGTCTTTGATCTATTCCTGGGACTACGGCGTTGAATTGGAGGAATTGTTCGGAGAACCGGTCAGTTATGTGCTGCCGGAATTAAAACGGAGGATTACGGAGGCGCTGACGCAGGACGAACGGATTGCCGATGTCAGGGATTTTACGTTTGACATAGAAAAGCACGGAGTTGTCCGTGCGGCTTTTACGGTGGAGACCGTATTCGGAGAGATTCCGGTAGAAAAGGAGGTTGCCATATAGATGACAGAAGAAGTTACGTTTGAAGAAGTGATGGATCGGATGCTTGCACGCATCGACGATTCTTTTGATAAAAGGGAAAGCAGTCCCATTTATGCGGCGCTTGCCCCGGCAGCGCTGGAAATCGTAAATTTGTATGCGGCATTGGAGGATGAAATGGACGAAGCGTATGCCGATACGGCGTCCAGAGAGTATTTGATCCGGATTGCCGCATCCAGGGGAATCTATCCGGCGCCGGCATCGCATGCCGTGGTGAAAGCGGAAGTAAAACCGGCTGCCATAGAACTGGAAATCGGGGCAGAGTTTACGTCGGACCGGGAGATTTACAGAGTGACGGAAAAGGCGAATGAAGGAATTTATTGCCTGGAATGTAAAACGGCCGGGGAGATCGGAAATCTTTCTTCGGGAGAGCTTCTCCCGGTGGATTATATCATGGGGCTGGCGTCTGTCAAAATTAAGGAAATTTTGATTTACGGAGAAGAGGAAGAGGATACGGAAGCATTTCGCACACGGTATCTGGATTCGTTCCGGGCGAGTATGTTCGGCGGCAATCGGATGGATTATGAACACAAAGCGGCGGCGCTTCCTGGCGTAGGCGCGGTAAAAGTGATTCCCGTCTGGAACGGGACGGGAACGGTAAAGCTTCTCGCGCTGGATTCTAATTTCCGGCGGGCATCTGACGAGCTGACCGCGCGTATTCAGGAAGCATTTGATCCGGATCAAAACGGAATGGGAAACGGGCTTGCCCCGATTGGGCATATCGTTACGGCTGATACCGTAGAAGAAGCGGAGGTGCAGATCAAAACGGAGCTGGCGTTCGATTCCGGGTACAGCCGGGAGAACTGCAAAGAAGCGGTGGAAGCTGCAATTGAAGCGTATTTTTCCGATATACGAAAAGGCTGGAGCAGACAGGAGGGCATGACCGTTTATATCAGCAATATCAACAGGGCAATTCTGTCCGTACCGGGAATTTTGGATGTCACAGGAACGCTTCTGAACGGAACGGATCAAAATCTTTCGTTTTCTGTATATGAGCTTCCGGTGCTTGGAGGTGTTTCATATGAATGACGAAAAAAAGACAGACTTAACAGATTATCTGCCGGAATATTTGAAAAGTTTTCAGGAAATCAGGGAAATCATGCGTACGGAGACAATCGAGCTGCAAAAGCTGCGCGAGCATCACGAACAGTATGCAGACGACCGTTTTCCGGTCACATGCGGGGAGCGGGGCGCGGCAAGATTGGAACAGATGTTAGGAATTCTTCCCCCTCCGAACGATTCACTGGAAAGCAGGAGGTTCCGCATTCTTTCCAGATGGAATCTTGCCGCGCCTTATCATATTGCATTTTTAGAACAGCAGCTTGAGATGTTATGCGGAAAGGACGGATACCGCCTGTATATGGATTTTGCCGAAGGCGTTTTGGAAGTGAAGGTAGAACTGATATCAAAACATATGCTGAATTCGGTGAAAGAGCTGCTTTCTGCCGTTGTTCCGTGCAATATCCGGATCGATGCCGGACTGATGTATAACCAGCATGGTACGCTTGGAAAATTTACACACAGACAGTTAAAAGAATTTACACATAAAAAACTTCGGGAGGATGTGATGATATGACAGAAACAACAAAAAATCTGGAACTGATAAAGGAAAGTGAAGAGGAATTTTATAATGTGGAAACGGTAAACGGAAATTGGGATAAGGTAGACGCCGGGTTTGATAAAATAAAACATTGCCATGTGCTCCGTATTCCCGGGACGTATAACAATGAGATCCGTTATGTCGGGTTTGCGTCTCTGCCGGTTCCTTCATCCGGGGGCAGGGCGGAAGTAACGTTTTTGGTATCCGGCGTCGGCAATATTGCAAGTCCTTCCTGCGGGACGTATCTGATTCAGTGCGGTACGAGGGATCATACTTCCATGGCAGTCACGGAACTTACGCCGCCGGGCAGTGACGGGGATATTACGTTCGGGTACTGGCTGGCAGGAGACCGTGTGATTTTTGGAATGAAGCGCGGACCGTACAATTACCACACGAATATTGCAATGATAAGCGAAGATGTGAATGGTGAAGGGTTTCAGAAATACGAAATAGCGGAGCTTTATAACGCTGCGGCAAAGCCGTCCGGGTGGACGGCGGCAGGAAAGCGGAAATTTCTGATCTCGGACGGGAATGCGGTGTCGGCGACAAAAGCTGTACAGGACGGCAATGGGGATGTGATTACAGAAGTATATGCCAAGAGAAGTATTTATGGTGATAATGTGATAAGCCTAGGAAGAAAAAAAGGGGATTCGGTGGGTGTGAGAAGTTTTGCATTTGGGAATAATGTGGTAGCTTCCGGCGAGGACTCATACGCACATGGAAGCAATGCTAAGGCTTCCGGTACGGTTTCTCATGCGGAAGGAACTGGAACAGAAGCAAGCGGCTATGGATCCCATGCGGAGGGTAGCGACACAACGGCAAGCGGTACGTATTCTCATGCGGAGGGGTATAATACAGAAGCAGGAGGGTATGCATCTCATGCGGAAGGGAATCGGACGACGGTAAACGGTCAAGCTGCCCATGCCGAAGGATATAATAATACGGCAAGCGGCAAATATTCTCATGCAGAAGGAAATCAGACGGAAGCGGTTGGTGAATGCTCGCATACTGAGGGCGTCTGTACAACGGCAGATAATTATGCGTCCCATGCATGTGGGAAGTTCAGCAAGGCTATGGCAGGCGGAGGAGCAGATAATACACAGGTTGGCGATGTATTCGTCATTGGGAACGGTACATATCGGAGTTATAACTTTAACCGGTCCAACGCGCTGCGTGTGACCTATACGGGGGATATTATGGGAACAAAAGCATTTCAGTCATCCGGGGCGGATTATGCGGAGTTTATCAAACCCTGGGCAGATGGCAATGTGAACAATGAAGACCGGGTCGGATATTTTGTCACGGTTAAAAACGGTCTTTTGTATAAAGCAGATGCCGGAGATTACATCGCAGGGATTACTTCCGGAAATCCATCTGTCGTAGGGAATGCAGATGAGGATTATTATTGGCGGTATGAACGGGATGCATTCAACCGGATTGTCATGGAGGATGTCCGGGAAACCGTGCAGAAGACAGACGGAGAAGGAAAGCCGGTATTTGACGAAACTACGTATGAGCCGGTCATGGAAGAGACTGGCAGGATCATCAAAAATGCGAGGATGAAGCTTGCAGATAATTATGATCCGTCCCTGCAGGATGGTTATATCGAACGGAAAGACCGAAAGGAATGGGACTATGTCGGAATGATCGGCGTGCTTCCGGTACGGGACGACGGAACTTGTATTCCGGGAAGATTTTGCCGATGTGGGAAAGACGGCATTGCTACATTTACAGAGACACGCGGATATGATACCTATATGGTGTTGGAGCGCATATGTGATCACATTATCAGTGTAATATTAAAATAGAGATGTCGAAATGGTATCGGAAAATCAGATGCATCTGATTTATGTAAAATTTAATTGGACAAAACGACAACTGCAAATCTTTCTTTTGGAGTAAGGTATATGATTATTTGTATTGAACCAGAGTTGGAAATATGAGGATACTGTATTCTGTAAAAGAAGAAGTGAAAATAATAAATATTGAAAATATTGCTAATCGTGGAGATGTGTATAAGAGGTATTAGAGTAATAGGGCCAGAATAGATAGGCATACTGGATGTTGGAGTCTGGTATGCTTTATCAAATGATTCTGAACTACTTGACAAATCCCCGCAATCCAAGTAATATGGTAAAAAGTTATCCGACAAAGGTGACGAGAAAGAGGAGTACGCAGATACGATTTGCAGAGAGAGCCGCCCATCGGCTGGAAGGCGGTTTAGGTACGGTTTGCGGAAGGTAGCTTTTGAACCGGAGCGTGGAAGCGGCAGGCGACGCCGTGCGTAGATGTTCCCGGGTCATTCCGTTAACGATGAAGAGATGTACGGCAGGAAGGACTGCCGTATAAGCAAGGTGGTACCGCGCAGCAATTCGCCCTTGAAAGCTTCGGCTTTGAAGGGCTTTTCTTTTTGTCCGGATGTTGAGCGGTAAAGATCAAGCCGGCGCATGCAAAGGAATACGGCGCAGAAGCATACTGCCGGCGCAGACAGCAAAGCACAGGAAAGGAACAGGCAGATGAGGAAAGAATTGGCAAAAACATACGATCCGAAAGGGATCGAAGAAAGGCTGTATCAGAAATGGGAGACAAACGGCTATTTCCGTGCAAAAGCGGATAAGAGCAAAAAGCCGTTTACAATCGTTATGCCGCCGCCGAATATCACAGGGCAGCTTCATATGGGGCATGCGCTGGACAATACGATGCAGGATATTTTGATCCGGTATAAAAGGATGCAGGGCTATAACGCGCTGTGGCAGCCCGGCACAGACCATGCGGCGATTGCGACGGAAGTCAAAGTGATCGAATCGTTAAAAGAACAGGGAATCGATAAAGAATCTCTGGGGAGAGACGGATTTTTGGAAAAATGCTGGGACTGGAAAAAAGAATACGGCGGACGGATTCTCCGGCAGCTGAAAAAAATGGGTTCTTCGGCAGACTGGGAACGCGAGCGGTTTACGATGGACGACGGCTGTTCGGACGCCGTGTTGGAAGTTTTTATCAAGCTGTACGAGCAGGGATATATCTACAAAGGCTCCCGCATCGTCAACTGGTGCCCGGTCTGTGAGACTTCGATTTCCGACGCGGAAGTAGAGCATGAAGAGCAGGACGGTTTTTTCTGGCATATCAATTACCCGGTAGTGGGGGAAGAAGGCAGATTTGTAGAGATTGCTACGACAAGGCCGGAGACGATGTTCGGCGATACGGCGGTCGCAGTCAATCCGGAGGACGAACGGTACAAAGACATCATCGGAAAAACGCTGAAACTGCCGCTTACGGACCGTGAAATTCCGGTGATCGCAGACGCTTATGTAGACAAGGAATTCGGAACCGGCTGCGTAAAGATTACCCCGGCGCACGATCCGAACGATTTTGAGGTAGGCAGGCGGCACAATCTTGCTGAGGTCGTAGTCATTAACGACGACGCCACGATGAATGAAAAAGCCGGAAAATTTGCGGGCATGGACCGGTATGCATGCCGGAAGGCGCTGTTAAAAGATTTGGAAGAACAAGGGCTTTTGGTGAAAACCGAACCGCACTCCCATAACGTAGGAACCCACGACCGCTGCGGCACGACGGTAGAGCCGATGATCAAACAGCAGTGGTTTGTAAAAATGGACGAACTGATCAAACCTGCAGTGGAAGGCGTAAAAAACGGGGAGATCCGGCTTTTGCCCAAACGGATGGAAAAAACGTATTTTAACTGGACCGACAATATCCGCGACTGGTGTATTTCCAGGCAGCTTTGGTGGGGACACCGGATTCCGGCATATTACTGTGAAGCGTGCGGTGAAATGACGGTTGCCAAGACGGCGCCGGATAAATGCGGGGCTTGCGGCTGTACGCACCTCCGGCAGGATGAGGATACGTTAGATACCTGGTTTTCCTCTGCGCTCTGGCCGTTTTCTACCTTAGGATGGCCAAAAGAAACGGAAGATCTCGATTATTTTTACCCGAACGACGTACTGGTGACGGGATATGATATCATCTTTTTCTGGGTGATCCGCATGATCTTTTCCGGCTATGCACAGATGGGAAAAGCGCCGTTCCATACCGTATTGTTCCATGGGCTGGTTCGGGATTCACAGGGGCGCAAAATGAGCAAGTCGCTGGGCAACGGCATCGACCCGCTGGAAGTGATCGACAAGTACGGCGCCGACGCGCTCCGTTTAACGTTAGTCACCGGAAATGCGCCGGGCAACGACATGCGTTTTTATTGGGAACGCGTGGAAGCTTCCCGTAATTTTGCCAACAAAGTATGGAACGCTTCCCGGTTTATTATGATGAATCTCGGCGATGCCGAGCCTGCAGAGCCTGCCAGAGAAGAATTGCTGGCAGAAGACAGGTGGATTTTATCCAGAGTCAATGACCTGGCGAAAGAAATGACCGAAAATATGGATAAATTTGAGCTGGGCATTGCCGTACAGAAAGTATACGATTTTATCTGGGACGAGTTCTGCGACTGGTATATTGAAATGACAAAACGCCGTACGTACCGCCGCGAGGAGAATCCGGTTTCGGCAAATGCGGCGCTCTGGACACTGAAAGAAGTATTGACGCAGGCGCTTAAAATGCTGCATCCGTTTATGCCGTTCTTGACCGAGGAGATCTTCTGTACCCTGCATCCGGAAGAAGCAACCATTATGCTTGCCGACTGGCCGGTATATCAGAAGGAGCGCAGTTTTGCCAAAGAAGAAGCGGTTGTGGAACGCTGCAAAGAGCTGGTCAGAAGCGTCAGAAACCGCCGCTCGGAAATGGACGTTCCGCCGTCGAGAAAAGCATCCGTATTTCTTGTTTCCGACAAAGAAGAAGTCCGAAACGTCTTTGCGTCGCAGAAGGATATGTACGCGGGACTGATGGGCGCCGGGGAAATTACGGTACAGGCAGATAAATCCGGTATTGCAGAGGATGCGGTGTCGATTGTGATTCCGGATGCCGTAGCCTATATTCCGCTCTCGGACCTGGTAGACCTGGAAAAAGAAAAAGAACGCCTGCAGAAAGAAAAAGAGCGTTTGGAAAAGGAGCTTGCAAGGTCAAAGGGAATGCTCGGAAACGAACGGTTTTTGAGCAAAGCGCCGGAGGCAAAAGTTCAGGAGGAAAAAGAAAAACTCGCTAAGTACGAACAGATGATGGAGCAGGTAACGGCGCGCCTTCTTGCATTAAAATAGCCGTTTCTGTAAATCCGGAAAAGTTATTGCAGAATTGTGTAGCTTTTTGCGGCGAGATAATAAAAAGTTAATATTTTTTTGCTTGCATATTAGAACCACTATATTATAATGGTAAAGGTATCCAGCCCGATGCCGGTGAATTCGTGTGCCGGAAAGCAGACCCGGCGCCTGGGCAGGAATACGGATCTTTATAATGTAGTGGTTTTTATGTGAGAAGAAAGAGGTGCAGTTATGATAGATTTTGAAGAAGAATTGAAAAAATTTCAGCCGAGTTTGGAAGTAGAGGAAGCGGAAGACGCCATTTATAACCGGGACCTGACCGATATGACGGATATTCTGCTTGAAATGATGAAAGAGAGAAATAATTAAATCGGATAGCGAGGTGAACTATGGAATGTTATAATTGCGGCGCGCCGCTGACGATGTCGGGCTTTTGCCAAAAATGCGGTGCGGATGTAAAAATCTATAAAAAAATCCTGCAGGCATCCAATTCTTTTTATAATGAGGGATTGGAGCGCGCAGGCGTGAGAAACCTTTCCGGAGCGATCGAAAGTTTAAAAAAGAGCCTGCAGTTAAATAAGATGAACATCGACGCCAGAAACCTTCTGGGACTGGTGTATTTTGAAATGGGAGAGACCGTTTCGGCGTTGAGCGAGTGGGTCATCAGCAAAAATTATAAAAACCGCGACAATGCAGCCGGACGTTATTTAAACGAAATACAGAATAATTCTTCCCGTCTGGATACGATCAACCAGACGATTAAGAAGTATAATCAGGCGCTGCTTTACTGCAGGCAGGACAGCAGGGACCTTGCCATGATCCAGCTAAAGAAAGTGCTCTCCTTAAATCCGAAACTGGTTCGGGGACATCAGCTTTTGGCGCTGCTTTATATGCAGGAGGGCAGATACGACCAGGCGAAAAAAGCGCTGAAAAACGCTGCGAAGATCGATGAGAACAATACGACGACGCTGCGTTATCAAAAAGAAGTAAGCCGAAAATATGCAGAGGCTCCGTCCCGAAAACAGAAAAAAGAAGATCTCATTTCTTACCAAAGCGGCAATGATACGGTGATTATGCCCACGCAGTTTAAAGACAATTCCGCAGTTTCGACCATTATCAATATCGTGATAGGCGTCGCGCTCGGCGTGGGGATCGCTATGTTTTTACTGCTTCCGAATATGAAACAGCAGTCGAAAAGCGAGGCAAACGAAGCCTTAAAATCGGCTAACGATACGATATCCACAAAAGAACAGTCGATTTCTTCACTGGAGAATGAAGTGGAAGATTTGACGAAGCAGATGGAAAAAGCAAAAAAAGATTCGGAAGGAATCGAGACGAAATTTCATTCGTATGAACAGCTTTTGAATGCGTATGCTTCCTATGCGGCAGACGATATGGAAGCGGCGGGGACGGCGTTGGAGCAGGTCAGGGAAGAAGATTTAAGCGGCAGCGCAAAAACGATCTACGCAGATATCAGTGCGAAAGTCAATGAAAAGTATCTGGCGGCGCTTTACCAGGAAGGCTACAGCGCGTATTCTAAGGGCGATTATCAGACGGCCGTAGAGAAGCTGGGCAAGGTTGTGGAGACCGATGAGAAGTACAAGGACGGTTATGCGCTGTATTATCTGGCGCAGTCCTATCGCCGGCAGGACAATATGGAGCAGGCGGCCGTGTATTATCAGAAAGTGGTAGAGCAGTATCCGGGAACGGAACGGGCGCGCGTGGCACAGAATTATGTCGGCGACACAGGAACCGGCGGTCAGACGGGGCAGCAGAATCCAACCCAGGAGGAGCAGAATCCGCCGCAGGAGGGAGAGCAGAATCCGCCGCAGGAAGGAGAGCAGAATCCACCGCAGGAAGGAGAGCAGAATCCACCGCAGGAAGGACAATAAGTATAAGAAAAATACAAAAGACGTCAGGCGCGAAAGTTGTGCGCCGGCGTCTTTTTTTAGCTGTCCGAACAGCCCGTCACAGGAACGCGGCATGCGGATTGGAGCCGGATCGCAGAGGGGGACGGGCTCTGTGGGTTCTTTGGACAGAACCGGTATAAAATGCAGAAACAGAAAGGAAGGCTTTATATGGAATGTAAGTATCAGTTAAAAGATGGGTGCATGAGGATTTCCATGCCGAAAGAAGTTGACCATCATTATGCCACGCAGCTTCGGAAAGAGGCGGATCTGCTGATCGGAGCATATCATGTCCGAAGGCTGGTATTTGATTTTGCGGAAACGGATTTTATGGACAGCTCCGGAATCGGCGTTTTGATCGGGCGCTGTAAAAAAATGGGATATGGCGGGGGCGAAGTTGTGGCGGAACACTTAAGCGAGAGGATTCAGAAAATCTTTGTTGTTTCCGGGCTGCATAAGATGATCCGTGTAGCGCCTCAGACAATGGACGATGGACGGAATTAAGAAAAGGCAGGGGAAAATCAGGATGAAAAACAAAATGCGGGTAGAATTTGATGCGAAATCAGTCAATGAAGGCTTTGCCAGGGTAACGGCGGCGGCATTTATCACACAGTTAGATCCCACTTTAGACGAGGTTGCGGATATTAAAACGGCGGTATCCGAAGCAGTGACAAACGCGATCATTCATGGCTACGAAGGCGGCGAGGGAACCGTATGTCTCTCCTGTGCGCTGGAAGAGAATACCGCCGTGATTATTGTGGAAGACAAGGGCGTGGGCATGGCGGACGTCCAAAAGGCGATGGAGCCGTTTTATACGACAAAGCCGGAATTGGAACGTTCCGGGATGGGATTTGCATTTATGGAAGCGTTTATGGACGATATGCAGGTGGAGTCAAAAGCCGGAGAGGGAACCAAAGTAATTTTGACAAAGAAAATCGGAGTAAGGGAAGAAGAGAATCAGGATGGATGCGGTGATAGCTCTCATTAAGCAGGCACACGAGGGAGATAAAGATGCGAGGGACAAGCTCATTTCCGATAATCTGGGTCTGGTATGGAGCATTGTCCGGCGGTTTGAGCATCGCGGACACGAGAGAGAAGAACTGTTTCAGATTGGCTGCATCGGATTGATGAAAGCAATCGATAAATTTGATACTGCTTATGAAGTAAAATTTTCTACATATGCGGTTCCTATGATCATGGGTGAGATCAAGCGTTTTTTGAGGGACGGCAGCATGATGAAGGTATCCCGTTCTTTAAAAGAAAACGGCTGGAAAGTAAAAAAAGCGTCGGATCTGCTTTCGCAGAAATACGGAAGAGACGCGACGCTTCAGGAAATATCAGAGGAAATCGGTTTAAGCGTGGAAGATATTGTGGAAGCGATCGAAGCAAATGAAGAAGTGGCGTCGATTTATCAGCCCGTGTACCAGTCTGACGACAGTGAAATTTATCTGGTAGACCAGGTATCCGGAGGGGGAGTGCCAAAGACCGACGAGCTTGTGAACCATCTGCTTTTAGAACAGCTGATCGGAGAATTGAACGAAAAAGAAAGGGAACTGATCGAACTCCGTTACTTTAAGGATATGACGCAGGTACAGGTTGCCGCAAGGCTCGGAGTAAGCCAGGTACAGGTTTCCCGCATGGAGCGCCGGATTTTAACGAGAATGAAAAAAGCGAGCGAGCGGTGATCAGACACCGCTCATTTCGCTCAGAAGATTTCGCTTCATCTGATACAGTTGATCGGAAAGATCTACGTAAATCTTTGCCGGATTGACAAAACGTTTGGTTTCATCCCAGATCGTTTCTTTTTCTTTGCTGCAGAAAGCCTGTATTTCCATGACGCCGGGAGAACGATAGACGCAGCTGCCGTTTCGGAAGACAGGAACCAGAAGCTTGTGCATCGAATAACTGCCCCCGGCAAGTTTTGTTTTTTTCCAGGGTTCGTTGGGATCGAAGAGAACGAGGTCTTCGTTCGTATCAAACGTTTCTCCCTCCAGGCAGATGTAATCGGCGCGGATTTTTCCGGTATCGTTGTCGTAAATGCGGTAGATCATTTTATTGCCCGGATTCGTTACTTTTTCCGTATTTTCCGAAAGCTTGATCTTCGGCGCAAACGTACCGTCTGCATTTTGTATCGCGGCAAGCTTGTATACGCCGCCAAATGCCGGGTTGTCTTTTGCCGTGATCAGGTTGGTTCCAACGCCCCAGGAAGTAATCATCGCCCCCTGGAATTTTAAACTCTGGATCAGATATTCGTCGAGATCATTGGACGCTGCGATTACGGCGTCGCAAAAACCGGCTTCGTCAAGCATGCGCCGGGCTTTTTTGGAGAGATAGGCAAGGTCCCCGCTGTCCATGCGGATTCCGTAATTGGTCAAGGGAATGCCGTCGTCTCTCATCTTCTGAAATACCCGGATCGCATTGGGCACGCCCGATAAAAGCGTGTCGTACGTATCCACCAGAAGCGTGCAGGCAGACGGATAGAGCGATGCATAGGTCAAAAACGCCGTATATTCATCCGGAAAACTCATGATCCAGCTGTGCGCGTGGGTTCCTAACACAGGTACGTCAAAGAGCGCTCCGGCAAGAACGTTGGAAGTTCCCTTACAGCCGCCGATGATTGCGGCCCTTGCGCCGTAAACGCCGGAATCCGGTCCCTGGGCGCGGCGTAACCCAAATTCCATA
Organism: Lachnospiraceae bacterium; assembly: GCA_011959925.1. GTDB lineage: Bacteria > Bacillota > Clostridia > Lachnospirales > Lachnospiraceae > Roseburia_B. The sequence goes on from BLMD01000161.1 coordinate 57,634, forward strand.
ACGCCGTCTCCTTTTGCCGCATAGCAGACTCTTGCCGCTTTTGTAGCGATTAAACTCTGGTGGTTGATAATATTTAACACGGCGGTTTCGATTAACTGTGCTTCCATAATCGGAGCGATTACTTTTAATAACGGTTCTCTGGGAAACACAACCGTACCTTCCGGAACGGCATAGATGTCGCCGGAAAACCGGAACTCTTTCAGATAGTCCAGAAAATCTTCCTCAAACATGGAAAGGCTCCTCAGGTATTCGATATCTTCGTCGGAAAAACGAAGCTGTTTGATATAATCGATGACCTGTTCCAATCCGGCGCAGACGGCATATCCGCCGTTGCAGGGATTGCTGCGGTAAAAAGCGTCGAATACGACGACGTCATGGTTGTTTGTTTTGAAATAGCCCTGCATCATGGTGATCTCATACAGATCGGTCAGTAAAGTCAGGTTCATTGTACTCATAAAGTCTCGCTTTCTTTCAGGCTGTGCGCCTTTCTTTGGCTGCCGCGTGCGGATCGCGCGGGCAGCGGGTACTTGTCAGATGGCCGCATATTACATAGTCTGCCCGGTATGTAGAAATTATGCGGTTTTCTATAGTATAATCCGACCGATCTGTTTTTGCAACAATTCCGTATTCCGGCAATTGACGCTTGCAATCGAAGAAACGGTGTGTTACTATTTGAGCGGACGGTATCCAGAGAGAATCGTACCAGAGCATACAAGTAAAGAAATACAGTTCTTATGAAGACGTGATCGCACCAAACGGGCGGTACATGTTGCAATAAGGATTATTATCGTATGTCTGGACGGAAAAGTCCGGACTTTTTTGCTGCCGGAAACCGAAAGAGCGCCGGCGGCAGATGTTTTGTGCGATATTCGGAAACGTTCCAAAGAATGATAGATTCCGGGAGGAAGTTGTGTATGAGAGTAACAGGTTTGATCAAAGAAGTAAGGGAGCAGGTAAAAGACTGGCGCCGCCAGGGACTGTCCGTCGGATTTGTGCCTACGATGGGATTTCTGCATGAAGGGCATGAAAGCCTGATCGCAAGAGCGGCGGCAGAAAACGACAAAGTTGTAGTCAGCGATTTTGTCAATCCGATCCAGTTTGGGGAACATGAAGACCTTTCCACCTATCCAAGGGATTTTAATCAGGATCAGCGCGTCTGCGCGCGTGCGGGAGCGGATCTTATTTTTCATCCCGAAAAAGAGGAAATGTATGCGCCGGATTTTTCGACGTATACGGAAGTAGAAAACGTAAGTAAGGGACTGTGCGGAAAGAGCAGGCCGACGCATTTTCGGGGCGTTTGTACCGTTGTCAGCAAACTGTTTCATATCGTGCTGCCGGATCGGGCATATTTCGGACAGAAAGACGCGCAGCAGCTTGCCGTGATCCGCCGTATGGTACGGGATATGGATATGGACATTGAGATCGTGGGCTGTCCGATTGTCCGAGAAGAAGACGGACTTGCAAAAAGTTCCAGAAATACATATTTAAATCCGGAAGAAAGAACAGCGGCGCTTGTGCTGTCCAAGGCGGTTGCACAGGGAGAGGAGCTGATTCGAAACGGGGAGAGGGATGCCGGCGTTATTCTCGCACATATGCGAAATACGATAGAAGCGGAGCCTCTGGCGAAGATCGACTACGTGGAATTATCGGACGCCGACAGTATCGAACCGCTGCAAAAAGCGGAGGGCAGAGTGCTTGGGGCGGTCGCCGTTTTTATCGGCACAACCCGCCTGATCGACAATTTTATGATAGAAGTGTAAAGGAGACACACAATGAGGATTGAAATGTTAAAGAGTAAAATTCATCGTGCCGTTGTGACACAGGCAGAAGTAAATTACGTCGGCAGCATTACGATCGACGAAACGTTAATGAAGGCGGCAGATATTTTGGAATATGAAAAAGTCCAGATCGCAGACGTGGAGAACGGAGAACGGTTTGAAACGTATGTGATCGCCGGAAAAGCGGACAGCGGCATCATTTGTTTAAACGGTGCAGCGGCGCGTAAAGTGCTGGCGGGAGACAAGGTTATTATTATGAGCTACGCACAGATGGAACGCGAAGAAGTAAACGCGCATCCGCCCAAAGTAGTGTTTGTAGACGAAAACAACCGGATTGCATCCGTGGCTCGTTATGAAGCCCACGGTGCGCTGGGGACGGGGGAAACATCATGCTGACGGGAAAAAAAGTGGTTTTGGGCGTGACCGGGAGCATCGCCGCTTATAAAACGGCAAATCTGGCCAGTATGCTTGTGAAGCAAAACTGTCGTGTGCAGGCGGTGATGACGGAACATGCCGCGCAGTTTATCTCGCCGGTGACATTTGAAACGCTGACTTCACAGCCCTGCCTGACGGATACGTTTACCCGGCAGGCGCCGGTAGAGATTCATCATCTTACCTTGGGGCAGACGGCGGATCTTTTGCTGATTGCGCCGGCGACGGCAAATATTCTGGGAAAGATCGCGCACGGTATCGCAGACGATCTGCTGACCTCTGCCGTGATTGCGGCGACTTGCCCTGTTTTAATTGCTCCGGCGATGAACGTACATATGTACCGCAATCCTATCGTACAGGAAAACATTTCCCGCCTGAAATCCTTTGGCTATGAAATCATTGCGCCCGAGGTCGGCCGTCTGGCATGTGATGCGGTGGGAGAAGGGAAGCTGGCAAGTGAAGATGTTTTAATGGACGCCGTGTTAAAAAGGCTTTCCGAACAAACGCCGGATGAGAAAAAACAGGATCTGGCGGGGCTTCGCATTCTGGTTACGGCGGGACCTACCAGAGAAGCCGTCGATCCGGTCCGTTTTATTACCAACCGCTCCAGCGGCAGGATGGGGTATGCGGTTGCAGAATGCGCCAGGAGGCGCGGGGCGCATGTGACGCTGGTCAGCGGTCCGGTCAGCCTGCCGCATCCCAAAGGCGTCTGCTTTGTGCCGGTCCTTTCTGCAGAAGATATGTACCGGGAAGTGATGGGACGCCGCAAGGAACAGGATATCGTAGTCAAGGCTGCCGCCGTTGCAGATTACCGTCCCAAAAACGTCAATCCCCAAAAGACAAAAAAACAGGACGGGACGCTGCTGCTTGAGCTGGAGCGAACAAAGGATATTTTGGCAGAGCTTGGAAGCGTCAAAGAAAAGGGCCAGTGTATTTGCGGATTTTCCATGGAGACGGAACGTCTGGCAGAACATTCAAGGGCAAAACTTCTTAACAAACATGCGGATCTGATCGCGGCAAACAGCCTTACCGAGAGCGGCGCCGGATTTGGCGGCGATACGAACCGCCTGCTGTTTCTTACAAAAGACGGTGAGGAAGATACGGGAATGCGCACAAAGGAAGCGTGTGCAGATCTCTTATTGGATCGGTTATATGAAATCTGGAAACAAAAACAGGGGGAAAAGGAGGAAGTGAAATGAATCGGATGAAACAACTATGCGGTTTCTTATCAAGTAATATAGCTGTTTTGATTATTATATTTTCATTTGCGGCGTTTTTTTATCCGGGAGGATTTTCCTGGGCAACGAATTATACGACGGTGTTTCTTGGGCTTGCCATGTTTGGGATGGGGCTTACGATTAAATCGGAGGATTTTCGGATCGTCTTTACGCGCCCGAAGGATCTATTGATCGGCTGCCTGCTGCAGTTTACGTTGATGCCGCTTGCGGCGTTTGCGCTTGCCAAACTGTTCCATCTGCCGACAGACCTGGCGCTTGGCGTGATACTGGTCGGCTGCTGCCCCGGCGGAACGGCAAGTAATGTGATTACCTATGTGGCGGGCGGAGACGTCCCCCTGTCGGTAGGAATGACGATCGTATCTACGATATTAGCGCCGGTCTGCACGCCCGTTTTGGTGTATGCCCTGGCGGGTTCCTGGGTGGAAGTATCGCTGTATACGATGATGCTTTCCGTTGTAAAAGTCGTACTGCTTCCGGTATTGGGGGGAATCCTTATTTATCGGATTTTTCCAAAACAGGTGGATCGGTGCAGGGATTTTCTGCCGTTGATATCGGTGGCTGCCATCGTCATGATTATTTCCGGTATTGTAGGAAGCAACGCCGAAAAAATCGTTACCTGCGGCGCGCTGGTTATGATCGTAGTGGCGATTCATAACGGAGTCGGCCTGCTGCTCGGAACATTGGCGGCAAAATGGCTTAAGCTGGAGGATAAGAAGGTAACGGCGATCGGAATCGAAGTGGGTATGCAAAACAGCGGCCTTGCCATTTCGCTGGCAGCTGCCAATTTTGCCGCAAATCCGCTGGCAACTCTGCCGGGAGCGATTTTTTCCGTCTGGCATAATATTTCGGGAACGTTATATGCCGGAATCCGAAACCGGAAAAAGAGAGAACACGTAAACAACGCAAGTTCTGCCCCTGCCGCAGAACAATAACAATATCACATGTATGACAAAAGGAGAGTTTATGGGAGCAAAGAAATTTTCGACAAAGCAGTTTGTAGAACTGGCGTTGCTGGTGGCGGTGATCGTATTGCTGGCGTTTACGCCGATCGGATATATCCGGACGTTTGGCCTTGAAATTACCCTGATCGTTGTCCCGGTTACGGTGGGAGCCGTTACCCTGGGACCCGCGGCGGGAGCGGTTTTGGGCGCAGTATTTGGAATTACAAGTTTTATCCAGTGTTTTGGCATGAGTCCGTTCGGCGCCGTTTTGCTCGGGATCAATCCTGCGGCAACGTTTGTTGTCTGCGTAATCTCACGTGTTCTGATGGGCTGGCTGACCGGTGTGGCATTTCGGGGACTTTCCAATATGCAGTCTCTTCGCAAAGCGGCGGTTGTTGCTGCAAATCTGATCGGTCCGCTGTTAAATACATTCTTCTTTATGGGGTTGTTAGTGCTTTTCTTTTATCCCACAGAATACATTCAGGAAATCGCGCAGTCCCTCGGCGCGTCGAATGCATTTGCGTTTGTGGCAGCCTTTGTAGGGGTGAACGGAGTCGTAGAGGCCATTGTCTGCTTCATTGCAGGCAGCGCGGTTTCTAAGGCGCTGCAGGCTGCGTTGAAAGAATAAAGCTGCGGTACGGATTCGGATAGTTTCATTCAGAAAAAGAACCCATGGGATGGCATGTGCGCCTCATGGGTTCTTTTTGATGGCTTCTCCGCCGGATTACATTATTTCTTTGATTTTACCCTCTTCTTCCGAGTATGTATAATAATTTCCTTTTTCCGAAATAAAAGGCGTCAGCTGTTTGGTCTGGCTGTTTCTGATATATACGACGTTTGTCGGAATTAATTCCAGTAAGGAATATTCTTCGTCGATATCGGCGATCCAGCGAAACAGTTTATTTTCTTTGGAGCCGGAATAGACCAGGTCCAGGCCCTCCTTGGAATTTTCAACCTGAAAAAAGACCTTGTGGGAGAGAATGCGATCTTTGAATACCGCTTTTGTAATATAGGTGGAAAATTCGTCTTCCAGCAGTTTTTCAAAGGATTCCAGCGTCAGGAAGTCTCCGGTTTTCTCCAGTTTGATCTTATCTCCCCGCTGAATCCTTTCTTTTAAGGTTACGAGCAGCGAGACGACCATATTGATTGTGCCTCTGCTTCCGTAGCCTGTATAATCTATCATTTCTTTTAAAAATTCATTCTCTAATGTGTCGATTCTGGCAGCTTTTTCGTATGTATCCATGCTTTTACCTCCAAATGTTTATTTGTTATTGTAACACCGTTGCATTTGCGCTGTCAACTTTGTTCCGAGCCCGGTTCGGAAAAAGGCGCTTACGGTGCTTGCGATGCCAAAAACGGACTATTTCTTGACACAGTGGGGAAATTGTAATATTTTATTTTTAGTATCCGTTATCCTGCGGCGCCCGCCAGATGTGCCTGTATCATGGCATGCGGCCGGCTGCCTGCGGAAATAAATGAAAAGCCGCCGCCGGTTGAGAAAACCGTAAGCGGGCGGGAGGGGTTATGGTAAATTTAGTCATTGCATTGGAGTGCTTCGGCATATGCCTGATTGTGATCGCACTGCTTCTTCTGCTGAACGGAGACGGAGCCAAAGAACAGAAGATGCTGATCCTTATGATGTGCGGTACGCTGGTACAAAATGTGGGTTATTTATTGGAACTGACGGCGCCTACGCTGGAAGCTGCCATGACGGCGGTTACCGTGGAAAATGTAGGTTCTGCCTTTGTACCGTTGTTTTACTGCTGGTTTCTTTATATTTACTGTTATATTACTCCGCCGAAAACATTCTTAAGAGTTCTAAGCGCAATTAGCTTTTTTGTGCTTCCTTCGGTATTTTTTAACTGGTACGGTCTGTTTTATCAGGAAGTCCGCTGGAGTGCGGCTGCGGACGGATTTTATCATATCAGCATCACTTACGGACCGCTGTATGTGCTGTTTTTGTTTAGTCGGATTATCATTCCCTATACGCTTTGTATCTACACATTGGTGAGAGCGATTCGTGAACGCTCGGACCGGCAGGTGAATCGTCAGTATTGGACGATTTTGGGGATTTCTACCCTGCCTGTGCTTGTGCTTGCCGCCTATATCTGTAAATGGGTGTCGGTATTTGATCTTACGCCGGTAACGCTTGGGATCTCTATGTCTATGGTGGTCATTGTGGTCTGGAGCCGCCGGAATTATGATTTCCGCCATCTGGCGGCTGCAAAAGTTCTGGAGAGTTTGGGGGACGGAGTGATCGCGCTGGACGATCACGACCGGCTGGTCAGCTATAACAGGGCGGCGGCGAATATTTTCACCCGCCTGCCGTTTCACAGGCTGGGAGAGAATATCCGGGTCGTGGAAGAATTTCGCGAGGAAATGCTCAATAAAGACGTTCCTCAGAGTTTTTTGCTCAACGGGCGGCACTATGAGAGCCACAGCAAGCATATTATAGATGAGAACGGCAAGATTCAGGGCTGCGTAATTTTAATCTTGGATATGACCGATATGAATGCATATATTGATGAAATTAAGCAGGTTCGGCGCCAGGCGGAAAAAGCCAGCATTGCGAAAAGCGAGTTTCTTGCCAATATGTCCCATGAGATCCGGACGCCGATGAATGCCATCATCGGGCTGAATGACCTTATTATGGAGGAGTGCAGCGATACCGGGATTTACGCGCATGCCAAAGATGTGCAGTCGGCAGCAAAAAGCCTTCTGGCGATCATCAATGATATTTTGGATCTCTCCAAGGTCGAAGCGGGCAAAATGGAGCTGGTATATGCGGAGTATTATATCAAAGAGCTGGCGGAAGAGATTATAGCAATGATGGATATGGCGGCTTCCCAGCGCGGATTGATTTTGAAATATGAGTGTGACAAGTCGATTCCCTGCCGCTATTGCGGAGATGACGGCAGAATCAAACAGATTCTGATCAATATTATCAACAATGCCATTAAA
>BLMD01000162.1 GCA_011959925.1 Lachnospiraceae bacterium
AAGAAATCCGGCAGAGGTTTAAAACCTCTTGTCGAATTTCATTCTAAAACTTATCTTAAAAATTCCGTTATTCTCTCCACTCATAATACGATATATTTTGCTCATACTAATATAAAAAGTTCAGGAGGCTGCCATGAAAGTAACCGATAAAGACAAACAAATCCGCACGGCTCCAAAAGGAGCCTGGGAAAGCGGCGTCATCAACGAAAAGAAACGCCGCTCCAGAAAACAGCATCTTAATGAGATTACCACCGACATCCAGGGTAACGGATACCCGGTATTTCCGAAAAATCGGGACGATTGAAACGTCCTGATTACATAATTCAGAAACGTTTGCACTTTGGACAGTAGAGAGGGCAGTTTTTCAAAACAGCATCCTCTCTGATTTTGTCACGAGTTTTATTTCCGCAAACAGGACATAAAATCCATTCTGTCTTTCGTTTCATAATACACTCCAATATAAATTTTTCAAGCATTAGATTAATGCTCATGTGCGATAAATTAACACAAAGATTTTGATAGGCAGCCACCCACTATTCCGTGCAACTTATAAGAAAAACTTTTGTAAAGGAACCTTGACAAAACCGCCTTATCCTACTATAATGAAAATGTAAAGGAACCTTGTCAAAACGGAGGTGACATTATTTGGAAAACAGGGTTGAAGAATTAAGGAAAAGATTAGGCATGAATCAAGAAGATTTTGCAAAAGCACTTAAAGTTTCAAGGCAAACCGTCAGTTCAATAGAAACGGGGAAATATAATCCCTCTTTAGAATTAGCTTTTGTAATATCAGATTTTTTTGGTAAACAAATCGAAGAAATTTTTATTCATGAAAGGAGTTGCAAAGATGAAAAAAGGTAATTTATTAGAGGGTATTTTGTTTATTTTGGTAGGTATTATTCTTTTGGGTGCAGCACTGCTAACTGATAGTGTGCTGGACAGTTTACTTATCGGTTTTGCTGCCGGAGCCATTTGTTCTGGTACTGTTATGACCTGTAAATACTTTTACTGGAATACATCTAAAAACAAAAAACGGTATCAAGAAAAAATAGAAAATGAAAAAATCGAACTTCACGATGAATTAAAATCAAAATTAAGAGATAAATCCGGGCGCTATGCGTATGCTATCGGGCTTATGACAGTTAGTATTTCAATAATCATCTTCTCCATATTGGGACAACTTGAAGTCATTGATAATTCACGCTTAACAGTGCTATATCTAGGCGGCTATTTAATTTTTCAAATTGTAATAGGTATAGTAATATTTAAACAGTTATTAAAAAAGTATGAATAGCAAAAATGCTGCCGCCCTTTATCATCATAAAAAGGCAACTATTAACCAACCATTGCCTCATGTGGGAGAAAGGGGGGGACATCAAATCCAAAGATGATGTAATAAAAACGGCGAAACTTTACTTTTCCAGATGGAAAATCGAAGAATATTTCCGTTGCAAAAAGCAACTGTTCCAGTTTGAAAACTTTAGGGTACGGAAGCTGAAAGCGATCAATTCATTAAATTTTTATCTCACCTTGTGCATGGCATTTGGTTCCGGACAAAGCGCCCTGCATACCGTCAATTCTGCCTTAAGCCGGCTGTTTGAATAGATAAAAGAATATGTCTCCCAAAGTCCGATTCCGGCGGGGCTTATTAAAGTACCTCTATTTACAGAACTGCCATTCTATATTTTTCAAAAAAGTGGCAGATTGGTACTTTGGGAGATTATATTCATTTTGGAATTACAGTTTGCGGAAACTCAAGGCATACTGACGTATTTTCAAAATGCCAAAATATATCAGATATTGGTAAAAAGGGGGGGAAGAAAAAGAGAGTGCCGGAACACTCTTCCTAACGGCTTTGAAGTTTCAACTCGCTTTTGAGTGCCGCCGTCAATATTGCAGAAAAATTCACTCCTGCCTTTTCAGCTTCAAAATTCAGCCATGACGGTATTGTGCAGTTTTTCTTAACCGTCCTCATATCGTTTTTTCTGCGGTACTCTCCGAAATCCACGTCCACAAGCGTTACAATATCCGTCGAATCAGCCTTTACCTCAGATACTGCTGTTGGCTCTGGCAAAGACTCCCCATCGTCTTCCATATCAATGCCGACAACCCCTATTGCGTCCCTTGCCATTTCAATAGCTTCCGTCAGCGTGTTCCCCTCGGTATTTATATCGAAATCAGGAACATACACCACATAACCTACCTTATCAGGCACTAAAATAATTGGATAAGAATTTTTCATATTAAAACACCTCCTAAATTCTTGTGGGCTTACTTCAGCCCACACCTTTTGATAATTGACTTTGCAAGGTTTTCTTTTATCTCTTTGTGCCTTGGAACGCTCTCGCGCTCTGTGCCTTTCTATTAAACTATGCGGAAAAACATCAGATTTCGGATATCAAAGCGTCCCTGCAGAAAATCATAGACGCATATAATAAAGAAGCGCCTGCGTATAAAAAAGTTGTAAAATT
>BLMD01000163.1 GCA_011959925.1 Lachnospiraceae bacterium
GATAAGTTTTAGAATGAAATTCGACAAGAGGTTTTAAACCTCTGCCGGATTTCTTTTTTATTGAAATAGCAGAGAAAAAAGAAGAGCGTGCAGAGTGTAGAAACTCTGACACGCTTATTTTTTTGCAACGAAAGAGAGGTAAACAGAATGGAAAGAGTGACATTAAAAGAGTATGAGGCAGCAAAGGCAGCAGTATTGTACGGAAAAGAGTATAAAGAAAATTCTGAAATGGAAAATAACGTAATTCATAAGCAGTATGTGTGTAAGGACGGCAGCGGGGTATTTTATGAGAGGACAGAGAACGGCGTAACAGAGTTTTGGAGTACGGAACACAGCAAAAGCCGCTTGTATGTTGACAAGGTAGAGAATAAGCCAGCACATGAGGAAAAGGAAGAGCTTAGCGAGAGCCGCCAGAAAGCAATTAAGAGAATGTATAAGCTGGTTTACTGGTTTGCTGATGAAATGCTTAAGGAAGAGGACGCAGAGAAAAGAGAGGCGGCAGAGTTTGAGAGGCAGTGCAAAGAAGAGCCAGACAAGCTGCAATTTAGAGTAAGTGCCCACGATAATAACGCAAGGGTAATGAAAGACTGCATGAGAGAGGCACGGGACGCAGCAGAGTTTTTAAGGAATAGAGAGAACGATATAGAGGAATGGCAGATAGCGGGCATAAATGCAATGTGCGACCAGTGCAACGTAGAAAAGGTTATACCGTATGATTTGCCGACAGCGATAAAAGGGCTTTTATGTATGCACATTCTTTGTAAGCCTCTTTGCATAGAGGCAGTAACAAAATAAGACAAAGGGCGGCGAAAGCCGCCCACATAGAAAGGAGCGGGAAACAATGGCAAGGAGATACAAGAGATTGCGCTATGAGGACAGACGGACAATAGAAAAGATGCTTAAGGCAGGCGACAGCATAGTAGAGATTGCGGCAGCAGTAGGAACACACAGAGATACGATTTATAAAGAAATTGAGCGCAGCGGCACGGATAAGCTGACATATACAGCCGACGTAGCGCAGGCGACATTATAAACCCTAAAAGAAAGGAGAGCATGAGGCATGAACAAAGAGAGGCGCAAAAGAATTGCAGAGGCAGCGGAGCTGATTAGCCAAGCAAAGGACATTTTAGAAGAGGTACGGGACGAAGAGCAGGAGAGCTACGAAAATCTGCCAGAGGGATTACAGAACGCAGAGAGGGGAGAACAGATGCAGGAGAATGTAGACAGCTT
>BLMD01000164.1 GCA_011959925.1 Lachnospiraceae bacterium
AGCACGAGGAGAAGGACGGCATGGCAGCATATACGGACTTCGTATGCGAGAGCCGGGAGATCACCGAGAGCGAATACGCGATGCTTAAAAGCATTGAGGAGATCCGGACAGACGAGGCAGTAACGGCAGCTATTGACGAATACACGATGCAGCTTATGGAAGGAGGGCTTTTATAATGGCAAGTATTTTAGTAGGCAGCCTTAAGCGGCTTTACGCGGCGGGCAGGGTTACAAAGGAGCAGTTGACCGAGAGAGTAGAAAAGGGAACCATCACCGAGGCCGACTACCAGGAGATCACGGGGGAGGCTTATGGGGAATAGAAGCATAGACCCGCTCAAAGTAGTTGAGCAGCAAAACGCCATTATACGGATCCAGTCCGGAGTAATTGACGAGCTTTTCATACTTTTGATGCAGCATATTAGCGCCGAGGAGGCCGGGAGCCTTCCCTGCGTTGATAGAATAAACCTGGCGGCCGGAATACGCCGCGATATAGGGATGGATGTATAAATCTACCCTTACAGCTTTTCGAGGGCTTGTGGGGCCGCCAGCGCGGCCGTGCGGGCCCTTTTATAATTTCCAGGAAGGAGGTGGAGGCAGATGGACGGAAACGACGGCATTACAAGACGGGAGCATGAGGAGTTTGCCAGGAGACAGGACGAGGAGAACAAGCGCCAGAATCGCCGCATTGACCTGTTAGAGGAAAGCACCCGGCAGATCGGTCAGCTTACGGCCTCGGTTCAAAAGTTGGCCTTGAGCATTGAGAACATGGTCAAAGAGCAGAGCCAGCACGAGAAGCGCCTGGAGACGTTAGAAGGCCGCGACGGCGAAAACTGGCGCAAGGTTACGGGCTACATTATTACGGCCGTAATAGGCATCGTTATCGGCTTCATTTTCAAGCAGATCGGGATGTAACAAGTAAACCGCGCCGGACCGCAGAGCAGCACCGGCGCACAAATAAACCTTAAAGGAGGATAACACTATGAAACAGATCAACTGGGTAAGAAAACTTACGAGCCGGAAACTTTGGACGGCGGTCGCTTCCTTCGTTTCCATGA
>BLMD01000165.1 GCA_011959925.1 Lachnospiraceae bacterium
CGGCTCTCGCATACGAAGTCCGTATATGCTGCCATGCCGTCCTTCTCCTCGTGCTCCTGGGCCTTAATGTTCCGCCGCTGGATATACAAGTTAGGCGCCACAAGCTGCAACTCTGCAGGCCGCTGTGCGCTTCGTTCCTCTGTCCACTGCTTCATGTTTGTTCTGCCTCCTATCTAATTTTGATACTATCTTCTTAAGCCTGCCTATGCGTATTATGAATGGTTTTATCCGCTGCAGGTAGCACTCGTAAGTGTCCGTACAATCAAACCAGCCCATATAACTAAGCATGGCTTTAATGTGTTTTGCAAAGTAGCCGCGCCCGGCGTCCCTTGCCCGCTGCATCTTCTTGGCCAGCCTGGTGGCCGAAAGCATAATACTTTTCCGCATTATAGTCCTGCTTCGGTAGAATACGAAGCCCATAAAATCAAGCGGCCTCCCTACGCTGCTCCCGTCCTTTTTCTCAAAATGAAATTTGCAGACCTGGTAATTGTCTTTAAGTTTCAAACGGAACCGGCGGCCTATGAATTTCCGGATTTCTGTTATTGCTGCGTGTAGCTTCTTTTTGGAATTGTCGAAAATGGTTATATCGTCCATGTATCGTACATCCAATTTAAGGCCCAGGGTCTCTGTTATGAATTTGTCCAAAGGCTCAAGTATATAATTGGCGAGCCACTGGGAAATGTAGAAGCCCAGCGGTATCCCTTTCTTAAATTCCTTTAAGCAAAGCTCAATAATATATAAAAACCACTCGTCCTTTATCCGGATGCGAAGCTCCCGCATAAGTACGTCAAGCCTTATGCTGTCGTAAAAATGGCGGATATCCATTTTGGCAAAGTTGCGTATGCCTCCGCCCTTCCGGATCCATCGTTCTATCTGTTTCTTTCCAAAGTGTCCGCCGCGCTTCGGAAAGCTCCCGCAGGAAAAGCGGTAAGCGGTGGCCATTATGATCGGCTCCAAAACAATAATAATTATGTGGTGCAGCCACTGCTCGTGTATCTCCGGCATATAAATTTTCCGGCGCTTTCCGTGTTCGTAAATGAATTTAGGCTTGTGTTTCTTTGGCTTAAATGCCAGCTCCGGATGTTCTACGTCGACGCCTGGCGGCTTCGTGTTTTCAATCATCCGCCGCATGGCCTCGACCTCTGCGTCCAGGTTGGCATCTATCGCCTGTATTTCCTTCCGCTTTGTTTTGCCTTTGCGTAATTTCTTGTATGCTTTCCGGATCGTTTTATCCTCAAGCATACGCCGATACAAATATTTGTATTGTTTAGCGCCCGTTTCCGTGGCGCTCTGTATCTTTTGCCACAAGTCCTTCCTGCGCATAACTCTACTCCTATAAGAATATTTTTTCTTCTATCCTCTACGGGCAGCAGGTGCGACCGCTTTACTGCCCGCCCTGTATCAAGTTAATTTCCACTCGCCTATCCAATAATGGCGGCTTATCCGTGTTTCAACGGCCAGGGGTGTAAATGAATAGGACCGGCTTTAGGTCTATACTCCAAATGGATAGATAAAGGCGGCGCCGATGTTCCAGTTCGCGTTCGTGGCCACGTTGTTCCAATTACGCGCGCGCGGGCCCCCATTCCGGCCGTTGTTGCAGTTGCCGAACCGCAGGGCCACGGCCCCAGGTGCGCCGGTCCTATCCCCTAATATATCGCTATAAAATTTTACGCTTGATCAAAGGCAAACTTCCGGGGGAGTGCTTCGCGCCCCCGGTCCCACCTATGCGGCTACGCCGACAGGTGGCTGGAGAAGAATGGCGGCGCCGAAGTCCCAGTCCGCGTCCGTGGCCACGTTGTACCAAAAACGCGCGCGCGGGCCCCCAGACCGGCCGCGGTCGCAGGTGCCGAACCGCAGGGCCACGGCCGTTATCGTCTTTTGGCTGGCGTTCCTATAAAGACCGTCGCATCCTCCGGTGGCCGTCGTCCCGTTATAAGGTGCCACCGGTATAGCTCCGTAGCCGGGTACACTCTGGTAAATATGGGGATAATTCCACCCATTACTCTCAGGCCGGTTC
>BLMD01000166.1 GCA_011959925.1 Lachnospiraceae bacterium
TCCTATGACAGCTGCCCCTATTGTTCCACCTAATGTAGCAAAGAAAAACTTTTTAAACAGCAGTTTTTTTGTAACGAAAGTTACAAGTATACTTTTTACACCAGCAACAATAACAACGATTCCACTTACCCGTAAGTATGCAGTCAGCTCCGGGAAATCATAAATAGCCGCGATAACAGGCGAGCCTGCAAACAGCACCCCATAGAGAAATAAACACAACAGTAGATTTGTGTAAAACACTGATGAAAAATCCTTTTCATCAGCATCAGACTTCTGTACTAAGGCAGTACAAATACCGGATTCTATAAAAACAGAAAATAAAGATGTAAAAACGGTAACAATAGCAAGTATTCCAAATGCTTCTGGTTCAATAAGTCTAGCAAGAATAACTGTTACAATAAATGAAACACCTTGAGCACCCCATCTTTCCAAAAATCTCCATATAAAATTCGAAAAATATTTCTTCTGGATGTTCATGCGTTTCTCCTATCCAAGTATAACGAAACAAGTCTTGGAAAGTGATTTATTAAAAAAAATTTAAAGTAAGATAGAAAATCTGGTAAGATTCTATTTCCAATCAACTTTCGTTCATCATAATACTCTTGATTCTGTGCAGATTTCATTATAACATCAAAGTTTTGCATTGTTGCTTCTTCAACGGTAATTATAGGATACTCAAACTCTTGATCTTTATAAGATTCTTTTATTAATGTTCGTTCTAAAGCATCCGAAAATGAAGTTTTTGGCGACACGCCATCCCAATATACAGAACTTTTTGTTTCGTAACCAAGTAAACCTATAGACTGACAAGATTCAGGATCAGCAACTATACATAAGCATCCTTCAGCAACGGAACTCCTCGCACAGCCAGATCCGGCAATAATCACATCTATAACAGAGAAAAGTTGTCGTGGAATAGGGACAAGCTCTCCTAATTTAAATAAATCTAAATTATTACATGCGTCAACATCTAAAAATTCTTTAACTTGGGATGTGTCACCTACAACAACAAATCGAATCAACTTATCCGTATGGTCAGATGCAAATTTTATGATATCCCTAATTATATTAGGAACATATGGTTTTGAACAACGTCCGATATAGCATATAGTGTAATCATATTTTTTTGAAGATGATATATAAAAATTTTCATCTTCTTGAACAGGATCTTCATCAAAAAGGAAATCAATCATATCCTTTTTTTCAATTATCTTGTATCCCTTAAACAGTTTTTGCAATGTTTCTAATCCCACTAATTCTTTTCTCTGGAATTTAAATAGATAATAATCAATCATATCCTCATAATATACTTTTTTCCCACGATAACACTCATTCAACGGCACAACAATATGCTTTGCACTAATTCGTTTTGCAATAAGTTCTCCCCATTGAGAAGTTTTGTCATCATGCGATTCAATTATTATTGTTTCATATCTACTGTAATCTCCAATAATCGAATCAATTCTATACAAAGTTTTATGAACAACGTTTTTTATGTGCTTGAACGGTGGGAGTGTCAATTCAATTACTCCACCGTCTGTATACCTATTTAATTCCTTAAACCTCGTCTTTCCCTTATTATATCCAACATATATCACCTTTACAGTCCAGTTGTTTTCACGTAGATACTTAGACTTAGCAGCAACATAAGTTTGCATACCCCCCATTACATAAATCCCTGCCGTAACAAAAATATACATTTTCCTGTCTGCATTAAGATTAATCATTTGAATCCTCCATAATGTGTTTTCACATAAACTTATAAGGATAAACACCTATGTTTCCATAATTAATTACTGTATACATATATATACCTAAAATAAATACAATGACTATCTCCGAAATAAACCGTACTTTAGCATTAAGTCTGCCCAAAATATTGGGAATCAACAAAATAATAAATATGTTTAACATCTCTGCAACTCTATTAATCATAAGATATCTACTTGCAAGAATGCCTACTGCACACGCCATAATCATTATTTTTGTTTCTATTATCAGTCCGTCATCTAACGAAAATGTGGTTATATCATAAGCTCTGTTACTTTTTTTATTGAATATCATAAAGACTGCCGTAATAGTAAAACCAAGCATCAATAGAGTAAGCTTTCCTATTTCCCCGCTATTTTGGTATATTTGCATTCTAAAGTAAAAGCCATAAGATGGAAATAATTTTAATAAAACACTTATAACCTGATTGCTAAATACTAAAAAAACAGCCGAAACTCCAAGAAACGCAAGTATCCACTTGTTGTTTTTTCTAGTTATTCCTGCAAAAACCACCGACAAATAAATAAGAGCAGTGACATGAAACATCCCGGCCACAAATATTATTATAAGTGCCTTAATATACTTTTTATCTTTTATGAAATCTATGCAGTTCACAGCAATTACAGCTGCTAAGTACTGTCTACTCACATTCAACGAATTACAAAAGAATATAAGGTAGAAAATCAGAACCGAAAGCAGGACACTGTTTGAATTCCATTTTATAAAAATATAGAATCCCATATAAATAATAATAGATGTGATTAAAATAAAAACTCTGGGGTCTTTATTTATTACCGTTACAATCCTTGTTAATGCCTGATAACCAGGCTCAAATCTCTCACCAATTCCATAGTTTCCATATTGTGCATACGACTGAAATGATTGAACATACGCCAATGTATCATTTCCAACCTCATACGATCTAAGCCCAGCTAAAACTATCATTTCTAAGATAGCAATAACAGCCAAGACTTTTTCTGATAGTATTCTTGTTTTAGTATAATTGTTGATAATATAAAACAAAAAAATCTCTATTCCAATAACGTAATAAATCATTCACGTTTCTCCTGAACTGCATACTTTACTTATGCAAATAGTACCTTTCCCAGTTGCAATCCTTTAAATCATATCCCAAAACACATATATCTCTTTCTGACCATCCCTCTTTCCACATGACATATGGGAAACTGAGTTGATCTCTAAAGGAATGTAACATTAACTCATTCCACCAAGCATCCATCAATTTAATAACCTTCTCTTCATCATGCTTTCGGATTAATATTGTATTTTCATATAGCCCAAAGTGTTTTGGAAATCCATCCTTTATATAATCTGCAATCTGCTTCTTATACTTCTCCCTTTCATTTACAAATCTCTTTAATCGCATTACATAATTAAACTCTGTATAAATACAATCTCTATCCGGATGGCGAAACACACCATATATAAGATTGCTATCTCGCATATTCGCGATAATATAGCTAATATCTTCCACTATTCTTATATTTCCATCTATATAAATAGAATACTCGCAGTCCTTAAATACCTCGTGTGGATGCAATTTATAATATCTATTTATCTCAACATTACTTTTCCCTTGAAACTTACTTTTATCAATAGCAATTTTCTTCCATACACTATCCTTTGGAATATCAAGATCTGTAATAATAAAATAGTCGGTATTATCCATTAACACAATGGGCTCATAAATAGAATCATATTTTCCTACAACACACATATAAACTACAATTTTTGTGTTTTTTGATATGCATTTGGTTTCATCCAGTACATTACATTTCTTATAAAATTTGTCAAAATATTTTGCTTTATTTAGTTTCAGAGAAATAGTTTCCAAAAAAATCCCTTTTCTCATCGTTCTCAACAATGTTTCTATCTTAGAAAACTTTGAATACTTTCTGCATATATTTCTGTACTCTGAATTCATCTCCCTTAAAGCTTTGTCATTTACAGCAGCCATGAATACATACCTCGTTATGCTATTGATAAAAGAATCATCATTCTAAAAATCATATTTTTCTCTCTCGATCTTCTTACAGTTCTCTTATCAAAGAAAAACTTCATCTTCCCCTTGAAGTTACTCTTATATTCAGCTACCATATAAAGAAGATCCTTTGTTTCTTCATCAAATTGTATTTCAAAATGTTTAAGCAGTTCTGATGCTAAAGCGCTCTTCGATTCATCTTTTATTCTGTTTATGTTTTTGATTCTTCTTTTCCAAGATTCAACGACGCTGCTTTTTCCTCCAGTAACATTATTTTCATGCTGTCTGTACAAGATATTTGCTTTTTCATCAAATATAAATTCCCCACAAAATATAGCAATCAATCCCAACCAATTATCATGAGAAACACCTAAGGTTGGAATATGTTTAATTGCAATGTCTCTAAGCTGTGAATTAAACACCATAGTGCAACCATAACTGTATCTATCAATCAAATATCTTCCCTTTTGAAAATCAGCTTCACTTGGAGGTTCCATTATTTCTAAAGGTTTTAGGTCTTGATCAACCAATTCAAGATTACAACTGTACAAAGCAGGTCTCTCTTGTTTTTCTAATACTTTCACTGCATCTAACAGTTTATTGGGCTTCCACACATCATCCTGGTCTGAAAACGCATAATATTTATAATCATTTGGTACACCAGCTAATAAAGAAAAGAAACTTTTTGCATAACCTACATTCGGCGCTTTTGTAATGCTCATATTTGAATAATTATTCTTTAATTCTTCAAGCTTTTTAAATGTTCCATCTTTAGAACCATCATCTCGAACATACAAGTCAACTTCTACACCTTTCTGGGAGAAATTGCTGACAATCTGTTCTTCAATGTACTTTTCACCATTATACGTGGACATCATTACACAGACCTTCAATTTGCTCTCTCCTTACAAAATACCCCTACAAAATACGCTGCATTCAGCATTACAAAATAATATCCTATGCTTATCATTAATCCCACTACTCCGCCTATATCTTTCCTTCCCAAAACTATCACAACAACATACACAAACACTTGAAAAGCAAATAACACCGTCATTGGTAAAGACCCAAATACAGCCAATACTCCGCTTATCACCATCAGTAAAACCATATTCAACCATACAAACCACTTCATAACCCTGTGACTGACATATACAAAAGAACCATGCCTTGGGAACAGCATTTTGGGAAATAACCTCAATGCTTGCCAATACCCAACAGCATCCTCAACATGTTTTCTAAAGTTCGTCCCCCCACTTTCGCTCTCATAAGTTTTGGCTGAATCTTGGAAGACGATATCTTTACCATTTTCCATAATCTTTGCAGCTATATAAAAAGGCTTGTTCAACACTTTCTCATGGATCTCGGGCATATCCGCCTTTCTCACAGCAAACAAACTCTTATTTGCCCCTGAAACACAGCCAATCCGGGATTCCAGACTCTTCACCAAATTCTCATACTTCCAAAATGCACTATTTCCCCCGGGATTCGTTTGTTGACCTACTACACAACCAACCTGTTTTTCAGCAAAAGGTTTTACTATTTCCCTAATGGCCTCCAGATCCAATTTTGTCTTTGTATCTGTGAATACGATAATCTCGCCTTTCGCCTTGCTAGCATAATCACCAACTATAATCTCAATATCTGAATACTTACACTGTCGAATATTCTTTACCTTCTCTGTTGCATTCTTTCCTACAACTACAACCGATACGGCGGGTTCCATTTCCTGCTTCTTATACTCCTTACCTTTCAACAACCGAAGGATGCAAGGATATATAAAATAAGTATAGATTGGAAGAAACAACGACACCATAAACAAGACATAAAGGGCATTCATCACAATTCTTTACTATCCTCTCTTAAACAAATACTTTGCAAAAGTCTTGAAAGATTTTACTGTCCTTATAAAGTCATCTTTATCAGTCAAACACTCTACCGCCTTCATAAGAACATACTTCGGACGAAGATAGAACTTCCTACGTGCATAGTTACAGAAATCCACAAACTCCTTATTAGAAACCTTCGGGGTAGAAAGCACACAGTTGTGCATACCATCAGGAGTCAGCCATTCATCATAGCTCTTTGCAGTAATGTAGTTTTTCTGCTTTGCCCAAGTCCATGCTTCAGTGCCGGGATACACAATTAACGGAAAGAACTGTGCCGTGTCCATACGCAGACTTTTGGCAAAGTTCAGAGTTTCCATCATGGTCTCTTTAGTCTCACCAGGATTACCCACCATAAAACAACCGTGGACACGCATACCAGCCTTTTTAGCTGCCGCATCGAACTTCCTGCTCTGTTCAAGCGTAATTCCTTTATGCATACCATCAAGAACTTTCTGGCTGCCACTTTCATAACCAACAACCACTAAACGACACCCAGCTTTCTTCATTCGCACCATGGTCTCGTACTTCAGATTAACTCGGCATTGCACAACCCATTTAAGTGGAAGTTTATTGTCAATCATCAACTGACAAAACTCCTGAACATTTTTCTGGTCAACTGAAAAGTTGTCATCATCAATAAGAATTTCCTTCACATTCGGGAAATTCTTAACAATATACTTACACTCTTCAAACAGGTTTTTGGCACTGCGTTTACGATATACCTTGCCAAACATAACTTGAGAATACATACAATAAAAACATTTTGACGGACATCCCCGGCTAGAGAAGATACTCACAGTCGGGAAACTTACATGCGCATAAAAGTAATCCTCAATATCAAGATACTTCTTATAAACCTCTGTCACAAAAGGCAGCTCGTCAAGATTTTCTATGTATGGTCTACTCGGATTCTCTTTAAGTTCACCATTCTCCACATAACTAATCCCCAAAACGGAAGACAATTCTCTCTTTCCTTCAATTGCCTCTGCGACTTCCGGCAGCGTATAATCATACTCATGACGAGCAATAAAATCAACGTAGGCTGCTTTCTCCGGCAGTATTTCTGGTACAGCAACAGATACATGTGTTCCTACCAGACAAGTCTTCACATTCGGCAAAGCTTTTTTAATCTGCTTGGTGAAATCCAAGTCATTATTAATAGACGGTGTGGACGTATCGATAACCACTAGCTGAGGATTGAAGAGCTCAATCTGCTTCAGGCAAACATCCTTCGTCAGACACTTTGCCGGAGCATCAAGGATTTTCAGTTCATGTCCCTTTTTATCAAGTACGCCAGCCGCATAGGAAAGCCACAGCGGAAAATAAATCGTACCGCTCTTTGTAACAGCAGGGCTGCGTGAGCTCTTAGAATACTTCTCTAAAAATGGCGGGTTGAGCATCAAAATTTTCATTTAGGTTTTCTCCTTCTATGATTAACTTGTTTTAATTTGCTTCTTCACACCTCATCTCTTGTCCATCTTCACCATCTTAAAAATAATATATGGATCAGTTAAAGAAGAGTGATTCGGTTAATAGAAATGTTTCTTTACTGCATGAAATGCATACTGCGCAAAATAGAATACACTTTTAGGTATAGAAAATTTGTAGTAATCTCTATATGTACTCCATTGTTGTTTGGCAGCTTTTTGTTTACCGCTGGTTAACGATAAGTTTCCCTCACGGTATAGCGACAGCACCATATCAAGTCTATATCCTGTATAGCCTCTGGCGAGTATCTCTTGCCAGGTAATATTGTCCTCAGTGTGTCCGATAAGCGGCATATGGAATAATCCTGATTTATTCCTGTTGACCATCACTGTGAGACAACCTATTGATGTATTTCCATAAATACGTTTCGCTGTCATCGTTGCTGGAGCTCTTATTATCTTGTTTTGTCGTTCTCCCGTATTGGAATCAAACTTCTGATAATCTGTATATGACAGAACATATCCTTTAACATCCATAAACTCAACTTGTTTTTCTAACTTCTGCGGTAACCACATATCATCAGAATCAAGGAATGCTATGTACTCTCCTGTTGCTGCATCTAATGCTACATTCCTTGTAAATGCCACCCCAGAATTCCTTTCATTCTGGAAAACTTTGATTCGCTTATCCTCTTTTGCCAATAAAGCAGCAATTTGAAATGTTGAATCCGTTGAACAGTCATCTACAATAATCATTTCCCAATCGGCGAATGTTTGCATTTGAACACTTTTTACTGCTTCCTCTAAAAAAAGTGCAGCATTATAAGCAGGGGTAATTACTGATACTCGGCTCATTTGTTTTACTCCTTCTTATACCTCTCACCTGTTCCACCTTCAACCACACCATCTCCACGAGTTACACTTAATATCGTCCCCAGAAAACACTTACAGTCAAAGAGGAAGCTCTCCTTCTCTACATATTCCCCATCAAGTTTGGCCTTTGCTGATATCTCCAACTCATCTCTGCCATTTATTTGAGCCCAACCAGTCAGCCCTGGTTTTACATCATTCGCTCCGTACTTATCTCTCTCAGCTGTTAAAAGATCTTGATTCCACAAACCAGGGCGCGGACCGATAACAGACATATTTCCGATAAATATGTCCCATATTTGAGGAAGTTCATCCAGACTATG
>BLMD01000167.1 GCA_011959925.1 Lachnospiraceae bacterium
CGTCTTTTGCTTTTCCTTTTGCACTCTTATGGTCTGCCAGGTTTGCGATTGCATCCGCAATTCTCTGTTTTGCCGCCGCAACTGCTGCCGAAGTAGCGTCTGCGCTGTCTGCAGCCAATTCCTCTGCAGCCGTTATCGCAGCCTGCAGTTCGTCCCATGCCGCCTGCTCGTAATCATCTTTTATGCTGTCCGGATAATCCTGTTTCGCATTGGCAGCCTCTGTCGAAAGTCCGTCCAGTTCCGTATCAGACGCTGCGTCCTCTCTCGTAACCGTTACCGTAATCTCAATTGTCATTTCTGCCGGTTTTGCCGGATCTTCTTCATTGGTAACCGTTACCCAGTTCTCTCCGTCTTTGATCTGGTATTTTGCCCGGAGAACAATCTTGGCTGTACCGCCTTTTTTCGCTGTGATCGATCTGGTCTCTTTATTAAAGTCAATCACCTTGGACGCTTCTTCTGAAAGATCGTCGTAAGAAATATCGATTCTTGCCTGATCGCCCAATGCAACCGGATGTCCCGTCTTTTCACAGTCTGCCAGTTTTACATCCGTTACCTTTGTCTCGCCTAACGTTGCTGTACCGTTTTCCTGTCCCGCCGCAATCGTGATATTTACCGGAGCCGGAGCCGTAATGCTTTCCACCGCACAGGTACAGGGAGCTTCTGCCGTTTTTCCATAAACAGCCGTAATCGTCAATACTTTATTTTCTTCCCCTTTTGCATTCGGACCTACGGTTACAGTTATCTCATCTGCCTGTGATCCGCCTTGCGTATGGAAGTTCTCTGCTACTGAGTCTGTAAATGCTTTATCACTTTTAAATTTAAATCCGTCATATGCTGTCAGCGTCGTTACAGAACGATAGCTGGAGGAGTAACCAAATGCTTTTGCATTTATCTTATCCAGATTCTCAAACGTTCCGTCGTCTTTTTTCTGACTCCAGTTTGTTTTTGCCACGTACGGGGATGCCGTAATATTTGCCGTCGCGTTTGTTTCCTGAAGCAGGTTCGTTAAAATTGTCCCGATATCATCCGGATTTTTTGCATACTTCGTTTCCAAAGCCTGCAGGTCAATAATATCCGCAAATTCTTTCTTAAGCGTCTGCGCTTCCGATATATCCGTACCTGCGCCGTTTATGATATGATCATAATTCTTATCGGAATAAAATTCAAAATCTGCGATATATCCCATGTCATTTGTAAAGATACCGTCATACCAGGACGGATGGTTTGACATAGAGTTATAGCCAAGCGTAAACGGTTTTCTGTTATCTCCGGTAGCCTCAGCAGCAAACGCTCCTCCCTGATTGGATTCGCCGCCGCGCGTAGAAGAACGTTTTCCGTCTACATACAAACGCTGCCATCCTTTGCCGTCTACTACCATAAAAATATTGTGCCATTTGTTTAAAAAGTCCTGTGGATTTTCCGGCGTAAACTCCTGCTGCGGCCATTCTGTTTTTCCGTTTCTGTCCGCTCCCGCCTGCATATACATGATCAGCTTCTTGCTGCTTGCCACCTGCATAGCATATTTATTACCTTTACCGTAAATATCGATGGTTGCTCCGTCATCTTCGGCTCCATATGGATTATCCGGCCATTTTTTCAAATACAATTTAAAGGATACCAATTTAATATCTTTTCCGAATACGTCAAATTTATTGGTATCGCCTGTTGTCTGTCCGAGACCGTTAAACGCCCATACGCCGTTTACATTTTCGATAATATTGCCATACTTTTGCTCTTCTTTTGCTTTCGTTTTATCTGCTTCCCACGCGTTCATCCATTCCTCATTCGGCTGAACCGGGCGCTTGTTTTTATTGGAGCTTGCTCCCACTTTGATATAATTGCTGTTTTGAATATAATCCGTTGTCAGCTGATCCAATGACGCAGACGGATTCATTCTGTCTGCGATATCTTCAAAGTGTTTTGCTTTTTCCGGAAAGGCAATGTCTACGACCTGCGGAAATTTTCCCGCTACCGGAGACTGCGCGGTAATCGTCGGAGCCAAATCGATTTCCTGATCCGCTTTTTTAGGATCATCAATATTGATCTGAACTTTCTTGGTCAAAACAACGTCTTTCTTTGTTTCTTTATTCTGAATGATATTTCCGTTTTCATCTTTTAATGTGGCTGTTACCGCTACCATGGCAGGTTTGTATCCCAACGCGTCTTTATTTGATTTGACAAGCTTCACAACAGGACTCTTATTGTCTGCTATGGTGATGTATTCGGTATCCGTAGTTGTATATGTAATTTCTGCCGTAGCATTCTGATGCTGCTTGCAAAGCTGTTCGATCATGGCATATGCCTGCCCGATGTTTACTTCTTTATTTTCTGCATACTCGGTCTTAATGCTGTCTGCTCCAAGAATAAGCTCTTCAATCTGACAAACACTGTCCGGAATGGCTGCATCCGCCTCTCCGGAACATCCGTAATATGTCATGATCTCCAGTTCCCTGTTCTTTGAACCGCTTTTAATATTTACGGTTGTCACAGCTCCTTCGGCTCCCGCTGAGATGTTGTCGATTACTGTTTTACGGCAGTTATCATGAAAAACATAACCGTCATCTGCATAAAGTGTCGTAACCGCCCTGAACTTTTTGCCCGTCAGGTCAGACGGAAACGTTTCTGTTGCCGGAATATCCGTCCATGTATTCTCTTTATATTCCTGCCACACAGTCTTCCTGCTGTATGGACAGAGACTGATTCTGGCGGTCGGTTCTTCTTTCTGAAGCATATTCGTAATCATATAATACACTTTTGATCTTTTTGCTTTGCTCTCTTTCGATTCCACGGCAGCATTTGCTGTGCTTCCCGCCAGAGTCGTCGTAACTCCAACCAGCTGTTCCAGTTTCTCGATGGTAAAGTTTGCTGTCTCGCCCTCTTTCGTTCCGTTATTGAAAGCGTCCGAGAGTATGCTTGCATCCGATATATCCGTTCCCGCTCCGTTTGTGATCTCGGCGTAATTTGCATTGGAATAAAACTTGAACCGTGCAATATAGCCGTCCTGTGCCGTGAACACATGCTCGCTTACATCATGCGGCAGCTGGGTTTGCCAATAGGGGGTCTGATCCGTTGGTTTTTCATAATTTGCAAGGTTGCTTCCGATTGTAAACGGCTGTAATCCTTTATCCTGCGGATGTTCTTCCGGAATGGCGCTGCTGTTTTCTTTACTTACCCCAGGCACGCCGTCAACATAAAGACGCTGTTTGCCGGCTCCGTCGACTACTACGAGTATATCCAGCCATCTCTTTAAATACTGATCAACTCCGCCATGGTTCGCGAACCAGAAATTTTCTTCACTCCATCTATTTCTGCCTTCCCCATTCATATAAGTATAAATCCTGTTTCCATCAATCTGTACGGCAAATTTATCGCCCTTGCCCAAAATATCCAAAACTTTTGTCGGAGCTTTTTCCAAATACAGCTGGAACGATACAATTTTTACATCTTTTCCAAATACGTCGAATTTGTTACTGGTACCCGGCGTCTGAGCATCCGTACTAAATCCGTATACGCCGTCGTCATAGGGGTCTACCGTAAGCTCCGGAGCCGTACCGCCGACTGCCACCGGAACGTTTACTTCTGTCTCCCCGTCCAACAGCATGCGTTTGCCCCAGCTTTCGTTTGCGGAGCCGCGTTTGATAAACGTAGCTGCCGGAGTCGTTCTGTCAGCGATATCTTCATGGTAATTTGCCGTATCCGCACTGGATGCATATACCTGTGCAATCTGCGGATATTCACCGGCTGCAGGCGCAACCATTGTAATACTCGGACCATGAATTTCATTCGTTTCCTCTCCGAAAATGCGAATTTGCGCCAGAGATACTTTCTTGCCCGCAGTGCTTCCTGCCTGTTTAAACGTAAACCTTACAAATCTTCTCAATTGAATTTTCTGATTTAACGTGTTACGCGTAATCGTATCCGTCTTTGTTTCCGAATTTCTGTTTTCTGTGGTTCCGGCAATCGTTCCGTTCGGACCGTTATTACCGATCGTTTTTACAACATGATGTTCTGCATTTGTTTCGGTATCGAATGTAGTGATTTCATACCCCTGATCCCACATATCGCTGCCAAACACAACCTCGATACGCCCAACCGCCGTTCTTAAATGCTCCAAATCGATCTGGATCCACTGCGGAATGGAAGAGGTCACATCCGAACTCTCCCATACGTCACTGCCTTCTTTGACTGCATTTGCGCCTACATTTGCCGGGGCCTGCGAATTCACACTTGACGTTTTTACCTTTTCTTCTCTGCCTAATACAATATTCGGGTACTCTTTCTCCCCCGTATTGCCCATGTCTCCGGACTCTTCTGCATGAACAGAAACAGTTCCCGCCGCTGGTATGCCTGCGGCCGGAATGCCGGTAATCATCAACGCCCCCGTTAAGATTCCGGCTAACACTCTCTTTAATTTCATCCTCAAAACTCCTTTCTCAATTCACTGCTTCCTGATCTTTAAATTTCTTTCTTTTTCCTATATAAAAACCCCTGCTCTCATCCCCCTCCTTTTCCCGTATTTCTGAAAATTGTCGCATAAAGTACACTTTTTGAGACGGATAAAATGTACGGATATCAACCAACAAAAAGACAAGGCAGATTTTCGGATCTGTCTTTTTTTATGCCGTTTTTCAGGTTTTTGCTGAAAAATGGCGTTTTTTTGAAAAATTGACCGCCGGTTCGGCGAGTCCCGTTTTTGTCTCGTAAAGTGTACCTTTTGCGACACTTAATGAAAAATGAAATATAAAAATGTACAACTACACTATAACGCTTTTTTTATACTCTGTCAAGTTTTTTCCTGCTTACTTACTGTCTCGTTTTCATCCTGTACTCTTACGTTTCATCCGGTTCCACGTTAAGCCGTAGTTCCTTAAGCTGTGCAGCATCTACCGTTCCGGGCGCTTTTGTCATCAGGCAGGACGCATCCTTGACCTTCGGAAATGCGATCACGTCGCGGATCGAATCTGCATGCACCATATGCATCACCATACGGTCTACGCCATAAGCAAGCCCTGCATGCGGCGGAACACCGTACATAAATGCATCCAAAAGAAAACCGAACTGCTCATGTGCGCTCTCTTTTGTAAAGCCCAATACCTCAAACATTTTTTCCTGAACATCGTCCTGGTGAATACGGACGGAACCGCCGCCCAGCTCCGTTCCGTTTAGTACGATATCGTATGCTTTGGCACGGACAGAGCCCGGATCCTCGTCTACGTTCTCCCAGTCCTCTTCTTTCGGCATCGTAAACGGATGATGCATTGCCATATAGCGGTTTTCTTCCTCCGACCATTCCAGCAGGGGAAAATCCGTCACCCACAGGAAATGATACGCATTCGGGTCCGGCAGATCCATCTGTTTTGCCAGTTCCAGGCGCAGGGCGCCAAGCACATTCCATACGATCTTATTTTTATCTGCCGCAAATAAGAGCAGATCTCCCGCTTCTCCCTCCATAGCGGAAACCAGCGCCGACAGTTCTTCTTCTGTCATAAACTTTGCAAAAGATGACTTTATGCTTTTATCTTCCCCCAGCGAAAGATAAGCCAGGCCTTTCGCGCCGTAACCTTTTGCAAACTCCACCAATTTGTCGATCTTCTTTCGGGGCATCGCGCCCTGCCCTTTTACGTTAATGCCGCGGACCGAACCGCCGTCTGCAAGCGCCCCTGTAAACACGCCGAAGCCGCAGTTTCTGACAATCTCGGAAACATCCGTCAATTCCATTTGAAAGCGCGTATCCGGCTTATCGGAACCGAAACGGTCCATCGCCTCCTGCCACGGCATCCGCGGAAACGGAATCGGAAGATCCACGCCGATCGCTTCCTTAAATACATAGGCAAGCAGGCGCTCGTTTACGTCGATCACATCGTCTTCCTCTACAAAGGACAATTCCATGTCCGCCTGCGTAAATTCCGGCTGACGGTCCGCCCGCAGATCTTCATCCCGGAAGCATTTTGCAATCTGGAAATAACGGTCGTATCCGGAACACATCAGAAGCTGTTTATACAGCTGCGGCGACTGCGGCAGCGCATAAAAATTTCCGGGATGCACGCGGCTTGGCACAAGATAATCCCTCGCCCCTTCCGGCGTGGATTTACAGAGGATCGGCGTTTCGATTTCCAAAAAGCCCTCTTTTACCATAAACTCGCGCATCAGATAGATTACCTTACTCCGTAACATCAGGTTCCTCTGGAGATCCGGTCTCCGTAAATCCAAAAAACGGTATTTCAAACGCAACTCGTCTTTCGTCTGGCTGTTTTCCTCGATGGGGAACGGCGGCGTTTCGGCTTCGGATAAAATTCGGATCCCATCTGCTAAAATTTCGATATCCCCTGTTTTTAAATGTTCATTGACTGCCGCCGTACGCTTTTGTACCATACCCGTTACCGCTATAACATATTCATTCCGGATCGTGCCCGCTTTTTCAAACCCCGCGCTCCCTACACTGGTTTCATCAAACACAATCTGAAGCAGTCCGGAGCGGTCTCTTAAATCTACAAAGATTAACGCGCCGAGGTTCCGCCGTTTCTGCACCCAGCCCATCACGGTCACTGTCTCTCCGATATTTTGTCCCGATACTTCCGTACATCTGTGGGAACGTTTCCATCCCTGCATTGACTCTGCCATATTCTCTCCTCCTGCCTAACGGTCTTTAAAAAATTCTTCAAACGTTTCATAGCCTTCCGCCAAAAGCTTTTCTTTCTGGAACTTTTTATTTTTATTCATCCGGACAACAAGAACCTGTCCGCCCTCTGCCCGCTCTTTCTGCGCTTTTTGAATCACGCCGCAGAGCTTTTCCGCCGGATAATTTTTCTCGATCAGATATGCCGTCTTTTTCGGCCGGCTGGGAATCTGGTATCCCTGCTCCAATAACAGCAGGATAATCCGTTCAAATCCGATGGAAAATCCGCATGCCGGAACCTGATTCCCGGTAAAATTACCGATCATCCGGTCATAGCGTCCGCCGCCGCCGCAGCTTCCGCCGAATTCCGGTATCGCAATCTCAAAAATCGTTCCCGTATAATATCCCATGCCGCGGACTAACGTCGGATCGAATACCATGCAAAAATCCGCCGTCTTGGTCGTCTCCACGCTTTCTATGATTTCTTCCAGATTCTGTTTCAGTCTGGCGTCCAGAAACTCTCCTAATTTCCCGGCAAGCAGCTCTACGGCTTCTTTACCGCTTGGCGCACCGGCAGTTTCTTCAAACAGGCGCAGATAGGTTTCAATGGACTCCCTGGCGTATCCCTCTTTTTCCAATTCCTGCGCCACACCAAAAGATCCGATCTTATCCATTTTATCGAGCGTGATAAAGATACTTTCAAAATCTTCTTCTAAAAATCCGCTGTACGCAGCCATCGCTTTTAAAATTCCACGCTCGTTGATGCGGATTTCAAAACCGGAAAACCCAAGTTTTCCAAGCGTTGTTGTCGTCGCTAAAATCAGCTCGATTTCCGCCAGATTGGACGGTTCTCCCAAAATATCAATATCACATTGCGTAAACTGGCGGTAACGCCCCCTCTGAGGCCTGTCCGCCCTCCAGACGCTTCCGATCTGCAGCGCTTTAAACGGAGACGGAAGCCGGTTCGCATTGTTTGCGTAAAATCTTGCCAGAGGAAGCGTCAGATCATAGCGGAGCCCCAGATCCACCAGGTCGGCTTCGCTCTGCGCGCTCTCAAGTTTTAATTTCTCGCCTCGTTTTAAAACCTTGAAAATCAGTTTTTCATTTTCACCGCCCTGTTTGCTGCATAGATTTTCAATATGTTCCATACATGGCGTATCGATTGGCGTAAAGCCAAAACTGCGGTAGGTTTCTTTAATCACCCGGATCACATAATCGCGGATCTCCATTTCCTCCGGCAAGATATCTTTCATTCCAGTCACCGGTTTTTTTACTAATGCCATGAAATTTCCTCCTTCTGCTCATTCAGGTTCTTCTCTGCCGTTTCATGCAAAAGAAAAAAACCGTCTGCACCTTTTCTTCTTTTTATACCATAGTTTCACACGATTCTATTTTATTTTTCGGCATACGCCGTGTCAAGTGTTTTTCAATACGGATATATCTATTGCCATCGGGATTTTGCGAATACCTGCTTCTGTCTTTGACGTAGATATATAAATTCTCTTATCTGTCTTATTCAACCCGCCAGCGAAGTAAAACGCCGCATGATCTATTGTCATAAAGCCATTGTCAAAATCAATATCTTTCCAAGTGAGTCTTATACAATAAGTTGACCCCCTCTTTAATTGTTTCTGTTATCGTCTGTTGATGCTTTCTGGAATACTCTTTCAGCCTGCTATGCTCCTCATCAGACATTCTTATTGTTACGATTCTATCCTTAATTATATCCGACTTCGGACGCCCCATTTTGCCCATAAGCAATTCCTCCCTTGCATCTATAAGCCATTATACTTTCTGTAATACGAAATATCAAGGACTTTTTGTATTACGTCAATATGAAACAGATTATAGAAAAAAATAAAATCTCAAGTGATCGTGTCCGGTGTTCATGGACTGTGCTGCGGACAAGGTCCATCTCCTTGCCATATCCGCAAAAGCGTCCAATCCTGAACATCTGTGCAGGAAAATATAATCCCGATAACCAGCATCAGCAGCAAGGCGCTGATAATTGTAGAGATAATATTTATCAGGCTCCGGCTTTCATTATTTTTAACACAGATGATAGACAGACACAGCCCCATGATGACACAGGCAATATTGATACCGCCCCAAACTGTACGCAATCCATCGGGCAATACAATTTGCAGAAATACGAAAATCAGCGTTGCAAAGGGCAGCACACTGATAATAAGGGCTGCAATACTTATATTTTGTAATTTTTTCTTTTCCATGGTTTACCTCATTTCTTTCTTACCAAATCTTTTAACAGCCAACAAAAGAGCTAATATAAAAACCACTATTGCACATGGCAAAAACGGAAATACTGAAAATGCTGTGCCTGTGCCTTCTGCCGTAAAATCATGCAGCGAACAAGATACCAGATAACCGCTGTAACAGTAAGGATACGCAGTCCAAAGCGGTGTATTGGCGATTAAAACACCGGGAATAACAAGAAACAGATTAAGCCCTACGGAAAGCAATGCTTTATCAAACAATACTGTGATTGCCCACATAGCCGCTATACATGGCAGCATCGTAAGGAATAGTCCTGCACACCACTTTACAAGATAAAATACTGGTAAGGTATCTGTAATCCCTGCTATGTGTGTAGCAACGATACCTGTAATCAAAAACACAATGAGGAAAACAACCATTTCCATAAACAGGTAAAACATCAAAATCCCAAATTTTGCCAGAGATAAGGCAGAACGGCTAACTGGCAATGCCAGCATCTTTAGAATGCCATTATGTTGCGTTTCACGCCCTGCAATCATTACACATACAACAATCATGGAAAATGGCAATAGATAATAGGCATAGACTAATGCACTCTGGATAAACATGGCAGACCATGCATTTGTATATTCTGGAGAAAAATACCTGCTTAAATTGGCAACTCCCGATATTACTACTAACAAAGGTGCAATAAATATCAAAGGAACGATTTTCGACCGCTTTACCTTTTTAAATTCAATATTTAATAAATCAAAAAAATTCACACAAATCCCTCCTATTCATAACGTAAATGTTTCGCCATCCATAAGCCTATTCCTAACAGCAAAAATGTTTCTGCCATAGCTATAATAGCTATTCCATTGTCTGGCTGTGCGCTCATAGCAACAGCAGGCTTTAACATTACAACGAATGGGTGAACCAATAGCAAACTGACATTTGAACCTGACAAGGCCATTCCGCTTAAAAATCCGGCAACTCCAATTCCAAGCGGCATCCACATATTTGGGGAGCGAGAGGAAACCAAAACCATAAAAGATAATGTCGGCATAGAAGTAAGAAAGGAATATGCTGTAAATTTAAGCAAAGTGTCCATTTCAAAAGTACCTTTCGGCAAGTCACTGATACCAATTTTTAACAAAGCTAAATTCTGTAACACAATCGCTGTCAAAAGTAACACTGTTAGAATAAAAAACTTGCACAGATACATTTTAGGAACACTAATCGGCAGCATATACATCTTTTTGATTGCAGTTCCTTTAAATTCCATGTTATAAACCATACAGGCGGCTACAACGATACCAAACATGTTCAATACCATAATCATTCCGTAAAGCTGTGTTAAAAGAACGTCCATCGGCGCTAACGGAAGGTTCTGTAATGTATCCTTGCGCACAATAAAATTGACAAACGCATAGGCTGCTCCCAAGATACCAACTAATAACAGCAGCGGAATAACACCCGTCCTTTTTTCTTTCCGAAGTTCAATGATAAGTGTTTTCATAACCTTGCCCTCTGCTTTCTGGCTGCATTATCCTTATCAATCATGGAAAGGAACAAATCTTCCAAATTAGCGGAACTAATCTTATTATCCGCTGCGAAACCTGCCTGTACTGCATTCTGCCTAAGTTCATCAAGACTTCCCTCGAACAGCAGCCGGCCATGATTAAGAATGCCGATATCATCTGCTATTAATTCTATTTCCGACAGCATATGAGAAGATATTAGGACGGTGCAATCATAAAGGCTCGGCAATGACTTTATCAGATTACGGATTTCATGAATACCGGAAGGGTCAAGACCATTTGTAGGTTCGTCTAAAATCAGGATTGGCGGACGCCCAAGCAAAGCTCCCGCAAGCCCAAGACGCTGTTTCATGCCCAACGAATATTTTTTGGCAAGCCGGCTGCCAAACTCTGCCAAACCGACTAACTCCAATGCATCATTCACCGCATTTTCCGGCAGCCCCAAAATTCTGCGGATAAGATCAAGGTTTTCCCGGCCTGTCAGATTTGCGTAAAAAGACGGGGATTCGATAAAAGAACCTACTTTCTTTAAAATGCTGATCCGGTCATCTGGAAAATGACCTCCGTCAACCGTGAATCTTCCGCCTGTAGGCGATGTAAGCCCTAACAACATCTTCATTGTAGTAGATTTTCCCGCTCCATTAGGGCCAAGGAAACCGTAGATACTGCCTTTCTGAATGTGCATGGAAACCTTATTGACCGAAATAAAATTTTTATATTTCTTTGTTAACTGCTCCGTTATGATAATATAGTCCATAAAAAATTCTCCTTTCTTTTTTCTTTAGTTTACATCCCCAATCTGACATTAACTTTCTCGTATCCTTACTTTTACCTTACTTTTTTGCCATAGGATTCCGAAAACCATTCCGCTATGTTATACTATTACTGCTGTTATGGATAGATTTTTGAAAGGTAGATTATACAAATGGAACAATCATTTTTGCATACAAAAAAAATCCTGTTGGTTGATGATGAGCCGGAACTGCGTAAATTAGTAATTGACATTCTATCAGATGACGGTTTCTCCAATATCATTGATGCAGGAACTGTCCAGACCGGACTTATCTTTGCCAGGCAGGAAAAACCCGACCTTGCAATCCTTGATGTCATGCTGCCGGACGGGGACGGATTTTCTCTTATGAAGAAATTACGGGCATTTACGAATATTCCAGTTATATTTCTGACAGCAAAAGATGAAGCGGCTGATAAACTTGCCGGCTTAGGACTTGGAGCAGATGATTATGTGGTAAAACCTTTTTTGCCGCAGGAACTATTATTGCGCGTCCATGCAGTTTTACGCCGATGCTATAAAGCAGATTCCCCATTATTAGAGCTGGAAGGCTGCATGATCGATTTTTGTCGTGCCGAAGTCAATAAAAATGGAATGATAGTTGCCCTGACTGCCAAAGAACATACGCTGTTAGAAACATTATCCCGCAATGAGGGAAGAATCGTAAGCATTGATGCCTTATGCGAAGCATTATGGGGCGATAATCCTTTTGGATATGAAAACAGCCTGAATGCCCATATCCGGCGTATACGGGAAAAAATTGAAACTGATCCTTCAAAGCCTGTATCACTCATAACCGTGAAAGGGCTTGGTTATAAATTAAATGCAAGGAAGTGAAAGTATTTAGCCATGAAAGTATTTAGCAGATATATCTCAAAACACTTACTGTCTTTTATCGGACTTATTCTGGCTCTCGTTATATTGAACATAGCTGCATTTTCTTTTACATTTTATAATGCAGTATCAAAAAACTTTGGAAGTATCTCTCCGCAGAATATGCTAAAACAGGTGGCAGCGGCTTCCTCTTCCAATGGCATAACGAATGAAGCGGAAAGAATGATAATAACCCACTCTTTGTGGGCAATGTATCTGAATATGGAAGGCTCCTGCAATTGGACTGTTAACCTGCCAGAGGAAATTCC
This sequence comes from Lachnospiraceae bacterium, assembly GCA_011959925.1. Taxonomy (GTDB): domain Bacteria; phylum Bacillota; class Clostridia; order Lachnospirales; family Lachnospiraceae; genus Roseburia_B. Next base: position 12,307 of record BLMD01000167.1, read on the forward strand.
AACTGAATATTCGATTCAGGATATTGCAATATTTTCTAAGGGATATTTGAATGACTATCCCGTATTTGTATGGAGTGATGCAAATGGCTTATTAGTGATTGGTTATCCCAAAAACAGCTATATGAAAATTACCAGCAATTATTATACTATTGATATGGTTCGTAAAATCCCCCTCTTTTTTCTTGGCATCCTTGTATTCGACCTGCTGGTTCTCTTCCTTGCCTATTCACGTTCCAACGCACAAATCAGCAAAAATACAGAACCAATTATTTCCTCAATTGCCACCTTGTCAGAAGGGAAAAGCATAAACCTTTCTGTAAGCGGCGAACTGTCAGAAATAGCTGACAGCATAAATAAAGCATCTAATATCATCAGCCGCCAGAATACTGCACGGGCAAATTGGATCAGCGGTGTATCCCACGACATTCGTACTCCATTGTCCATGATTATGGGATATGCGGATAGAATTGTTAATGACGAAAATGCCAGTAACCGGATTAAGGAACAGGCGGCTGTTATATCCCGGCAAAGTATCAAAATAAAAGATTTAGTGCAGGATTTGAATCTCGTATCAAAGCTAGAATATGAAATGCAGCCTCTGCGGAAAGAAAATATCCGACTTTCAAAACTGTTACGTTCCTATGCTATAGACCTGATAAATAATGGTCTGCCGGATTTCTATTCTTTAGAGGTAAATATTTCTCCTGACTCTGAAAACAGCATGATAGAATGCGATACAAAATTGATTACACGAGCTGTCAATAATCTGGTTCAAAACAGCATTCACAGCAATCCTAACGGCTGCACAATTATTTTGTCATTGCAGATAACAGAAAACAAACTTCTTTTAACCGTTCAGGATAATGGCATTGGTATTTCCGCTAAAAAATTAGAAGAACTGAAAAACAAACCACATTACATGGAGAGTACCGATGACCGCTTAGATCTCCGTCATGGCTTAGGACTTCTGTTAGTACGACAGATTATTGAAGCGCACCACGGAACAATAGAAATAGAAAGCAGACTGCAGCAAGGGTATAAAACTAATATATACTTCTCAGGCAACCCCAAACCATAAGCAAATCACAAAACTGCATCATACAGAGCCTTTCTAACCTTTGATTGTCCACTAACTGTTGTCCCAGGGTTGTTTCATGAATGATTTTCAAAAGTATAAATGGACTGCTTTTGTGACAATGCTGCTTTGCGCTTTTTTTGCGTATTAAGAAAAACAGAACCGACATAGGAAAGAAGTCTTTGGTATAGTCAAGTCAGAGTTCTTCATGAAACAACCCTGCTAAATCTGCCCTTCCTATTTCAAAATCTAATTTATGTGATATCATTTTTATCTGATGATAAAATAATGACAACTCACTTTCATTAAACAGTATATCATCTATTCTCCTCCCCTCAATCAGTTGTTCTAAAATCCAATTTTCTTTGCAAAACCGCTGTACCCACCGTAGTGATACATGTCATTTTTCAGCGGCTTCCTGTGCTGTCATATATTCAAACATACCAAACCTACAAATTTATACTGTGTCTATTGTAGCCGCTTAAACGAACTGTATCAACCATGCAAATATGCATTTTTATTGTATAATACAAGAGATTTCATATTACTGTATAAAAACTGTAAAAAAAAAGCAACAGAGATTTCTCGGTTCTTTCTGAACTTTGGGTATAATCAATAAATGAGACAGGATTTACACCTGT
>BLMD01000168.1 GCA_011959925.1 Lachnospiraceae bacterium
CGTCTTTTGCTTTTCCTTTTGCACTCTTATGGTCTGCCAGGTTTGCGATTGCATCTGTGATCTTCTGTTTTGCCGCCGCAACCTCTGCAGACGTCGCATTCGGGTTTGCCGCCAGCTCTTCTGCCTCTGCAATGGCTGTCTGCAGCGCCTGCCATGCTTCCGCTTCGTAATCGCTTTCCAGGCTTGCCGGGTAATCTGCTTTCGCGTCGTTTGCTGCGTCCGAAAGCTCGCTCTTTTCTGCCTGGGATGCCGCGCCCTCTTTTGTGACCGTTACCGTGATCTCTTTGGTTACCGTAACTTCTTCCTCGTTCTCATTCACGTAGGTTTCCCATGTTCCGCTTTCGTTCTGTGTCTGGAATTCCGCCGTCAGCGTAATCTTTGCCGTGCCGGCTTTCTTTGCGGTGATCTTCCTTGTCTCAAGGTCAAAGTCGATCTTATCCTCGTCGCCTTCTTTCACTCCATAGGTAAACAGAACTCTTCCCTGCAGCGGATGCTCTTCTTTTAAGCACTCGATCACAACGTCATCTTCCGTTGTCTCTGCAAGCGTTCCTTCGCCCGTTGCCGCACTTTCCGGAATGGTGATGCTGACCGGAGCCGGAGGTGTCACGATATCGATCTCACACGTACACGGCGCTTCTTCCGTCTCATCGTAAGTAGCAATGATTTCCAATACCTTATTCTCTTCGCCTTTTGCATTTGCTTTCACATTGACTGTAACTTTCGTCGCTTCCGCACCGCCGGTCGTATAGAAATTATCTTGTACAGCTTTCTTAAATGCGTCCTCGTTTTTAAATACAAATCCGTCGAATGCCGTCAGTGTTGTCGTGGAACGATAGCGTGCTACATATCCAAATGCTGTCGGAGTCTTTTTATCAATTAATTCAAACTGACCGGATCCTTTTTCTGTTTCCTGACTCCAGTTTGTCTTTGCCACATACGGAGTTACCGTAATATTTGCCGTTGCATTGGATTCCTGCAGCATATTGGTAAGAACGATTCCAACATTCTCGCCGTATTTTCTCTCAAGTTCTTCCAAATCAATATTTTCTGCCAGCTGTGCATCCAAAACCTGTGCTTCCGAAATATCCGTTCCGGAACCGTTGATGATATTGTCATAGTTCTTATCACTGTAGAATTCAAAGTCCGCAATATATCCATACTCTTTCGTGAACATGCCGCCCCACCAGTTCGGACGGTCATCATTTGAATTATAACCAAGACTGAACGGTTTCTTCTGCGCTCCGGTCGTCTCCTGCGCAAAAGCGCCGCCCTGTGCCGGTCTACCGGCAGCAGTAACGGAAGGAACGCCGTCTACATACAGACGCTGCCAGCCTTTTCCGTCTACTACCATGAAAATATTATGCCATTTCTCCAGGAAATCATCTGGATTTTCCGGAGCAAAGTCTTCCTGCGGCCATCCTGACGTACTATGCATAAACATGATCAGTTTCTTGTCGCTTGTGACCTGCAATGCGTACTTATTACCTTTTCCGTAAACACTAATCGTTTGCGTTGGATTTGTCGGCCATTTCTTCAAAAACAGTTTAAAGGAAACAAGTTTAATATCCCTTCCGAATACGTCAAACTTATTCGTATCGCCAGGCGTCTGCCCCTGTGCATTAAATGCCCATACGCCGTCTACGTTTTTAATTACCGGTTCATTTACATATGTATCTGTCCAACCAGCTGTCGGTTTTGTAGTAATATACATACTGTTATTGATGTAATCCTTCGTCAGGGGCTCTAACGTTGCCGCCGGATTCATTCTGTCTGCAATATCTTCAAAATGCTTCGCTTCCTTTGGGATTGAAACATTCGCTACCTCCGGATATTTCGTTGCAACCGGAGCCTGTACCGTGATCGTAGGAGCTACTTCAATTGCGGCATCTTCTTCTTTTTGGGGGTCTACCTGTACGCTCACTGTCCTTGTACGTGTTACGTCTACGTCGTTCGACTGTACCGTATTGCCGCTCGCATCTTTTAAAGTTGCCGTAACGGTCACTGTGACCGGAGCATATCCCAAAATACCTTTTGTCGATTTTGTAGCGGTGAGCTTACCGTCTTCAGATAATATGACGCCATCAGCGCCCTCGCTCAACGTATACTTCAATTCTGCCTTTGCGTTGCTGTGGTTTGCGCATACACCAATACCGGTTGCTTCAGCTCCAACAGGAACATCTGTATCGCCAACCGTCATGTGAATCGGATCATTCTCAAGCAGAATATCGTCGATATGGCAGGTATCCTCTACGTCAGACGCCTCACAGCCATAATATGTTACAATTGTCAGCTCCCTCTCTTTATTGGAGATTTTTACGGTAGATCTCGCTGTCTCTGAACCATCTCCCGATTGCTCCAGACTTTCTGTTACTGTCTGTATACAAGACTCGTCAAAGATAAATCCGTCGTCTGCAATCAGCCTTGTCGTTGCTTTATACTTTATATCTGCTGCAAACTTCTCTGTTGCAGCCATTTCTGTCCATGTATTTCCGGTCTTTTTGCTCCATACGGTTGCCCTGCTGTATGGGCAGAGAGAAATTCTTGCTGTCGGCTGCTCTTTCTGGAGCATGTTTGTGATGATCTTATAACCGTCGTTTCTCGTTCTATCCTGTTCTATTTTCGCTATGCTAAAAGCAGGATCCTCACCGGAATTATCAAATGCAGATGACAATACAGCCGAGTCTGATATATCCATTCCTGCACCGTTTGTCACACCGTGGTAGTCTTTTGTCGTATAAAACTTAAATCTAGCAATGGCACCGTCGTCTGATGTGAATAAATTAGCACTTCCATTACCGTCAGACAAATTATATCCAAAGCTGAACGGCTGCAGACCGCCGTTTGGTATTTCCGGGGCAATTGCGTTTCCGGCATTTGGCCTGGCTGTAGTTGACGCTACGCCGTCCACATACAATCTCTGATTTCCAACGCCGTCCACAACAAATAAAACATCGTGCCACTTATTCAAAAAATCATTTGCATTACCAGAAACACTTGCATATGTCACTGCTTCTTCCGGCCATCCATTAGTTTTATTGTGCATAAACATATATAATCTCGTGCCGTCTATCTGCATAGCATATTTATTGCCTTTGCCGAAGATATTCTTCGTCCCGTTTGGAGTTTTTTTCAAATATAACTGAAACGATATAATCTTAACGTCTGTTCCCCATACATCAAACTTATTTAATGTCCCTGGTGTCTGTGCCGCAACGTTAAACCCATATGTTCCATCTTGCGCAAAAAATTCGGCATCCGAAATATCCTGCACAATCGTACCGTCTGTCCATAACGGAGCCTGTACCGGAGCGTTTTCTCCTTCTACCTCACGATCCTCTGTTCCTTGGGTTCCCGTCCCTTTTCTAATCAACGTAGCCCCCGGTGTCGTCCTGTCTGCAAGCGTTGTATGACGAACCGCCACGTCTTGCGCCGGAGCAAATACTTTTGCCGGTTCCGGATACTGGTCAGCCTCCGGAGCTACCATAGAAATGCTCGGTCCGTGCACTTTTTCCGCCGGTTTTCCGAAAATTCTGATTTCTGCTACGGAAACTTTTTTCTCGTCGCTTCCGGATAAATTACTCGGGATAGAGAACGAGAAATTCACATATCTTCTTAATACAATTTTCTCATCGCTGTCGTTACGTGTAATCGTATCCGTGACGTCCGTCCGTTTCTCGTTTGCATCTGCGCTTGAGCTTGGTCCGTTTGCACCAACTGTCTTAACCGTGTGACGCTGTGCGTTCTTTTCCGTATCATACGTCTGGATCTCATACCCCTGGTCCCATGCTGCGCCGTCAAATTTCACTTCAATCCTGCCGACCGTTGTTCTCGTTTCTCCCAAATCGATCTGCAGCCACTGAGGAGACTCCGTACGCAGATTAACGCTGACCCATTTCGTATCGTCCTTACCGTCGACTGCATTAGATCCGGCAACATTCGACTGCGTCGTATCCGCACTCGATGTTTTTACTGCTTTGCCCTCCGCTACATTTGGGTAGTCTTCTTCGCCTGTATTATCCACGCTGCCGTCTTCTTCTGCTGCGTATACAGGAGTTGGCATAGTTAAGGCAAACCCAAATAAGCTCTCGCACAACATCGTAGCTGCGAGAACTTTCGCCAATATACATTTTTTCAATTTCATTTTTCATTTCTCCTTTTTCATTTTCCATTCTGCTTCGCCGTTACCGGAAAAACAAACCTACATAAACGAAAATACCTGCAATCGGTGTGTACATTTTTATAATTGAACCGTTCCCCTCCTTCTGATTGCTTTTTGATAATTTCGCTTTGGATAAATAAACTACAAATACCCCAGTACCATATTTGTCCCTTTATTATATCATCTTTTTTTTCATTTTTCACCGCCATATTTCACAAAAGAACGCCTGCATTTTTGTGCAGTTTTACCATTTCACAGTTCAAAAAGGCCTCATTTTCATTCTATTTTGCTTCTTTTCCAATTCATTCCATTGTGTTTTTTGCAAAAACGGTACAGATCCGCCGCGTACTTGCATCCCCCGGCAAATTATGATACCCTGTAACAAACACAAAGCAATCGGCAGGATCGGAGGCAGTATGATCACAAGCACAGCAAACCCACAGATCAAAAATCTGGTCTTACTGGGCAAAAAAACACGGGCGCGAAAAGAACAGGGCCTGTTTTTGGCAGAAGGCATCAAAATGGTAGGCGAAGCGCCGGAACACTGGATTCAAAAACTGTATGTATCCGAAACCTACCTGATGGAACATAGCAGAGACGACCGTTTTTGCCGCAGGGATTACGAAGTGGTTTCAGATTCTGTAATGAAGACGATCAGCGGCACGCAGACTCCGCAGGGCATTCTTGCAGCCGTCTCTATTCCGTCTTGGGATTTTCAGACAGTATCAGGCCAAACAAACGGCTGTTTCCTTTTTCTGGAAAGCATACAAGATCCCGGAAATCTTGGCACGATCCTGCGCAGCAGCGAAGCCGCCGGAATTACGGCAGTCATTGCAAACGATACGACGGTCGATTTATATAATCCGAAAACCGTACGCTCCACTATGGGAAGCATTTACCGAATGCCCTTTTTTTCCTTCAAAGAATGGAAAAAAACCATTCAGCGAATGAAATCAAACGGAATGAAGTTATATGCCGCACATTTAACTGCGGAAACATTGTACGATGAACCGGATTATACGAAATCCTGCGGTTTTTTGATCGGGAACGAAGCAAACGGGCTTACCGATGAGACAGCATCACTTGCAGACTCCTACATTAAAATCCCCATGGAGGGAAAAGCGGAATCATTAAACGCCGCAGCGGCATCTGCCGTTCTGATGTATGAAGCAAACCGCCAGAGAAGGAGGCAGTCATGTTTCGATTGTGGGCAAAAATAATCAAAGACAACCATTTGTTAAAAGATCTGACCGTAGAAAACGATACGGAGGATACCAGAACCCATAAAGTGTTTCAGGCGTTGGATGAAATCTGCCTTGCATTTGACCTCGGCAAACCGATCTGGCTGGCGTCCAACATAGAGGAATTTCAGCGCCACGCCAAAACCAGATTTTCGCAGGATCAATTCATAGAAACGATTCCCTTTGACTATCTGGAAATCCATGTGATCGAAGAAGACTAAGCAAAACACATCTCTTTGCATACAAGACAATCAAAAAGACGGAATACGAAACCCCATTGCTTCGTACTCCGCCTTTTTTTAGTTTTTATCCGTCATTTCTCTCAATTACTTGGAAGAAGACATTTTCTCTTCCTGGCTGCGGATCATTTTACGAACCATTTCTCCGCCAATGGAGCCTGCCTGTGCAGAAGTCAGGTCACCGTTGTAACCTTCCTTTAAAGGAACACCGATCTCTGAAGCTACTTCCTGTTTAAAACGGTTTAAAGCCTCTTTTGCTTCCGGTACCTCTACTCTATTTGTTCTGCTTGAACTTGCCATGGTAAAACACCTCCATAGTTTTTTCTCCGGCTGCGCCGGTTTTTTGTATTGGATAAACGTTGTTTTGTTTATCCTGAGAATAGTATGGAGCAATTTTATTTTTTTATGTTTGGAAAGTTCCACCATGGATGAATCTGGAAGCTCAGATAAAAATTTTTCAGGCATCGGCAAAATATTCTGCCGATTGCGTTACAGGCAAAAATTATGTTATACTGAAAACATACAAAGGAGAATGGAATGTAAGGCAAAAAATACAATGGCATCCGGGTTTCATCGCTGCAATGAGTCTGGAATTTTCAGCAGAAAAAGATGCCCTGGTTTTTGAAAAAGAATACAATTTAAATACGAAAGCTTTAGAAATCTTATAAGGTCAGCTCATTTACACAAATAAAAAGGAGGAATTACAATGAAAACTGGTATTTTTATGGCAGACGGCTGCGAAGAAATTGAGGGTTTAACCGTCGTTGATATTTTACGCCGTGCAGGTCTGGAAATTGAAATGATTTCCATCAGCAGCTCTAAATCCGTAACAGGATCACACGGGATTACATTTCTTACAGATACGGTATTTGAAGATGTAAATTTTGATGCATTGGATGCCGTCGTACTTCCGGGAGGCATGCCGGGAACCTTACATTTAGGAGCGCACGAAGGGGTAACATCCGTGATCCGTCAATTTGCAGCGTCAGGCAAACTGACAGCCGCCATCTGCGCCGCTCCTTCCGTTCTGGGAGCCGCCGGAATTTTAGACGGTAAACATGCCGTATGCCATCCCGGTTTTGAAGAGAGACTGACGGGAGCGATCGTTTCGGAAGATACCGTTATGACAGACGGGACTGTGATCACAAGCCGCGGCATGGGAACTGCCATCGATTTTGCACTTGCGATCGTTTCCTATTTAAAAGATGATGCTGCAGTTTCCGATCTAAAACAAAAGCTGGTCTACACTTAGGTGACGATCATGGAAATCGAACGCAAATTTCTAATACCAAAACTTCCGGACGGTTATGACGCGTATCCGCATAAAGAACTGGAACAGGGCTATTTATCCACAAATCCTGTCGTAAGAATCCGAAAATCAAACGATACCTATACTTTGACCTATAAAGGTTTGGGACTTCTGTCAAGAGAAGAATATAATCTTCCTCTGACAAAAGAATCGTATGAACATCTCCGTCCCAAAACTGACGGCATACTTATCCATAAAATCCGATATCTGATCCCCTATCAGGGGGATTATACCATTGAACTGGATATTTTTCTGGATTCTCTTGCTCCTCTGGTTCTTGCAGAAGTAGAATTTTCTTCCGAGGATGAAGCACTCGCTTTTCGCCCTCCGGACTGGTTCGGGGAAGACGTCACATTCTCTTCCATGTACCACAACAGCACATTAAGCCAAAAAAAGCAGGCGATCCACTGATCCGTCTGCTTTTTCCTGTTTGCCGGAATACATGCAGCTTGCGCCGCAATTTACGCTGTATACACTATCTGCGGAATCGATTCGTTTCAAATTTCTGCATCGTACGGACGCTGCTTAAAAGCTGCATATACCGGCTGTCTAAGCTGCCGTCCGGTATCACAAGATCCAGCACAACGGCAAAATCGTCGATCAGCCTGTTTGTAATGGAATTTCCAAGCGATTTGATCACCTGATACTTTTCTTCTAATGTTTCCGCATCTAAAAATTCCAGCAGGATCGGATTTGCCATCTCTTCCTCCAAAGTCTGATGATGCGGCTGAACCGGCTGGCATACAGAACTGTCTTCCGTTTTCAACTTCTGGTTTTCCGGTTTCGCTATCGGATCCTGCACCGGATTCGCCGCCTCCGTCTGCAAAACGGCCGGTCTGCTCCATTTGCTCCCGCCTGTTCTCCCAATCTCAGAACTCACTTCTGTTTTTTCTGTCATAAAAATCCCCAAGGGTTCGGTGAAATATTCAAATCCCCCAAAAAGCGCCTGATACACCGCCATTTTTTCATTTGTCTTAGAATGATCTGCCACAAGCATAAGCTGATACTGCCTTTTTTCTCTATCAAAATACCGCGTTCCCGGTATTGGCATGTTTTGTTCCATGTCCGTCACTTCCTTTATTAATTTTCCAACAGGTTTCCATGGTATCTCAACGCTGCTTCCTGCGGTTCTTCAGGAAACCATATTCAAATACGTTCTAATAGTATCACAAATTACACGGAAAATATAGACAAAAATCTTCTTAAAACTTATAATAACAGTATTCTTTTATAGAAGGGCATGAATCACTATGTTTTCAAACTTTACGAAACGACTTTCCGGTATGCAGTTAATCGCAGGCGGATTTTTCCTTATTATTTTCATCGGAACGCTTCTTTTACTGCTTCCCTTTGCATCCCGACCGGGCGAACACACTTCTTTTTTGGCAGCCTTATTTACGTCGGCAAGCGCAACCTGCGTGACCGGCCTTGTAGTCGTAGATACTTTTACACACTGGACGCTGTTTGGCCAGACCGTTATTCTTTGTTTAATCCAAATCGGAGGTCTGGGCTTTATTACGATCGGCATTACCGTATCTATACTCTTACGCCGGAAAATCGGACTAAAAGAAAGAGGCTTGATTCAGGAAAGCTTCAATATTATTGAGCTGCGCGGAATGGTTCGCCTGACAAAGCGCGTCATTTTGGGAACACTCTTTTTTGAACTGACGGGAGCCGTCATCCTCTCCCTTTGCTTTATTCCCAAAATGGGTATTTTTCAAGGCGTTTACTACGGAATTTTTCATTCTGTCTCCGGCTTTTGCAATGCGGGATTTGATCTGATGGGACGTTATGCATCGTTTTCCTCACTTACCGGATACAGCAGTCATCCGATCGTCCTGCTTACTATTATGGCTCTGATTACCATCGGCGGGATCGGCTTTTTTGTCTGGAACGATCTGTATGAACATAAATTTCATTTCCGCAAATATGCTCTGCATACAAAAATCGTGATTTCATTTTCATTTTTGTTAATCTTTGGCGGCGCGCTGCTGTTTTATCTTTTGGAACGCAATAACCTCTTCGCCGGTATGAACATAACCGATACGGTTTTAAATGCCCTCTTTTGCTCCGTAACGCCAAGAACCGCCGGATTTAACACCGTTGACGTCGGTTCTATGACTGACGGCGGCAAACTGCTTACCGTCGTTCTCATGTTTATCGGAGGCGCTCCCGGCTCCACGGCAGGAGGCGTAAAAGTCACAACTATCGTTGTTTTATTTATTTATATCAAAGCGTCTCTCACGCGCACGGTAGGTTATAACGTATTCGGAAGGCGGTTGGAAGACGAAGCGCTACATAAAGCAGCCGCTGTATTTTGTACCAATTTAACGCTGGCTGTAGCTGCCGTCATTATTGTATGCGGTCTCCAGAATTTTAACGGGACAAACTCCCTGCTGGAAGTTTTTTCTGCCATCGGCACGGTCGGAATGACCGCCGGGCTTACCACACAGTTAAACGCTGCTTCCAGAATCGTCATTATTCTGCTGATGTATTTAGGACGTGTGGGCAGCCTGTCATTTGCCATGTCTTTTACAGATAAAAAGAAAATTGCGCATGTCATGCAGCCTGCGGAAAAGATTAATATCGGATAATAAATTAGGAGGATTCATTTCATGAAATCTATTTTAATGATCGGAATGGGACGGTTTGGCTCCCATTTATGTATGAATTTGTCAAAACTGGACAATGAAATTATGATTGTCGACGCCTGTGAAGAAAAACTGGAAGATCTGCTTCCCTATGTCACCAGCGCTAAAATCGGCAACTGTACCAATGTGAAAGTTTTAGAAAGTCTCGGCATTTCCAACTTCGACCTGTGCATCGTATGTATCGGCAGTAATTTTCAAAACAGCTTAGAAATCACAAGCCTGTTAAAGGAACTTGGTGCAAAACGCGTCGTCAGCAAGGCAAACCGGGATATTCACGCAAAATTCCTGCTGAAAAACGGCGCTGACGAAGTCATTTTCCCGGATCGGGACATCGCAGAAAAACTTGCCGTAAGTTTAAGCGCCGATGAAATCTTTGATTTTATCAATCTTACCGACGGATATTCTATCTATGAAATTTCCCCGCTCCCGGAATGGATCGGAAAGAGCGTTCTGGATTTGAATTTCCGCGCAAGATATCATATGAGTATCATCGGCATAAGATACGGAAAACACACGCAGATTCTGCCGCCGACAGACTATATCTTTAAAGAAGACGAACATTTAATGGTGATCTGCCACCAGAATGACATGAATAAACTGATTCATCGAAAATAACACCCGAAACTGTAATATCAATTTGCTGCTGCCGGCAAAAAGGAGCTGAATCTGTTATGAAACTTACCACACTTTGCTATATCGAACAAGACGGCTGCTATCTTATGATGCACCGGACAAAAAAAGACCACGATGTAAACCATGGAAAATGGATCGGCGTCGGCGGCAAACTGGAACCAGATGAAATGCCGGAAGAATGCCTGCTGCGGGAAGTGGAGGAAGAAACCGGGCTGCGCCTTCTCTCTTATGAATACCGGGGGATCCTGACATTTATTGCAGAAGGATGGGAAAGCGAATACATCCATCTGTATACTGCCTCAGAATTTGAAGGTACGCCGGGCGAATGCCGCGAAGGTACGCTCAAATGGATTCCCAAAGATCAAATAGAGACACTTTCCCTTTGGGAAGGCGATAAGATTTTCCTGCGGCTATTAAAGGAAACAACTGCCTTCTTTTCGCTGAAATTACGTTATCAAGGCGATCAGCTGCTGGAATCAAAATTGATCTGCGCCAAAAATCAGACTTGACAGCCGACCGGAAAATGATTATGATAAGAAAGGTTTTGCGGGTATGGCGGAATTGGCAGACGCGCCAGATTTAGGTTCTGGTGGGAGACCGTGCAGGTTCAAGTCCTGTTACCCGCATGATTTCAGGGTTTTTGAAACATTTGAGATGTTTCAGAGACCCTGTTTTTTTGCATTTGACAGCAATTTGACAGCAACCAGAAAAATAAGGATATAATTCAAAAATTTCGAGACCATTTTCGGATATGCCTTAACAGGGTTTTTTCTGCTGAAAGCATAACACATCTTCATTTGTCTTTTAATTAGTTTCACTTTTCCTCTTTTTTATGAAACAGTGTTAAAAATTTTTATGTAGATTTTTACAAAAAAATATAATAAAATATCAAAAAAGAGGTTATATAGTATATTTTTTATACTGCATAACTTAATATAGGAGAAATGATAATGAAAATAATTTCTGTTAAAAATTTTCCAAAAGAAAACCTTGAAAAAAGTTATCCAAACACTTCTTCTTTACCCAAAAGACTTTCCCCGGAAGAAGCATCTGAAAAAGGCATTCCAATTTATATTAGCGCAGACTGGTATACTGTCATAAAAGGAAAACCCATCTGTTTTGTATTTCTCTCTTTCCGTCAGCATCAAGTTTATGGAGAAGATGAAAATCAGCTGCAGGACTGCCTTTATTCTATAAACTTATGGGCGGATTCACAATTATTTGATATTGAACTTCCAAAGCAGGAAATCTATAATTCAAAATGGCTGAAGCAGCTCCATACGAAAAACTTCATTTTGATTTCTAAATCACAATATGAACTTCTACTTCAAGCCATACAGCCGGACACAAATAGCTCCTTTTATTTTGAGAAAATCGGCATTCATCAACTTTATGGAAAATACTATTATGCAGCTTCCAATTGTGCCATTACATCAGAGGGCATTGACAAATCCATAAAAGCGATGCAGGAAGGATTCAATTTAGAAATCGATTCCGAACTTTCGTTGAAAGACGAAGCCCAAAAAAAAAGCATTGAGGATTTTATGGACTACACTGCCCAGAATTACCGCGTCTTTTATCCTATCCACTGCATTTCTATTCTCGCTGTCCTAAGATACTTTTTAAAAAAACTGGGCCGATCGGCAGGAGCCGTGCTATGGATTGACGGAAAGGTTGCCAGTGGGAAAACACAATTAGCCGTAACTATGGGTGACTTTTTCAACCGAAGCAGTAATTGGGAAGACCAGATTAAACATCTGCAAACCACCAAATCAAAACCAAAACTAATTGCAGCAGAACTTTCCAAATACAGGAATGCTGTATTTATCCTTGACGATATTAAAAAAGAAGAAACATCTGGCAGCCGGGACAATACCAAAAACATTACAGATCTGCTCATCCGCTCTATATACACCGGAAAAACAGGGGGTTTTGGCACAGATGAGCAACCGATTGACGCTGCTGCCGTTATTACAGGGGAGTATTTTAAAGAAATAGAATCCACATCATCAAGACTGCTCTATTTGAATATAGACGATTTTTTACAGAAAGAAACAAACAGCAATCAATTCAAAAATATTCAAAAAGACAAATCTTACCTTGCTAAGTTTATGTCCTATTTTATACAATGGCTATTTCAATGGATAGAAGACATCAATAATGCTAAATTCTTAGAAACCACACTTACTAATTTACAGAATGATGCAGCAGAATGTTTTCATGGAGAATTAAGTACGCGAATGGCTGAGACGCTGGCAAATTTCCAATTAGTATCAGAAATCCTCAATGAGTATTTTAAAGAAAACCAGATTCCAAAAATATACTGCACAGAATTTCATAAGAAATCCAGAGATTCTCTAAAAAATCTCGCTTACGCCACATTATACAAAAGTCTGAATTACTATCCCCTCATAGAGGAGTGCTTTTATAAAACACTGTCAGACCTTAAAATCAAAGACTGCCGATACGGGGAACATTATTTAAATATCGCATTGTCATCAGGAAATGACCATCTACTACATATAGCCAAAGCTAAAGATACAGATTACCTTCATGAACCTGGAGCAAGCGCTATCAATTACGACGCCAAAGGTGAAAAGAAACTCTGGCTGTTGGGACTTCAGGAAGGCTACGACGGCATCATGTTAAACATAAAAGAATGCAATGTATTATTAGTAAAATCCAAAGTTCTATGCAGTCTAATTCGCGAGAAAATAAAATCAGATATACAAAAGTGGCATATCAAATTATATCATTCTGATATGGAAGATGAAAGAATCCTAAACACCCTATTGGAACATCATTGCATTTATGGATACAAACGGAGAGACAACAATTCATTTGATAAGATCATCAATTATCCTGAATTCTCCAGCAACCAAAATTTACTGAAGGAATATCATGAAAAACCATTTATTGAGCAAGAACAGATGCATCATATGGTAAAAATAAACATAGCAAATGAACGTATATATAATAGAATTACAGATATAAAAAAGCCAGCTATGGATTCGTTTGCAACTTTATTTTCTGCTATGAACACATATGATTCAAGCGAAGGCAGACATTTTATAGAACCAAACGATGGTCCATACATGAAAAACCTCAAAGACATATTTGCTAAAATTAATAGATTTTCAGACCTCCGGTAACATCAAAGTAGCAGTAAAATCACCAGTTATATTTATATATCATATCTGGGACTAAATAAAACAGAAAGGATGATTTACCATGAACAATTATGAAAAAGCTGCTTTGAGCGTAGAAGAAACTGCCAAATACTTAAACATTGGAAGGAGCTTATGCTACCGGATGATCAGGGAAAACAAAATTCCTCATTTGAAATTCGCAAGCCGGATTGTCGTTCCAAAAGTTAAATTGGACGAAATGTTAAGTAAATAAAAACGAAAGCACAAAGAGCAATCAGTAACGGTTGCTCTATTTTTATGCATTTTACGGAGGCACAGATTATGAAAAAAAGAAGTAATGGAGAAGGCACAATCTGCAAAAGGAATGATGGAAGATGGATGGCTCAAATCCTCATTGATACCGGATATGGAGAATTTAAAAGGAAAACCGTATACGGAAAAACACAGCGTGAAGTGAAAGAAAAATTAGAACAGTTAAAATCAGACCAAAAACAAGGCCGGGTAATTGAAACTTCGGATATGCCTTTAGAACAGTGGATGAATATCTGGATTACAAATTATAAACCGGATTTGAAGATTACAACAAGAGAAGATTATGAATCCTATATTAATACGCATATCCGAGGATCAGATTTAGGAAAGATTCCTTTGAACAAATTAAAAACAACGGATCTGCAATCATTTTATAACAATAAGCTTGCCGGAACCTGCAAAGGTCAAAAGAAGAAATTATCACCAACCACAGTCCGGTATATTCATGTAATTATCAAGAGTGCGTTAAATCAGGCAATTCAAAACCGGATGATAAACAACAATGCTGCAAATGCAGTCGTTCTCCCAAAAAAGAACAAGACGGAAATCATTCCTCTCACGCAGGAAGAAGTAATCCGCTTCCTTGAAGCCGCAAGAGGGGATCGGCTATATGCACTATATTTGCTGGAAATGATGACCGGATTACGAAAAGGAGAAATTTTAGGCTTACAATGGAATGACATTGATTTTAAATGCAAAAGAATTACTGTTTCGCATAATCTCTGCAGGATTAAAAGCCGAAATAAAAATGCAGGAAAAAAATATGAATTAATCCTGATGAATCCTAAAACAGCAACCTCCAAAAGATGTATTCCCATCAATGATTTTATGGCTGACGAACTGCAAAAACATAAATTGCACCAGATGAAAGAAAAAGAATTATACGGTGACTATTACAATGACCTTGGAATGGTTTTTTGCAAGCCAGACGGAAACTACATTTATTCCAGGGATTTTCTAAGACAATATCAAAATCTCCTTTCTAAAGCCGGTCTGGAAAAAAAACGGTTCCACGACTTGCGCCATACAGTAGCCAGCCTGCTTATCAATGCAAATGAAAATCCTAAAATGATACAACAATTACTCGGCCACTCAAATATAAGCACTACACTGGATATTTATGCGCATGTAATGGACAAGTCCATGAATAAAAGCGTGGATAAAATCTATCAGCAGCTAGGTTTAAATTCCATACCCCAAAAAAAGAATCCCTAATACAGTAAGCCTGCCACTGGCCAGCCTTTCTGCATACTGAGACAGTATAAGAAGCCTATGAACTACTTAGCTTTCATAGGCTTCCTATTTGATTTCTCATTTTTTAAAAACAAGGCTGTCTATCAAAAATATCCTTCTGCCTCCTCTGCAGAAAGGCCGTATTCTTCCATAATCGTTTCTTTGATTTCCGCATCTCCATGCCCAAATTTTCGAAGCATATCTATTGCTCCCTGAATTCCCTGCTGCAATCCTTGCTGCAGTCCTTGCTGAATTCCCTGTTGCAATCCTTCGCTTATCTTTTCTTCATCCCTTAATAATAACTGTGGTTCCATGATCTCCATTAACGCCTGGCACATACTAGCATCTCCCTTCCATTCTTCCACTGCCTGCCTGTTTGCCCCTATGCTGACCTCTAGAACGGAATCTGCCAGCTCCAGGTCGTTTTTTCCTGTCAGATTCCGGATTTTTTCCAGCAGTTCCGTTATGTCCTCTTTCTTCAGTTTTTCCGATAACGCTCCAAGCCATGTATGCTCCGCCTTATCCAGCTCGCCCGTGACAACAACCTGCACAGGAAACATATTTTTCCCTTTTATATAATATATCCCCTGGTACGGGTTGGATACCATATATCCATGCTCCGCAAAATATCGGAAAAGCCCTTCCGGCCTTGTTTCCCGGAGCAGCGACACCGTAATGTCATCCTCTTTTCTTTCATCAGCCGCTTTCCCATAAGCTTTATAAAGGCCTGCATATGCCAGGGCTTTGTAAAAGGCGTCTATATCCAAATGGTCTTTGGGCGATTTGTATTCCATAATGTTATGCCCCAAAAAGAAGGCCCCTATTTCATTTCCAATCCGCACGGATGGTTCTTTTTTTATCACCAGCAGGTCAATTTCCAAAGGCTTGGTGTTTAAATTATATTCTTTCTCAAAGACCAGCGCATCCCGGTTCTCTGCAAGCTCCAAATCCATTGCTGCCACAAAGCCCGGATGCCACTGCACTTTCCTGTCTTTCATAGTAATCTCCTTTGTGTGGTTAAATTATAACATACCTTTCATAATTTCCGCAACCACCCAAATCTCTGCATTAAATTACCTTAGCAGGTATATAAATTTTCCATGTATCAGAAACGGCTGCAGGATTTAGATTCCACAGCCGCTTCTGCTTCTTTTTCTTATTCCTCATTCCCATCCTTAGACAAAAGTGCGAGAACCGCCGTCAATATCCCCGCTACAACCGCCTTGATGATATGCTCCATAATTCCAACCGCCTTTCTGCACCGTTTCACGCAATCCTGACCTCTCCGCTCTCCCTCTCATAAAGGTACACGCTGTCCGACAGCCGCTCCTCCGGCATCACCTGCGTCCGGTTTACCTCCTTTACGATCTCCGCCAGTTCCTCCGGCTTCCCTGCGGAGACAGGGAGCAGCAGGATTTCATGTATCGAGCTTGGCAGGATGTACAGGTCGCTTCCCAGTTCCTGCGCCAGCCCGGAAAACTCCCCCGCAAACAGCATGGCCGCAGCGCCGCCCAGTTGAAAACGGTTTGTGGCGACATACATCTGCATGGGGCTGCAGCCGCTGTCTGCAGGCGCTCCCAACATCTCACGGATGACTTTGTCCATGGTCTGGATTTTCGTCCCTCCGTTCTTTTTATGGTTCTCATACGCAGCTTCTCGCAGCTCTCTTTGGCAGATTCCCCAGTAATCCATATGGCTGTCTGTAATCAGGACTGCTGCAAATCCGTCCATGCCCGTTTCTGCAGTGAAATAATAGGCCTCTGCCAGATCCAGGAACCGTCTATGCGGCACGTCCTCCAGCATTTCCCTGTTCTTTTGGTAATGCACCAGCCGTACGGACACCTTTTTCCTTACACGTTTCCAGTCCATGAATTCCCCTTTGTCTAACGGCGTCTTCCCTGCATACTGCAGGTACAGGCCCCAGATCTCCTCCACGGTTTCCCCAAATCCCTTCCCTCCGCACAGCTTTTCATGCCATGCGTCCAGGTAGATAACAGGGGAAGCCTCATCTCCCGGCCTTGACAGAATCATCCCAGTCCGTTTTACGGAATTATTTTTTATGGTTTCCCGTATTTCCACGCTTCCGGTTCCCAGCCGGAACTGCATTTCCTCTTTTATTTTCTGCTTGAATTTTTCAAAATCCATCTCCACGCTTCCTCCTTAAAATAATCTGGGCGCATGGCATTTTCCCCATGCGCCCGCGTTATGTCCTGGCATTTATAAAATTATTCTTGGGGGACGCATTAAATGCCGCATACCCATTTTGCAATGCGTATCCCGTCCTTTACGCCCTCCATGTAAAGGGCCACTTCTTTCCAGCGGGCCTGTGGTCAAGGAGCATCCCTGCCTGCGTCCGCTCTTTTCCGCTTAAGCCGCCTCCCAGTATTTTTTCCAGCTCCGCAAACGTTTCCCCCTGCTCCGGGAGGCCCTGCTGTTTCGACAGCATGTCCAGCCGCTTTTCAACCGCCCATGCGGTAAAATCCTCTTCTTCCATGTCCTGCCTCCTGAAAATCCCATGGGGATTTTGTCCATCCACTATGCCGCTTCCTTCGGCTTTGTCCTCTTGAGGCTTCCCAACGCCTTTTTGTAGATCTCCGGCGTCATCTGGCCTGTTCCTTTGAGCTGGTATCTGTCTAAGACCGCTTCCATGGCGATCCCCGTCCGCTCCAGCTCCTTTTCCAGTATCCGCATCTGGCCCGCCGTCAGCCCTTCCGGCGTTTTATCAGGAGCTGCTTTATTTTCCGTCTCCTGGTCCAGCCCGTACACTTTCACTCCCCTCTGGTTTACGACTGCAAGAGCTGCAATTTCCCGCCGCCCGTTGTACCCGATTGACTGCACGCGGAAACGGTCTTTTGCCACATAGCGGTCCCCATTTTTCTGGATGTCCGCTTTTTCAGCCGGAACCCAGATGAACGGGGCCGTATAGAGCTCGCGCCCTATGCCCCAGTTGAAGCACGCCCTCTTGAAGGAATCCGAAGCCTGCCCTTTCTCCTTTTCCGAATGGCTCATAACGCCCACGTCCTGTTTTGCGATCCACTGCTTTTTCTCACTGTCCCAGACCTCCACCGTGCAGTACAGGTTCCCGTCGATGCTCTGGTGGCTCCTTTTCCAGCCGAAGGGCGAAAATGTCTCGTCCAATATCTTCTGGTCCACGCGCGCGTCCTTGAAAAGCAGGAGGCTTAAGCCGTTCCCGTTTATCGTGGACACCCTGCATTCAATCTCATCCGCCCGCAACAGCCGTATCATGTCATCTCCCATATGGTTTTTCCTTTCCGTTTTTATATGCTTTTTCATTGCCTGTTCTTTTCCGCTTCTTTCTGCCGCTTTATCCTTCCGCTCCATTCTTTTTGTCATCAGGATGACGGTTCCGGCCGCTTTCCACTGGCTCTGCCTTATGCGACAGACAGCCTCCGGTAGCTGCCCTTCCCACAGTATTCCTCGTAAATCTCCCGGTGTTCCTCTTTCAGCCGCTTCTTGTCAAAGGTTGTGGTCGTGACTGTTTTCCAGTCAATGCGCCGTTCCCCGACTGTGCCGCTCTCATTTTCTTTCAGGTAAGTTTTGATTTTGTTTGTGACGGCCTCCTTCTGCTCTTTCAGCTCGTCGATCCGGCTGCTCAGCTCGTCGTACCGTTCGCAGAGCTGCAGGGCCTCTTCCGGCAGTTCTACGCATTTTCCATTGGAAGCGCCATATCTTTCATTCAGGAAATCTGTGGTCGCGCCGGAGCCGTCCGCTTCCGGCTCTTCTCCTGCCAGCACGCAGTTTTCCCAGAATTCCCGTTCCATGCGGATAATGCTTCTGATCATCTCCTCATTCCGGCATACTTCGTGATAGAGGAACGTGTTTCCTCCGACCAGCGCCGCAATGTATGTCTTTTCCGCTCCCGTGACTGCCATGTAGTGCTGCACCTGGTACTGGTATTCCAGCGGGACGCCCTCTTCCCAGATCTCCCGCTTGTAGGCGCTGGCTGTCTTTGCCTCAAAGATGCAGAGCTTTCCGTCTTCGTAAATGACGCCGTCTAAATCCGCAAGCATGAACGGGTATTCCCCGCTCTGCAAAATCGCCATCTTCCTGCGCACCTTCAATCCTGTGCGCCGCATGAACTCTTTCCGGACGACGGGTTCCAGCACGTTCCCGAAATAGATATATTCGGATTCCCCCTCTTCCGGTTCTTTCTGTCCGGTCTTGTCCAGCCATAGATCAAATATGGAGCGGAATGGGTTCACCCCTGCGATCACGGAGGCGTCCGAGCCGCTGATGCCCATGCGCCGCCATTTCAGCCATTCCTTCCGTTCCATGCCGTTTGTCTTCGCTAAAATTCTCATTTTTTCTTTTCCTCCCTGTAATTTTTTTGTTTTTTTGTTTTTTTTGGAAGCATTTCTTCCGGAACATTTCACAGGCCCCGCTATGCAATGCTTTTCACAAGGCCGTATGCCTTATCAAGCGCGGCATTCCCGTCCATGACTTTTACAAACAGGCTCTCCCTGCGGTTTGCGCTCCCGCGCAGCGGCTTCCCGTGGGTGCTGAAGTCCGACACTGCGTTTAGGAAGCGGTACGCGTTCTTCGGCACGTCCCTTAAGTCCGGGGCGTCGAAGTAGCGCGCCTTCATGTCTTCCCTGAGTTTCCGGATGTTGCCCTTCTGCACCCGCCCCATGCCTTCATCCAGGGGAAGAAGCGCGTTCATGCAGTCCTCTGCCTTATGGTCTGCCAGCTTAATGCGGCTCAAGGCTTCAAACTCCCTGCCGAGCGCATCCATGTAGCGCTCCGCCATAAAGAGCGTATGCTCCGCCTCCCCGATCTTATCCTGCACGCCTGCCGTGTGCATGGCGGACCAGCTTCTTGCAGCTGTGCCAAGCGCAAGGTTCAAAGTATTGCTGCACACGACACGCACGGGCGTCATCGCCACGCGGATTGCGCCGCTCCCGTCATGGGTGTTGGAGAAGACCATGTAGGGGCTGACGCGGTCGCCAAGCATAATGTACTCTCTCGGCATCCGCGCCAGAACCCAGACTTTCCTTCCCCCATTTAAAGAGCCTGCCGTCTCGTAGCGCACGCCTTCGCCCAAAAGCCTGTCCGTAAATGCAAAAGCTTCCTCATTCTGCACCACCCGGTAGCGGTCTGAGACGATCCCCAGGACTTTTTCATCGGAATCCCTCACGTTTGCCTTAAAGCCCGGCACAGGCTCCCCGTCTTCCGTTAAGATTTCCTTCTGCACGACCTTCCAGCCCAGCCCGGACACCGCCAGCGCCTCCGCGGAGCTTAACGCGTCCGCCACCTTCACCCCCAGCCCGTGCCAGGGTTTTTCCCTTGTGTAAAACATTGTTTCCACATCTGCTGCCATTTCTGCATTCCTCCTTGTATATTAATATATAAAAACAGGGCTGCAGATTCCGCACGCACACGGTTTTCCACAGCCCTGTTTCTGCCTGTTTTAAATATTCTTCTGCTTATGCTGTTTTTTATTTCCTGCCGGGAACGCGCCAGTACATGAAAGCAGAAAAATGGGGCGTCTGCTTCCGCCCCATTTCCCTCCCGGTTATTTTTTCACTTTCACCGCTTTCTTTACGGTTCTATATGCGCCTTTGATTTTTGCGCCGCCTGCCTGCACGTAGGCGCACGCCCGGACATAGTATCTCTTCCCGCCTTTCAGGTTTGTTAATTTCTTTGAAACCGTCTTGTTTTTCTTAACCGTGGCGGTTTTTACGTTTTTCCGGAACTTTTTGTCCGTGCTGCACTCTATAATATATCCGGTGGCGGCCTTGTCCTTCTTCCACTTCACCGTGAGCGTCTTTGCTTTTGTGGATTTCGCGGAAGTTCCGGACAGCTTCTTTGGCGCCACCGTAAGCGTTATTGTCTTTGACGCGGCCTGGTACCTGCCGTTTGCCGCAGCGGTGATTACAATCTCCGTCACGCCGCAGCATTTCAGCGTCACGGCGCCATTCCCGTCCACGGAGGCGACTGCCGGGTTTTTCACGACGTAGGACAGCGCGCCGCCTCCGCTTGATTTTGCGCCGATGGAAAACGGCCTGTCGCCGTAAGTTTTGGCAAGGTCGGCGGCCGTGACGGTCTGCGCCTTTTTATTCTCCGGCTTCTCCTGGCTGCTGCCTCCTGCGTCTGGCTTCTGCGCGCCTCCCGGCTTCTGATCCCCTCCGGGCTTTGGGCTTACCGTGACGGCAATCGTTTTCTCTGCCGGGCCGTAATTCTCCGTCTCGGAAGCCTTTATGGTGATCCGGGCCGTCCCAGCCCCCATAAGGACCACAGTCCCTTTCGCGGACACAACCGCGACGGCTTCATTGTCGCTCTCATAGGACAGCGCGCCGTCCCCGTCCGTGCTGGCCCCGATGGGAAATGGCCCGTCTCCGAATGTTTTTTCAAAATCGCCCGCCATGATCGTCTGCGGCTCCTTCTCGTCCGCCGATGCCTTATGCCGGATGCCGTTCTCCACCGCATACGCCTCCGCCGCCGAGCCCCTGGCGCAGACCATGCAGAGCCCCTCGCTGCAGCCCGCAAAGGCTCCCTCACCGATGGTCTGCACGCTTTCCGGGACTATGGCCTGCTCCATGGCTGTGCAGCCTGCAAAAGCTCCAGCCCCGATCTCCTTCACGTTCGCGCCGACCCTCACCCTCTGCAGCGCCTCTATGCCGTAACAGGCTCTTTCTGCTATGGAGGACACCTCATATGTGCTTCCATTGATTGTTACGAGGTTTGGTATTGTTACCACCGTGCGGTCATCATTAAGGCTCGTAAAGCACGCCTCTTTTGGCTCCGTGCTGGTGATTGTATACGTGCATCCCCCTATGTCATAGCTGGTCCCTGCCAGATCTGCGGGAGGCGGGTTTTCCCCGGCCCCTGACGCCGGTTTTACCGTGATGGTGATCACTTTCTGCGCCGCCTCGTATTCACTTGTTTCAGCCGCGGCAATGGTGACCTGTGCCGTTCCGGCTCCAATAACTGCCGCAACTCCTTTTGAGGAAACAATGACCACAGACTCATCGCTGGACTGATAAGACAGCACCCCGTCGCCGTCCGTGCTGGCTCCAATCGAAAATGCCGCGTCACCGACTGTTTTTGTATAATTACTTGCTGTAATGGTTTGAGGTTTTTTCAATATAACCGTATAATTTATGTTATGTTTTCTGGCATAAGCCTCCGCATATGAGCCTGGCATGCAAAGGATGCATATATTATCGCTACAGCTATCAAAAAGATACTCATCCGCTATATAATCGACACTGTCTGGTATGCTGACCTCTGTTAATCCAACACAACCTTCAAATGCCCTCTGACCTATACTCTGTGTGCCATCTGGTATCATTATACTGCCTTCTTTTCCCGCTGGACAGCAATTCAGATATGTCATATTTTTATTGTACAAAATGCCATCCGCTGAACTATACTCACGGTTATCTTTGTCCACAACTATATCTGTCAAATTACTACAACCGAAAAATGAATATTCACCGATGTATTCTACACTTTGCGGTATTGTGATACTTGTCAGACTGCCGCAATTACGAAATGCAGAATCCCCTATACTTGTCACGCCGCTTGGAATTACAATGCTCCCCTGCTTTCCTACTGGACAGCACACTAAAATCGCTCCTGCGTCATAATACAATATGCCCTCCTGTGCACTAAAGCTCTTGCTATCTTCATCCACGATAATTTCTTCCAGATTGCTGCAATCTTTAAATGCATTTGCTATAATGCCACCGTCATCGTATATTCGCGTAATGCTTTTCGGTATTGTAATGCTTGTCAGTCCATGGCAGTCTTGAAATGCTAAGGATGACAAAAACATGGCTCCCTCCTGCACATCAACTCTTCCCTGCTTTCCTGCTGGACAGCAGACGAGCGCTTCTCTTCCCGCTACGTATCTATATAAAACACCGTCAACTGATCTATAGCCTATATTATCTTCCTCCACTATTATTTCTGTCAGATTGCCACATCCTTTAAATGCACTAGATTCTTCAGTTTCCTCACCATATCCTATGTATTGAACACTCTTTGGAATAACTATGCTGATCAGATTCATACAATTATAAAACGCCATATACTCTATTGCTCCTACACCATCCGGTATTACTATGCTTCCCAGTTTTCCTTCAGGACAGCAGACCAAAGTCAGGCTCGAAGCATTAGTGGATTGCTTTTTATATAATATACCGTTTAACGAACTGTAGCATTCATTTTTCTCATCCACAACTATATCTGTCAAATTACTGCAACCGAAAAATGAATCCTTCATGATGCTGTATACACTTTGCGGTATCGCGATACTTGTCAGGCTGCTACAATTACGAAATGCAGAACTCCATATACTTGTCACGCCGCTTGGAATTACAATGCTTCCCTGCTTTCCCGCTGGACAGCAATACAGATCTGTCATATTTTTACTGTATAATATGCCCTCCACTGAACTATACACACGGTTATCTTTGTCCACAACTATATCTGTCAAATTTTCACAGCCCCTGAAGATCTCTTCATTAATTGTTTTAATGCTTGACAAAATCGTAATACTGCCTTCCTTTCCTTCAGGACAATAAAGCAGGGCTGTCTTATCTTTATCATACAAAATACCTTCTTGAGAACTATACCATGCATTGCCTTCTTCTACTATTATCTCTGTCAAGTTTTCACAACCACTAAACAGTGCAATATATATATCATTTTCATCATATTCACCATACCGGATCTGCTTAACGTTTTTCGAAATTGTAATGCTTTCCAATCGACTACAACCTCTGAATGCCCCTGCCCCTATTTCAACAACTTTCTTTCCACCTACTTCTGGCGGAATGACAAGTTCCGTGGCATTCCCTTTGTATTTTATGATTTTTAGATCTCCATTTGCCAGTTCCACATATTTAAAATCACTGACGCTTTCTGCGTTCAGAATATCAGTTTCCGCATTACCTGCCTCCCGCGCCTCCGCCGCTTTCGCCTCATGCATCCCGGCGGGATAGCTTACTGTGCCCGCTGTAACGCAAAGCGCCAGCAGGGCCGCTATGATTCTCTTCATACCGTTCCTCCCTTGATTTTTGTCTTTTTGTCTTTCCATAATTCAAACCCTTATGCGCATCCATTGCCTCTTTTCATTTGTAAATGCCTCGCATCTCCCCTTTCCCGCTCTTCCTAAAATCCGGCTTTCCATTTTCTGAAAACGGCTTTTCATTCCGTCATGCCTTACATTTTATATCCTCTAAGCAAATTTTGCAATGCTTATAGCAATTATATTTTCTCCCACAGCAAAACTCCGCATTATATCATGAATAAAACGAACTCTGGAGGTGAATGATTATGGTAAACGGTCTCGGCAAACGTCTGGAACAGGCAAGGGTAAACCTGCACCTTTCGCAGAAGGAAGCCGCGGCGGCGATTGGAGCGTCCGCCTCCGTCATTTCCAATTATGAGAGCGGGGAGCGCACGCCAAGCGTGGAGAACCTCATGGCCTTAGCCTCCCTGTACCGCTGCTCCACCGACTATCTGCTCGGCCTTCAAAAGCCGTCCGACGCTTATGTTGACGCCTCCATGCTGGACGGCAGGCAGCGCCAGCTCCTGCAGGACTTCCTTCGGGGACTGGGCGGTTAGGCCGTCATCTCTTTTCCGTCCGTCATTCCTCTTCCTGTCGCATATATGCGGACAGTTCTTTTTGTATGCCTTTTAAGTTTCCATGTATCATTTTCAGGATTCTGGCATGGATTCCGTCTGACTTCTGTATCTCCATATCATTTTCCAGTAAAATAAGGAGGCTTAATGCATCTGACAGCATTTCGTTTATCTGTTCCAGCTTTATGTCCTGTCCCTGTTCTTCTTTTTTCTCAAATCCCACGTAACATTCCCCCTGTTCCTTCTTTTCTCTTTCCGTCCCGATTCTTCCCTTTTTCTTTATTCCTGAAGCCCGGCGCTGCCTGCCTGGTCTGTCATATCCTCTGGGTGTCTGCCAGGCTGTTCCTCCATCTCCCAAAATATACCTTGTACCGCAGCCCCTCCAGCTTTCTGTATATCTTATGCATCACAGTTACAGGAAAATAATATATAACTCAAAACGCCGCAGAAACAGCCGCACGGTTCTATGTCCCACAGGGAGCATAGAAACCTGCTCCCAGACACAGCCTGTTCTTTCATAACAAGCCGTCAGGGAATATGCGGCCATGTCATTTCTCTATCTCCTCTTTTAAGATCTGCCTGAACCTGTCCTGCCGTTCCCGTGTCTGCCTCATATTCTCGCGCCGTTTGTTTCCTGTGGTAAAATTTACGCTGTTAATGACAAAATGAATATGTATGCAGTCATTGCCACTGTCTTTCGTATGTGCGCCATATACAACCTGGCAGTGGTCCCTCTCATAAAAATCATATGCCATTTTCCGTGCAATCTTATCCACGTCTATTCTTTTTTCCTTAATATGCTTTTCTTCCACAGATGAACAGGAATAAATCTCATGGTCCACATACCGCCCAAATTTACCTTTCCTCCTGTGCATCTTCTGTACGTCTTCAAACTGCCTTGTCATTCCTTCCGTCCCCGTAAATTCTGCAACGCCTATGCCACCCCATGTAATCAGGTCATTGTCCGGCTTTCCATTTGTGCGCGTTACATACCGGATCAAATATACCATATCCTGAAAATTAGAATATTTTCCTTTTCTGGCTTTGTTAAGTAATAATCCGTATTCTGAACTTTTCATTTTCTAAAATCCTCCCCAAATTTTTTCAGCGCCGTCTGAAATATTTTCCTCACCTCCTGCTCCGTCTGCCTGCCGTCAGACATTACCAGGCCATGATAAATCTCATTTAACAAATTACAGATGTCAATTTTATCTGAAATAAAACGATAACTACTGATTTTTTCTTCCATGCTTTTTCTCAATATATAAACACTCATGCTTTCATTATTTTGTTTTGATAAGTATTTTAATTTTTCTTTTTGTTCTTTTGTTACTCGTAGTTTTATAGATTCATTTTTTGTTTTCATTCTTTTCTCCTTTTATAAATTTAAATATATATAGCAGGTACGCAATTTTTCTTTTCATTTTTCATAAAATTCTGCTGTTTTACAAATGCATATCGTTGTTAAATTCTAATTTTTTTGTGGGTACATTTTTTTGATTCCTTATCAAATTGTCAGAAGCCATTTATCGTTTTGTTAGACATAACATAAAAATAATGAGGATCATAAATGCGCATGACCTCTATTGCTCAGTTGTGAGTGGAAAAATAATTATTTATAATTGAAGCATTCCGCTTTGGAAAGGAGAGAAAATGGACGACTATTACATGACCGTAAAAGAATTCTGTGAGAGGCTGCAGGTCAGCCCGTCAACTGTTTACCGGATGATAAAGAACCATATGATCCCTGCTGTGAAATTTGGACGGTATTGGAAAATACCAAGAAGCGTATTTGATTCCATACATTAGTTTTTCAATCGGGTAGGAGGTAGATAATTATTTTTATCTACCGACCTCCCACACCACCGTACGTACGGTTCCGTATACGGCGGTTC
>BLMD01000169.1 GCA_011959925.1 Lachnospiraceae bacterium
GAGACAGAGGCAGAGTTTTACTGTGCGGACGGAGACGAAGTAAAGAACGGACAGCTGATGGGAAAGGTTACCGGTGATATCCGTGTTCTGTTGTCGGCAGAGCGGGTGGCCCTTAATTATCTTCAGCGTATGAGCGGCATAGCAACGTATACACATTCGGTTGCCTCTCTTCTTAAGGGAAGTAAAGCGAAGCTTCTTGATACCAGAAAGACAACGCCGAACATGCGCATATTTGAGAAATACGCGGTCCGTGTCGGCGGGGGATATAACCACAGATACAATCTGTCGGACGGGGTACTGCTTAAGGATAACCATATCGGGGCGGCCGGGGGTGTTGCGAATGCAGTCCGCATGGCAAAAGAATATGCGCCTTTCGTGAGAAAGATAGAGGTGGAGGCAGAGAACCTTGAGATGGTCAGAGAAGCCGTTGAGGCAGGGGCGGATATCATCATGCTTGATAATATGTCCACAGAAGAGATGCAGGAAGCGATCCGCGTGATTGACGGCAGAGCAGAGACGGAATGCTCCGGCAATGTGACGAAGGAGAACGTCGGCAGGCTGGTATCTCTGGGAGTAGACTATATTTCCAGCGGAGCTCTGACACATTCCGCGCCGATATTAGATATTTCTCTGAAGAACCTTCATGCAGTCTCACAGACAGTTTAAGAGGAGAGAGGATTATGACAGGTTCAGACAGAAGAGCGGATATGGTTCGTCAGATCCGGCAAAGCGGGGTTCCGTTATCAGGTACGAAGCTGGCGGCAATGTATCACGTGAGCCGCCAGGTGATCGTACAGGATATCGCGCTGATCCGCGCCGCCGGCTATGACATTATTTCCACGAACAGAGGATATATATTGAATACGGTAAAATCAGCAAGCAGAGTATATAAGGTACAGCACACGGATGACCAGATAGAGGATGAACTGTGTATGATCGTGGATTTTGGCGGTATTGTGAAGAAAGTGATGGTCAATCACAGGGTATATGGGCAGATAGAAGCCGAGATGAATATAGATTCCCGGAGGAAAGTGTCTGAATTCATGGAGGATATCCGTAACGGCAAATCCAGCCCGCTTAAAAATATTACCTCCAATTATCATTATCACACGGTGTCCGCCGACAGAGAAGAGACGCTTGACCTGATCAAGATACTCGATATACAAGTTATTCCTCAGATAGATGAATTCCAGCCCCATGGCAGATCCCCTTTCATACAGATTCTGCTTCCCGGACTTATGACTTACGAACCCAAGTCTGCTGTTCCTCAATTCTTCATCCAGCGTTTCGATATCCAGCACTTCACGCAGATATGCATCCAGATTAGCCCGGTAAACTGCCTGTAGGCGCAGATAACGGTCATTCAGACAGTCCTTCGACAGCAGTCCCTTTGCTCTGCCCAGGTCGTGATTATAACGGTATATGTATGGATTATCCGATACTTCCTTTACCGTTGGAATCCTTATGGCGCTTTCCCTCTTATCTTGTTTTTCCCGCCTCATTTCTGTCCTTTTCCCGCCTTCCCGATCCTGCCTGCATCCATTGCGCTCACTTTCCTGAAATTCTTTCTGCTCTCCATCCTCTGTACACTTCACTGTTACCGCCAACGCAGACAGTACACCGCAGACA
>BLMD01000170.1 GCA_011959925.1 Lachnospiraceae bacterium
GGATACAGCCGGGGCATTGCCAGCAACCACAGCGACCCGGAGCATTTGTGGACGCAGCTTGGAATGGGGTATACCATGGACGGATTCCGCAAAGCGGTCAAGGCAGCGATGGGAGGTGCAGTTTCTGGAGGCAGCACCGCAAGCGGATACACAAAAATCATGGGGAATGCCGTGGCAACAGCGGAGCAGATGAAAAATTATATCAAAGCGAAAAATCCGAAAGCGGCACAGTCTGTCCTTGACATGATTCCGCTGTATCTGTCGGAGGGAAGTGCGGAGGGAGTGCGTGGCGACATCGCCTTTGCGCAGTCCTGCCTTGAGACCGGGAACTTTACCTTTTCCGGCTCTGCGGTCACGCTTTCACAGAACAACTTCTGTGGAATGGGCGTGACTTCAAACGGAATGAAGGGGAATTCCTTTGACACGCCGCAACTTGGCATCCGGGCGCAGGTGCAGCATTTGAAAGCCTACGCCTCCAGGGATGCGCTAAAGAACGCCTGCATTGACCCGCGTTTCAAATATGTCACCAGAGGCTGTGCGGAATATGTGGAGTGGCTTGGACAAAAGGAAAATCCAAATGGGAAAGGATGGGCGGCGGGAGCCGGCTATGGGGAGAAAATCCTCGCTATCCTGAAAGGCATCCTTGGAATGGATGGAGGTGCATCCTCCGGCTCTGCAGGAGCGGAGGTCTGGTACCGCGTCCGCAAGACCTGGGCAGACGCATCCTCACAGAAAGGGGCGTTCAAGTCGCTGGAGAATGCGAGGAAATGTGCGGATGAAAATCCGGGGTATTCGGTATTTGACGAAACTGGAAAAGCGGTGTACACCAGGGCGGCAGCGTTCAAGCCATATCTGGTGCGGATATCCATCCCCGACCTGAACATCCGGAAAGGCCCTGGCACTGACCATGGAAAGACCGGGAAATATACAGGAATCGGCACTTTCACGATTGTGGAAGAGGCGGACGGCAAGGGCGCATCCAAGTGGGGGCTTTTGAAATCCTACCAGGGTAAACGCAATGGGTGGGTGAGCCTTGATTATTGTAAAAATGAATAAGTGATTTTATAGCCTGTGGGAGTTTCGGCATATGATTCCTGCAGGCTTTTTTGTTTTTATCAACAATATTATATTAGAATGATATTAATCAATATATTCAGATGAATTTATGTCTTTTTTCAGCGGTGCATGGTTACAAATAATACTCTTGATTTGTGAAAAATTGCGAATATGGAATTAATATTGAAAGATATACGCTTTGTTAAATTAGAAAATTGCAAAAAAATACAAAAAGTCAAAATAACTATTGACTGAATGATTGTGCGGTAGTATAATGTGCAATGTAGAAAGGTAAGGTGCGATTATGTTTGTTTCATTTTCGGTAGGTAATACTGGACCCTTCAAAGAGATAACAGGAATTACGACTTTGGCAGAGAGCTTAAAAAAAGAGCTTTTGAAAGAAAACACATTTGAGATTTCAGGGCAGAATTATAATAAGATTTCATATATTTATGGGGCAAATGGTTCTGGAAAGACAAATTATCTGGCAGCACTTACAAAAATGCAGAAGATGATAATAATGTCTACAGTGTTAGGTGCAAATAACAATAAATTGCTTGAAGTGCCTGCAATCAAAAAAGAATTGTCGTCTCCAATCGAAACTTTTAAGTTTGATATTGATTGTAAAAATGAGGAAACAGAATTTGAAATACAGATAGTTCTTGAAGGTATTTTGTATACCTATTCATTTGCGGTACATGAAGGGAAGATTCAGAGAGAACTTTTGACAAAGAAGAACAAGAGGACAGAAATTCTTATTAAAAGAAGCTCCCCTAAATATGAAGATATAACATTGCGTTCCGGATTGGCTGCGTTTAAAAATATGGTGTCAGTAGTAAGGGATGATGCATTGTGCTTGGCGATGGCTGCAATGCTGAATAACTCGTTAGCTCAAATGATTTTGAATGAAATAATGAATTATCGCATAATCAATATGGCTTCTGTAGGAAATGCACCAGATTTTGATGAGGACAATACTAATGCAGAGGCAATAGAAAGATACCTTAAGTATTTAAAGATTGCTGATCCTACATTAACAAATTTGAAAGTGGATTTGGAATCAAAATTGGATAAGCATGTATTGAATGAGGACGATTTAGAAAATAAAGAGTTGGTTATAAAAAATATACATGTGAGCGTTCAATCTATGCATGCCACATATAAGAATCATGAACAGGTTGGAGAGATAGAACTTCCATTTTTGAAATATGAATCGAATGGAACCATTAGAATGCTAAGGGTTTTGCCAGCTATTTTTGAGGCTTTAGATGCAGGGAATACACTTTTTATTGATGAAATCGAAAATGGTTTGCATCCTAATTTGGTAAAACTTTTAGTTGGGTTATTCAATTCTGAAGATACTAATCCTTACCATGCACAGTTGATATGTACTACGCATGATACTTTATTACTAAATGAGGTGAGGAGAGATCAGGTTTGGTTTACTGATAAAAATCAATATGGTGAAACAAGAATATGTAGGTTAAGTGATTACCCAAATGTAAGAAGCAATGATAACATCGGTGTGAAATATTTACATGGAGTGTTCGGTGCTGTTCCAAACACTCAAGATTTAGAATAAAAAAGAACCAAAGGGCCAACTTTGGTTCTGGAGGTGGATATCCACCAAATGTAGTAACCATGGACGAAATGACCATGGCGCAATATAAAATAATCTGATTCCATAATACCATGGTTGCTACAGATTTTCAACAGAAATTTGATATAAGGAGGAAGAAATAAATGGAAGATTTGTAGGACATGGTAGCTAACGCGCCATATATAATTAATAAAGTACTTTGGTCATTTCTCCTTTTTCATATAGATATTACTGAAAAAAATGGAGGAAAAAAGTTGATTTTAAAAAAGAAAAGGATTAATAAGCTGTCTTGTTTAGATTTTGTTAATCAGGGCAAGAAAATTGTAGTGGCATTACGTGATGCGATGAGGTTTAAGGATACTTTGGTGAAATTAGGTTTCTCTGATGAGCTGAAAGAGGGAGAAAGAATATTACCATTGCCGATGAACCCATCAACAACAAGGAATGCAGAGAAATTTTATGTTATAGACAAAACGAAACCTAAAGAGACATATTCACAGACCTTATGGTGGACACGCCATGAATGGGCAGGAAGAGGAGAAACGAGAGAGGTTACAGATTATGTCAGCATTCCTCGTAAAAGATATCCTCGCACAGAATATGCTCCATATAGTGTAGAACTGATTTTAAAATATGATGATTATGGCCAGTTAATGGTGGTCACTGATCCGCTTATGTTTAGTAAAAGCGATGAGAAACTTATACTAAATACGATTAATATTTTCTTGATAAGTTTTCAAGAATGTGAAGTTCTTACTGATAACTTGGAAAAATTATTACCTGTCCAAGTTGTACGGTTAAATTGGGAGGTTTTACCTAAAGGTGAGTATCCTTGGAGCAAAATGCGAGAAAATCTTGAAAGAATGTCGGTGAGAAAAGGAAAGACAGCAAGACAGATGATGATGGATAAATGCGAATACATAAATTCGTTTCATCCAGATTTTAGAGCTTATGGTAAGTCTGGTTTCAGTGGATATGTTATTTTCGGTTTTCAGGATCGGAATCTGTATGTTCTTGAGAGTGTCTATCCTAACAATGCCACATATGTATTTGGAACTGACTGGGAAGAACTGTCGAAGTTATCAAAGGCTGAAATTTTGAATGATAATCTTCAGAATGCTAGATTGATTCATCATGACAATTGGCAAAAAGAAATTATTGAATTATTGGGGGCATAGTAATTATGGGAAAGAATCAGCATGTAACGCCACATAAAGATGGTGGATGGCAAGTTAAAGGTGAGAATAATTTACGGGCAACAGTTAGGACGAATACACAAGCGGAAGCTATTGAAAGAGCCAGGGAAATTGCTCACAGGCAAGAATCGGAGCTTTTTATTCATGGAAAGAATGGAAGAATACGTGAAAGAGATTCATATGGTAATGATCCATATCCGCCAAAAGGGTAATGGTTCTTAAAGGATTTGTAGTAATTTAATCCCAAAGAGGGTTTAATTCCCCGCAGCTTGCTGCGCAACAAACTAATGACGAACGAAGTGAGTCTCGGGCTGATACCCCGCAGCTTGCTGCGGGGAGTTTCATTACAAGAGAATTAAGATGTGTGTGGGATAAAGCCTCGCAGATAGATAAATCAAGGTGAGTGTTTTATCCCGTTCCTTTTACAGTAAACACACCATGAAATGAATAGTCAATTACGGAGGACAAAGGAATGCTGCTCAGAATAAAAAATAATGCAAAATACATATTTACGTGTTTTACAGTTATTTCTTCCATAGTGTTTGGGTTGCTTTCTATTCTTCAAATGTTTGTAAATTGGGATATATTTGGTGTGGAGAATGATGATACAAAATGTAAAATAACTATTTTCTGCATAATTCTTGTAGGTTGTATGGTACTTGCCCTGATACAGTTTATCTTTTTTTCAAACAGTAAGTCCATTTTTTTGAAGGATGAAGTTGAGATTATAGTTAAATATGGTGATTTGTTAAAAATTGCTTTTCCTAAAAAGAGCAAGGGGGATAAAATAGTTGTAATTGCTGTAAATAGATGCTTCGATACTGTAATTAACCAAGACATCATTAAAGTTGATTCGGTGCATGGGCAGTTTTTAAAGTTATTTGTGGCTGATGATCTTGCAAGGCAGCGCTTGGACAATGCGATAGAGGTCTCATTACAGGCGTTTGGGACGCCTTATGAAACTTTGAATCGTTCTGATAAAAGATACGGAAAATTAAAGAGATATCCTCTTGGATCAGTAGCAAGGATTGATGGTGAAAATGGAATTACTTTTTTTCTATTGGCTCTAACAAAATTTGATTTGGATTGTGTTGCACATTGTAATAAGCATGAATATGTTGAATGTTTGCTTAGGCTTTTTGAATATTATGATGCACATGGGCAAGGACGAGACATATATTTGTATCCAATGGGAACGAAGATGGCACGAACAGGTCTTAGTAAAAAAGAAGCATTGGAAACAACGGTTACTTTGACAAAAATTTCAAAAGAACATTTAAGAGCTAAAACAACCATAATTGTTGACAGAAGAAATAAAAATGAGATATCCATAATGGATTTATGAGGAGGAATTTAAAATGGCATATAGAAATGGTACATATGTTGCTTTTGATGGGCAAGGAACGACTGACCCAACACAGAGTGATTTGAAATATTTGGGATTATTGCGCAGTTGGAATAATAGTAAAAATTATGAGCTTACGTTTAGTGATAGTCATTTAAAAACATATCGTGTACTTGATACCAGTCAAAGGCGTACTCTTGAAAATCGATTGATGGAAAGGCTGCGTAATTCAAAAAATATGCTGTTGATTTTATCCCAAAGTACAAATTACGATAGAGGAATGCTAAATTTTGAGATAGAAAAGGCTGTTGATGTATATAAATTACCTATCATTGTAGCATATACAGGGTGTGATTATTTACTGGATGCAAGAAAATATAGCAATCGTTGGCCCAAGGCACTTGAAGAACGGATTGATAATGGTTCTCTTTTAGCTATTCATATTTCTTTCAAAGAAAAAGCAATAATGAATGCTATAAATCAGTTCTCAGTTCATAGTTCTGAAGATAACAGATTGACAAGCGCGTTATGTACCTATGTTGAAGAGGCATATCGCTCATGGAATTATTTATAAAATAACAGATAATCAATCAGTTTCAATGGTACTAAGTCCATGTACTATCAACTAAAAAAAAATAGGGATAGTGACAAGCCTGCAGAGCATATTTTGTTCTGTGGGCTGTTTTTTTATTTTCATACCCCCTCAAAACGGCCTCCAAATCTCCGTATAGTGAGGAGGTGCTGACAGTGACGGATGAACAGAAAGAAAAGATCATCCGTTTCCGCAGCATGGGGCGCGGCTATGCAGACATAGGAAAGGAACTTGGCATTTCCAAGGATACCGTCAAGAGCTTCTGCCGCAGGAACAGCCTCACCTCTGCGGACATCCTGGTAACAGACGATAAGGACAGATGCCGCGAATGCGGCGTGGAGATAAAGCAGCGGCCGAAGATGAAAAAGCAGGTGTTCTGCTGCAAAGCCTGCAGGGAAAAATGGTGGACGGAACATCCGGAGCGGATCAGGCAGAAAGCGGTCTATGAATTTACCTGTGCAAAATGCGGGAAGGCGTTCACTGCCTATGGGAATAAGAAACGGAAATACTGCTCCCATGAATGCTACATAGCCGGCCGGTTCGGAGGTGGCGGGAATGGATGAGAAAGAATTTGAAGCGGAAAAGCTGTATTATATTTCCATGTCCATTGCTAAATCCATGCGCGAAAAAGGCATCATCGACGAGGAAGTATTAGCCATAATTGATACAAAACTTCTGGAAAAATACCGCCCGATTTCGGGTACATTACTGGCCGGAAAACCCTTGCTATAAAGCCGGTCCAGAGTGATATATGGTAGCGGAAGGAAGTGATAAAATGGCTAAAGTAAACAGGATAGAGCCGAAAATCCCGGCTCTGAAAAAGCGGCAGAAGGTGGCGGCTTATGCCCGTGTTTCCATGGAGACGGACCGCCTTGCCCATTCCCTTTCCGCGCAGGTGAGCTACTACAACGATCTGATACAGTCGAACCCTGAGTGGGAATTTGCCGGAGTGTATGCAGATTTTGGGATCAGCGGGACCGGAACGGCAAAGCGTGAGGAATTCAACCGCCTTATTGCGGACTGCGAGGCAGGGAAAATCAACATTATTCTGACCAAGAGCATATCGAGGTTTGCGAGGAACACGGTAGACCTGCTCTCTACGGTCAGGCATTTAAAGGAAATCGGCGTGGAGGTGCGGTTTGAAAAGGAAAATATCCATTCCTTTTCCGGCGACGGGGAGCTGATGCTCTCCATCCTTGCGTCCTTCGCACAGGAGGAGGTGCGGTCGCTTTCGGAGAATTCCAAATGGGGCATCCGCAAAACCTACCAGAACGGCACGGACGGCGTGCGGAACAAGAAAGTCCTCGGATACCGTTATGACGGTGAAAAATATGTGGTAAAAGAGGACGAGGCAGAAACCGTGAGGTTTATATTTGAACAGACCGCCGCAGGCGTGGCGGCATCGGATATCCTTGTAGAACTAAAAAAGCGTGGGGCAAAGTCCTGGCGGGGATATGATTTCACTTACAGCCATCTGAACACCATTTTGAAAAACGAGATTTACATCGGTGACAGGCGGCTGCAGAAATGCTATGTGGCGGACCCCATCAAGCATAACAAAGTGAAGAACCGGGGCGAGCTGCCGCAGTATTATATTTCAGACTGCCACGAACCGATTATTGACAGGGAGATTTTTGCAAAGGTCCAGGAAATCCTGAAAGAACGGGCGGAGGCCGTGCCGACCTACCCATTTACAGGGAAGATAAAATGCGGGGTATGCGGGCATCCGTTTACGAGGAAGAAAGGCAGAGTCAGGGGAAAAACTTATATCCACTGGATATGCAGAGGCAAAAAAGAAGTGGGGATGACCTGCTCCAGCGTGAACTTCGGGGAAGAGGAACTGGAGGCGGTTTCGGCGCAGGTCCTTGGGATGGACCGTTTTGACGGGGAAGCATTCGAAGAACAGGTCAGGGAGGTTACCGTCCTGAAAGACGGCAACCTGCAGTTCCGCTTTTCCGATGGCGGCACAAAGGTCTGGAAGAACCTGCGGCTGCACCAGGCATGGCACGAGGCAACGGTTACGGACTGCTTCCAGGGGAAAATACGGTGCGCCATCTGCGGGAACACCTACCACAGGGTGAATTCCGGCGGGAGATGGGTGTACTGGTACTGCATCGGCAAACGGTACGGATATAAGGGCGTTGAATGCCACAATGTGAATTATGCAGATTTCAAACTGCGGCGCATTTCCACAAGCATCCTCGGATTGGAGGAATTTGACGAAGCGGAATTTGAAAGGCAGATAGAGGAAATCGTGGCGCTGGAGGACGGCAGCCTGGAATACCATTTTCGGGAAGGGAGGACGCAGACATGGCAAAAAATGTGACAACGATACCGGCCACACGTAACCGCTTCACGGCGGACCCGATCAGCAGCCGGAAAAAGCGGAAGGTGGCAGGCTATGCCCGCGTCAGCACCGACATGGAAGACCAGCAGACCAGCTACGCTGCCCAATGCGATTATTATACCTCCTACATACAGAGTCGGGAGGATTGGGTATTTGTCGGGCTGTATTCGGATGAAGGCATCAGCGCAACTTCCACACGGCACCGCGAGGGATTTAACAAAATGGTGGAAGATGCCCTGGACGGGAAGATCGACCTCATCATCACCAAGAGCGTGTCGCGGTTTGCAAGGAACACGGTGGACAGCCTTTCCACCATACGGAAACTGAAGGACAATGGCACAGAGTGTTATTTTGAAAAGGAGAATATCTGGACATTCGATTCCAAGGGCGAGCTGCTGATCACCATCATGTCCTCGCTGGCGCAGGAGGAGAGCCGGAGCATTTCGGAAAACTGCACCTGGGGCATGAGAAAGCGGTTTGCAGATGGCAAAGTCACGGTGCCGTTCGGAAGGTTCCTCGGTTATGACCGGGGCGAGGATGGGAACCTTGTCGTCAACAAGGAACAGGCGAAAATCGTGCGGGAAATCTACGGACTTTTCCTGCAGGGCAGGTCGCCATACCAGATAGCCAAAATCCTGACGGAAAAAGGCATCCCCACGCCGGGCGGCAAAAAGGTATGGGGCAAGGCGGTGGTGGAATCCATTCTCACAAACGAGAAGTACAAGGGCGATGCGCTCCTGCAGAAGGTTTATACGGTGGATTTCCTCTCCAAAAAGAAAAAAGTGAACGAGGGCGAAGTGCCGCAGTATTATGTGGAGGGAAACCACGAAGCCATCATACCGTCCGCCGTTTTCGACAATGTGCAGGTGCTGATGCAATCACGGGGAAAAGGGAACGGCCGGAATAGCTACGTGAGCATTTTCTCCAGTAAAATCCGTTGCGGGGACTGCGGGAGCTGGTATGGCTCCAAGGTCTGGCATTCCAACGATAAATACCGGAAGGTAATCTGGCAGTGCAACCACAAATTTGACGGCGGGGAGAAATGCACCACGCCGCATCTGGACGAGGAAACCATCCGGCAGCTTTTCATAAAGGCACTGAATACCATCAACCGGGAGAAGAGCCGCATCCTTGCGGGCTTTGAGGAAATCAGGGACACGGCATTTGAAACCGGGGAGCTGGAGGCGGAGGCGCGGCAGCTTAACGGGGAGATGAACGTGGCGGCGGAACTGATACAGAAATGCATTGGGGAGAACGCCCGCGTCGCGCAGAACCAGGGCGAATATGCAAAACGCTACGACGCACTGGTGGAGCGGTTTGAAACGGCGAAGGCACGGCTGGAGGAGGTGCAAGCAGCCATCACGGAGAAACAGGCACAGCGGAAAATGATGGAGAACTTCATGGAGGAACTGCGGAGCCTGCCGGAGCAGGTGGATTATTTTGACGAGGGAGCCTGGTACGCCATGGTGGATTTTGTGACGGTCTACGGCAAGGAAGATGTGCGGTTCAATTTTAAGAACGGGATGGAGATTCCGGTAAAAACCAAATAGGAAATACAGATTGCACTTCACGGGAATGTGGAGTGTTTTCTTATTTTAAAGGCGTTTTTTATATTTGAACCCCCTTTGGGGGCAAAATAAAAAAGTATAGGGAAAATAAAATTGTATCAAAATGGGCTATTAGATAGACGACGGATACTCCGGCACGAACTTCAACCGTCCAGGCGTCAGGCGGTTAATCGAGGACGCAAAGGCAAAGCGGATCAATGTGATTCTGGTAAAGGACCTTTCCCGTTTTGGCCGCAACTACATCGAATTTGGGCAATATACGGATTACCTGTTCCCCTCTCTTGGGTGCCGATTCATCGCGCTGAACAACGGCATTGACACCATGAGCAACAACGGAAGCACCGATGTCATGTGCTTTTTGAACTTATTTAATGAATTTTACAGCCGGGACACCAGCAAGAAGGTCAAGGCGGTCAAGAGAGCCTGTGCTGAAAACGGAAAATTCATGGGAACCTACCCCGCCTATGGCTACCGGCGCGACCCGCTGGATAAGCATCATCTGGTGATTGACGAGGAAACCGCGCCGGTTGTGCGCCGTATCTTTGAAATGCGGGCATCAGGCATGGGATTTCACGCCATCGCGGTGGCGCTCAATGAAGAAGGGATTCAGCCGCCCGGTGTGCTGTACTACCAGCGCAAGGGCCAGAGCGACCCCCGCAGGGTCAACCACAAGTGGGCCGACCAGACGGTTAAAAACATGGTCCGCAACGAGGTCTACATCGGGAATATGGTACAGGGCAAAAGCGGCACACTCTCCTATAAATCCCGCAAGCTCGTCAATAAATCGGAGGACGAGTGGATTCGGGTGGAGGGGACCCACGAGGCTATTATTTCGCGGGAATTGTGGGACACCGTAGCCAGTATCGGCAAAAAGAAGGTGCGGAAAAGCGCCCCGTCCGATGGCTGCAAGAGCATCTTCACCGGCCTTGTGTACTGTGCCGACTGCGGTTTCAAAATGCGGAACCATATCGAAAAGTTCACCTATAAGGATGGCAGGCCGGGACGGTACAGTTCTTTCATCTGCGGCAACTACTCCCGCAGCGGAAGGGGCGCGTGTACCATCCACACCATCTATGAAACGGTGCTGACCCAGCTGGTATTGGAGGACATCCGGGAAAAGGCCCGCTTTGCGGAATATGACCCGGACCGGCTGATGGGCGAGATTCTCCGGCTGAAGGAGAAAGAATCCCACACCCGGCTTTTCTCCTATGAGCAGGAATTAAAATCCTTCTTAGCCCGTATTTCCGATTTGGAGCGTCTGATGCAGAATCTCTACGAGGATAAATGCACCGGCTCCATCCCGCAGACGGTATTTCAGACCCTGATGCAGAAATATGAAGCGGAACGGGCAGAAAAGGCGGAGGCAGTCCCGGAACTGGAAAGGAAAGTCCGGGCGCACCTGGAAAACCAGGTGGATACCGACCGCTGGCTGGAAATTATTCGGCGCTATACGGAAATCTCGGAACTGGACGAAACCATTCTCTTTGAACTGGTAGACCGGATCGAGGTTGGCGATACCCAGAAGGTCAACGGGCAGCGGATTTGTGAGGTCAAGGTGTACTACCGCTATGTCGGGAATGTGGACGGGGCGCTGGCACAGGAAAGGGGGCGGGATTATGGCGAAGCAATATAAAGTCGGTATCTATTGCCGCCTGAGTGTGGATGACGCCTCCAATTCCGCAAAAGCGAAGGGCTATATTCCCAGCGATGAATCGGTGAGCATTGAGAACCAATATGAAATCCTCTCCAAATTCGTCATGCTCAACGGCTGGATCGAGGTCAAGACCTATCAGGACGATGGGTACAGCGGGGGCAACTTCCAGCGGCCCGGATTTTTGGAAATGCTGGAGGACGCAAGGCATGGCCTGATTAACCTGATTCTGGTAAAGGACCTTTCCCGTTTAGGCAGGGATTTTGTGGAGGTGGGCCGTTATACGGACGTCATTTTCCCTTCCCTCGGATGCCGGTTCGTGTCGGTTCTGGACTGCCTGGACAGCGAGGGGGACAACACCGATATGCTGCACTTCCGCAGTCTGATGAATGACTACCATCTCAAGGACCTGTCCAGCAAGGTCAAGTCGGTGCTTCATGCAAAGAAGAAAAGTGGCCAGTATCTTGCTGCCTACGCTCCCTACGGATACCGCAAGAGCGAGGAGGACAGACACAAACTGGTCATTGACGGGGAATCCGCCGCTGTTGTGCGGCAGATATTCCAGATGCGTCAGTCCGGCATGGCCTATGGGAAAATCGCTGCCGCCCTGAATGAGAAAGGGATTCTCCCTCCCCGCTGGTACTGGGCGGTCCATTACGGAAATGGCAGCTGCAAGTATTCCCGGCTGTGGGCTTACGCAACCGTCCGAAGCCTTCTGAACGATGATATTTATGTCGGTACGCTCACACAGAACTGCACCGGTTCCCGTTCCTATAAAGACAAGACCATGATAAGGAAACCGGAATCGGAATGGATTTCCCATGAGGGTGCGCACGAGGCAATTATCGGGCCGGAGCTGTGGGAGGCTGTCCAGAAAATCAATCAGGCGGCGAAACAGATTTCCGCTAACAATACGCCGCCCCAAGCATCTCTGTTTACCGGAAAGCTGGTTTGTGCGGACTGCGGGCATCCTCTGGTTGCCGCCCGCGAAACACAGCGCCGGAAAAACGGAACTGTCAAGCACTATACTTCTTATTTTTGCTCCCGGTTTGCCACTACCGGACACAGCATCTGCTCCTGGCACCGGATTTTTGAGATCAGCTTGAAAAACTTGGTGCTGAGTGAAATCCGGGCGCATGGCAAAGCGGTTGCAGCCGATGAAGCCGCTGTACTGGATAAGCTGAAACAGCACATCCAATCCGCAAGCGCCGCGCAACAAGAGGACTGCCGACAGGAAATCAGCCGTTTGCGGCGGCGTTTGGAGGAGCTGGAACAGATCACCGCAAAACTTT
Source organism: Lachnospiraceae bacterium (assembly GCA_011959925.1). Taxonomy (GTDB): domain Bacteria; phylum Bacillota; class Clostridia; order Lachnospirales; family Lachnospiraceae; genus Roseburia_B. The sequence continues at coordinate 12,648 of BLMD01000170.1, forward strand.
ATGAAGATAAGGTAAGCGGGGCAATCAGCGGCGATTCCTTCTCGGTTCTGATTCAAAAGAACGAGCAGGAACGCATCCAGAAATCGGAACGCCTGGACAGTCTGTTAGCCGGGGAACGAAAAGCCCAGCAGGACATCGCCAATATCCACCAGTGGGCCGGAACCATCCGGCAGTATCTGGACTTGCAGGAACTGAACCGGGAAATCATTGAGGAACTGATTGACCGCATTGAAGTTGGAGAACGAACCGTCATAGACGGTCAAAGACACCAGGACATTAAAATTTACTACCGCTTTGTTGGGCTGGTATGATCGGGCGAAAAAAGCGCCTGACCGCATCAGCAGCCAGACGGAAACATTCTGTAACAGCAGCGATATTTGATTGTTGCACACTGATTTGTCGAATTGGAGAGAAATTAGCAGTTTACCCCTCCCAAATGCCTCGTGTTCTTAAAAATATTTCGCAAAGGCAAAATCTATGCGGAGCTGCTGACAACAAATTCAAATATGCCATGGAGAAAAAGGGGCTGTCGCACTAAGTGATTAGTGCGCAGCTCCTTTTCTATGAAAAAAAT
>BLMD01000171.1 GCA_011959925.1 Lachnospiraceae bacterium
ATATTTTAGCCGGTGTAATACCCGTTAGGTCAATCGCATGGCTGAACTGTTACAAGAAATATAAATTTTTTATGTACTTCTTTTCTTATACCGGGACACGCCCCATACGCATGCCAAAAGAAACAGGCTGATCCACTGCGACGTCGAAAAAAGCAAGAACTTTCCGCGAATACTGTCCGCTCTTACATATTCCAGAAAAAACCGCAGCACGGCATACGAGACCAGATAAATTTTCACCGAATCCGTTTCGGTTCTCCGGATCGAGCGTGCGAACAATACTGCCGTCAGCAACAGTAAACACGCCGCTTCCACAAGCTGTATGGGAAACAGCGGCGTTCCAAAAGGCGCGGCGCAGCCTGCCGGAAACGTAACGGCAAACATTCCGCGCCAAGGGATTCCATAACAGCAGCCCGCCAAAAAACAGCCGATTCTTCCAAATCCATGAATCCAGGGAATTAAGAAAATAAACCGCTTTACATAAAGCATGGTATCGATCCGATGTATCCTTCCCGCTGCAAATGCAGACGCAAGTCCCAAAATAAGCCCACCGTAAAAAACGAATCCGCCGCGCATCCATTCGTTAAAATACGCCGGATCCGCCATACGGCTCCAATCGATAAGCGTTCGGGAAACCCAGAGGTAAAACAGTTTTGCCCCGAGAAAAGCGCCCAGAATCGTATATGCCTCAAGAATAATAAAGTCGTTTCCATCCATCCGCCGGCGCCTGATCAAAACAAACGCCGCCAGATTTGCCGTGATCATGCCCGCAGCGATACATAATCCATATGACGGAACCGTCAGTCCCAGAATCGTAATAAATACCTGCATAGACCTCCTACATTTTGAAAAGCTCCTGTCATATTCACAGGAGCTTTCTGATCTCATCAGGCCAAAGCCGCAAGACCGCCAAGACATGCTACGCATGCAATATACAGGATCAAGCATAACACCAGTCCAATGATCGATAATACCATTCCCGCAGTTGCAATACCGCTTTTTTCCGGTTCCTTTCTCCCCAGTGCTCCCAGAATGATGCCGATGATCGCCATGATCGCCCCTGCCCATCCCAGTGAGCCTGCTGAAAATAATCCGATGATGACTGCAATAATACCGAGTACCAATGACGCAATGCCCACTGCAATACCCCCTCTCCTCTTTTCTGCCGGATTTCCCGGCAGATATTATTACATAATTTTATCCTTTCTTCCATTTCCTGTCAATTTTTTATAAAATATTTCTTAAAAATTTCTAAAATAATGTCAGCTCATCAGGCGGATTACGCCGCACGCCATCATCTCTCCGGCATTTCCGGAAGGCTGTGTCGTAAAATCATCCGGATTCCGATGGATAATCACAGCACGCCCGACAATATTGTATAATTCCAGAACATCGTCGTAAAACGCCGACCATGCATACCCGTCGACCGACATAAGCGGCGGCAGATCTCCCGCATGATGCGGATGCATTTGATCTTTCGGATTAAAATGGGTTCCCGCTTTGGAAAAATCTCCGGAACAGTCTCCGTTTTCATGGATGTGAAATCCAAAAAAAGCAGGCATATCCGTACTGCCATAATTTGGCAGCCCGAATATTTCCGCTTCAATTATAATTCCTCCGTTTTCGACTTCGTAAAAATAAACCGCCCCTCTGACCTTAGGATGTTTCAAATCTCCTTTTATCTCCGCAAATGCACGCGGCCTGTTATCAAAAAACAACTTCATAAAATGAAGCCTCGGCGTCACCTGAAACATAAAAAACCTCTTTTTCTTTTATGTTATGCAGACGGTTTTGTTTCGTTGCAGGATTCAGGCCTCTTCGATATGTTCTCTCCCCTGGTCAATGATCGTCCGCACATGAGAATCTGCCAGTGAATAGAATACGGATTTCCCTTCCCTTCTGCTTTTCACCAGTTTGTTCTGTTTTAAAATCCGAAGCTGATGTGAGATTGCCGACTGCGTCATCTGCAGAGTCTCCGCCAAATCGCAGACGCATACTTCCGCTTCAAACAGAACAAATAAAATTCGGATTCGGGTAGAATCCCCAAACACCTTAAACAATTCTGCCAGATCGTACAATTCCGTTTCCTGCGGCATCGTCTCGTGAACGCGCGCGACCAGGTCTCTGTGAACCTCTGTCGTCTCGCAGCAAAATTCCCGCGTATCCATCGCTGCCTTCCTCCTTTATATATGTTTTACAAATAACGCGCGGACCGCATTCAAAACGGCAAGCACCATCACGCCGACATCCGCAAAAATTGCCAGCCACATATTCGCAATCCCAAGCGCTCCTAACATCAGGCATAAAAATTTTATTCCGATCGCAACATAAATGTTTTCATATACGATCCGCAAACATTTTCTGGAAATTTTGATCGCTTTTGCTATTTTTAACGGATCATCATCCATCAAAACGACGTCCGCCGCTTCGATTGCGGCATCCGAACCGAGCGCTCCCATTGCAATGCCGATATCGGCTCTTGAGAGAACCGGCGCGTCATTGATCCCGTCGCCGACAAAAGCAAGCGTATTCTGTTTCCCTTTTCGGCGTAACAGCTCTTCTACTTTCGTTACCTTATCCGCCGGAAGCAGTTCGCTGTACACCGCGTTAATCCCAAGCTCGTCTGCCGTCTGTTCTGCCGCCAGGCGTCTGTCTCCGGTCAGCATGACAAGATTTTTTATCCCGATTTGTTTCAGCTGCAGAACGGCTTCCTTTGCATGAGGCTTGATCCGGTCCGAAATCAGGATATAACCGGCATAACTGCCGTCGACTGCCAGATGAACGACCGTTCCCGCCTGACTGCATTCCTGATAAGAAATCCCAAGACGCTTCATCAGTTTTTCGCTGCCCGCTGCAACCTCTTTTCCGTCTACGCGCGCCGTCACACCATTTCCGCCGATTTCTTCCACATTGCATACTCTGCTCCGGTCGATTTCCTTTCCGTAAGCTTCCCGCAGACTTTTGCTGATCGGATGAGAGGAATCCACCTCTGCCAGAGCCGCATATTCCAAAAGCGTTTCCTCTGCCATCTGAGGATGGTATATCCCGCTCACCTGAAACGTTCCCTGCGTCATTGTTCCCGTTTTGTCGAATACAACGTACGTTGTTTTGGAAAGAGCTTCCAGATAATTGGACCCTTTGACCAAAACCCCCGCCTTACCGGCGCCGCCGATTCCGGCAAAAAAGCTTAGCGGAATACTGATCACAAGCGCGCAGGGGCAGCTGATTACAAGAAACGTGAGCGCACGGTACACCCAGGCTCCCCACTGCGGTTCGCCGCCCAAAAACAGCAGACTGACAAGAGGCGGTAGCACCGCCAGTGCAAGCGCGCCATAACAGACCGCCGGCGTATAATATCTGGCAAAACGGGAAATAAACTGTTCGGATCTGGACTTTTTGGAGCTGGCATTTTCTACCAAATCCAATATTTTAGACACGGTGGATTCACCGAATTCCCGTGTCGTCCGAATCCGCAGCGTGCCTGTCATATTGATGCATCCGCTGATGACCTCGCTGCCTTTTACCGCTTCCACCGGCAGGCTCTCTCCGGTCAGCGCACTCGTATTCAACGAAGCGCTTCCCTCTATGACAATCCCGTCGATCGGAATTTTCTCCCCGGGACGGACAACGATCACGCTTCCTGTCTCCACTTCATCCGGGTCTACACGCACGATACTGCCGCCGCGTTCCGCATTGGCATAGTCCGGACGGATATCCATCAGTTCACTGATATTTTTTCTGCTCTTTCCGACCGCATAACTTTGGAACAATTCTCCGATCTGATAAAACAGCATGACCGCCGCGCCTTCGGTGTATTCTCCCAGTAAAATTGCCCCTGCCGTAGCAAGCGCCATCAGAAAATTCTCATCAAATACCTGCCGGTTCCTGATACCTTTTCCCGCCTTTTTTAAAATATCATATCCGATGATCAGATACGGGATCATAAAAAGCCCAAACCTTACATACCCTTCTGTCTGCAGCATAGAAAACAATACCATACACGCTGCCGAAAGTAAAATCCGAATCAGGACTGTTTTCTGCTTTTGATTCATATCCATCCCCCCTACAGATATATTTCACAGTCATCCTCTACTTTTTTGCAGTTTTTCCGCACATCCTGCATCACTGCCTTTACATCGCTGTCCGCTTCAAACTCCACGACCATCTTTAACGTCATAAAGTTCACCGTCGCCTGCTTTACACCGTTTGTCCTGTTTGCAGCTTCTTCCATTTTATTGGCGCAATTGGCGCAATCCACTTCAATTTTATACGTTTTTTTCATCTTTCCTCATCCTTCTTTCTTGTTTGATTTTTGCTTCATCACATAAAAGGCGTTTTTTTATTTTCCCTTATGCATTATCATATGAACAATTATTCATATGTTTATATGTATTATAGCACGAACCGGATATTTGTCAATACTTACTTGCAAGCAAAATTTAAATACTATATAATACTGTTCGAGGTGATGAAATTGTCTAATGATATACACGGATTTTTAAAAGAAGTTCTGGAAAAACTCCAGACCATGGATTATGTGAAACCGGAATCGCTTCCGAACATCGATCTGTATATGGATCAGGTTACGACCTTTATGGATACCCAGCTTGCCTCTACCAAGCGGCATGAAGACGATAAAATTCTGACAAAGACCATGATCAACAACTACGCCAAGAACAATCTGCTTCCGCCTCCGGCGAAAAAAAAGTATTCCAAGGATCACGTGCTGACCCTGCTATTCATCTACTATTTTAAAAGCATTTTAAGTATCGGCGATATTCAGAATATTTTAAATCCAATCACGGAACGATATTTCGGAAACGCACAGGGTTTGAACCTGCAGGATATCTATAACGAAGTATTCGGTCTTGAACATGAAGAAGTCCAGCATATTTTAAAAGAGCTTGCCAGAAAATATAAGACGAGTTTAAAAACGTTTGAACATATTCCGGAAGAAGAAGCGCAGATGCTGCATAAATTTGCATTTATTTGTATGTTAAGCTTCGACGTTTATATGAAAAAACTGATTATCGAACAGACCATTGACGAACTCTCTTCCGCCAAACCCAAAACAGGCAAGAAAAAAGAATAGATGAAAATCTATTCTTTTTCTTTGCCCGACAGCCGCTCAAATACCATATCATAGCCGTCGTTTCCGTAATTCAAAGAACGGTTGACACGGCTGATCGTCGCCGTGGACGCCCCTGTTTTCTCTGCAATATCCAGATATGTCTTCTGTTCTCTTAACATATATGCCACTTCAAACCGCTGTGACAGGGAAAACAGCTCGTTTACCGTACACACATCCTCAAAAAATGTATAGCACTCTTCCCTGTCTTTTAAGCTTAATATGGCATCAAACAATCGATCTGCCGCTTCCGTCCGGATCTTCTTATTCATATACCATTCTCCTTTTGTTTCATTCCTTTTTATATTTTAGCATATTAAAGTATGAACGTAAAGGAGAAAAGACCGCTCTGTCTTTGTTTACTCTATTTTTGTTTTCCCACCCATATACGGCTGTAACGCCGCCGGGATATTTACGCTTCCGTCCGCATTCAGGTTGTTTTCCAAAAATGCGATCAGCATTCTCGGCGGCGCGGCTACGGTATTGTTTAAGGTATGAGCAAAATATTTGCTGCCGTCCTTGTCTTTGACACGGATTTTCAGGCGTCTCGCCTGTGCATCCCCTAAATTGGAACAGCTTCCGACTTCAAAATACTTTTTCTGGCGCGGCGACCACGCCTCTACATCGCAGGATTTTACTTTCAAATCGGCAAGATCCCCGGAACAGCATTCTAACGTACGAACCGGAATGTCTAACGTACGGAATAAATCTACCGTATTCTGCCACAGTTTATCATACCAAAGTTTCGATTCTTCCGGCCTGCATACCACGATCATTTCCTGTTTCTCAAACTGATGGATCCGGTATACGCCCCGCTCTTCAATGCCGTGCGCGCCTTTTTCCTTTCGGAAACAGGGAGAATAACTGGTGAGCGTATATGGAAGTTTTTCTTCTTCGTTGATCGTATCGATAAATTTGCCGATCATCGAATGCTCCGACGTACCGATCAGATAAAGATCCTCTCCTTCGATCTTATACATCATAGCGTCCATTTCCTCAAAACTCATTACGCCTGTCACAACGCCGCTTCGGATCATAAACGGCGGCACACAGTAAGTAAAGCCCCTGCCGATCATAAAGTCTCTCGCATAGGAAATCACAGCGGAATGCAGTCTTGCTATATCTCCCATCAGATAATAAAACCCGTTGCCCGCAACTTTACCCGCAGCGTCCAGATCAATCCCCTGAAATTTCTCCATGATCTCCGTATGGTACGGGATTTCAAAATCGGGCACGACAGGCTCCCCGTATTTTTCGATTTCCACGTTGCAGCTGTCGTCTTTGCCGATCGGAACGGACGGATCGATGATATTGGGGATCGTCATCATGATCTTATTTACTTTTTCCTGCAGCTGACGCTCCTGTGCTTCCAGTTCTGTCAGATGCTCCGCATCTTTTTGTACCTGCGCTTTCAATGCCATGGCTTCGTCTTTTTTGCCCTGACCCATCAATGCGCCGATCTGTTTGGAAATCACATTCCGGCTGGCACGAAGCGCGTCTGCTTCCTGTTTTGCTTTTCTGGACTGCGCGTCCAGAGCAATCACTTCATCCACCAGCGGCAGTTTGTGATCCTGAAATTTGTTTTTAATGTTCTGCTTTACGATTTCCGGATTTTCCCTTAAATATTTTAAATCTATCATTGTTTTTCCCTTTCTTTTGTGGAAAATTAATTGCCCAGTTCTCATTATTATACAATGAAATATCCCCGGATTCAATCTTTTTATTCCTGTTTTTGCCAGAGAATCCGAAAAACTAAAATAGCCGCCACTGTAAAGCGACGGTTATGTGTTCATCACACCTGGTTTTCACGGTTTTAAAAATTATAATAATGGCTGAGATACCTGTTTGAAAAATTAAGATGTAATTCTTCAATTATTTTTTTGCAGATACGTCTGTATTTCTGAATTTGCTTTTTGAGTTCTTTATCTTCATCCGATGCTTCCGGAAAATGAATATATTCCAGCACACAATCCATTAATAAAATTGCAATTCCCCTCTGGCCAATGTCATATGCCCAGTAGATCAGTCCGCTTCTGGCTTTTAATACTTTTCTGCCCAATATAATCTCTGATATATTGATCCGCTGTTTTGGTGTCAGAGGCTGTTTCAGTTCTCTTAACGCGTCCAGAAGCTGACGCAGTTTTTCATAATCACGAAAATCCACTGCAATTTCATACAGCCTGCGAAACAACTGATCATCCCCGTTTGTTTTCATTTCTGTACAGAGCATTTGGATTTTTTCGTTTTTCCACTCCCGTTCCTGACTTTTGGCGTAATATTTAGTACACATTGTAAAATAGGAGCAGTCTGAGTTTAAATAAAGTTCTTTTGCTTCCTGTTTTGTCATCCTTGGTATTCCTTTTTCGTAAAATTTGGGTGTTCATCTCAAAAATCTGAAATGAACACCCTGTAGTAGAGTATAAGTGAAAAATGTTAAAATCCTAAAATCCATTTTATTATTTGATCAAACAAACTGCTTGCTATCATGGCGTTCATGAGGGACACCTCCTTTATTTATGAACTGTTTTTTATTTCTGTCAGCTTCATAAATAGAGTATCTTCTCATCGCCTAACGTTCTATGATAGCTCCTTAAACGGTTGTTTTCCTTCTTTAATGGTATCTTAAAATGATTCATTTCAATAAAAAAGTGCAAAATAATAGAAGGCGAATACCCTGCGATGACGATAATTCATATCGTTTAGATAGAGCATCTGATAACTAATACGCTCAATAAATATTTCACGTATAAGTCTCTATAATGCTAAGCTCCTACGAAACAAAAAATTCCAAACGATCGTCTCCGGAAGGTATATCCCTTCTATATAAATTTTCTATCCACAACTATCTTGTTGGATAACCATTTATCGTTTTAATGGCAAAATAATATTTACGCAAAAATATCCATTATTCTGATACCATTCATAATGTCCACAATTTCTTTCAACCGCCTCCTTAACATTTAGCATTCCAATTCCATGATTTCGCTGATCTAATTTATGTGATTTTAGCAAACCATTTTTATCAATACATTCTTTGTTTACCTCTTTAGACAATGAATTTTTTATATTATATTCTGCATACTCTTTCCCTTTATTAATAATAATAAAAATTTCAGCTTCTTTAATATCATTTTCGACAATTTCTTCAACAGCATTTTGAAAAATATTTGAAAAAATTGTGCATAATTCTGTATCTTCTATATCAAATTCTACAGGCGTTCTATTTTCAATTATCACTTTCGCATCTTCAGGCAATAACTCAAACATATGATTCATAATTGTGTCAATCATGTCATTCCCTGTTACATAGTATGCATTCAATATCTTATTAAATCCTCCCAAAATACTTATAAGATAATTCTTTGCCTCATCAATTTTATCCTCTGAAAGGCAATCTCGAATATAACCAAGATGACTTATCATATCATGTCTGTATTTTCTAGTATCCGTTTCTTTCTTCAAAGCCTGTTTATAATAATTTACCTGCGATTCCTTTAATAACTTCTCAGTTTTTAATAACTGTTCCATACGCTCATGAGTATTTTTAATGTAAATTACAAAAACAACCAATAAGATTATACTAATATGTATTATTATATTTAATATATCACAAAGCATAATATATCTACTCATTTTTAAATATTGCTTTACATGATTTAAAAGAGTCATACAGAACATCATTGAAGCTGCCGTAATGCCAATTATAAAGTATATTTCTGAATTTATACGTTCTTTTCTCTTTTGATCAAACTTAAATCTTATAATATTCAATAAAAACAATCCCATAACTGTACAACACTTAGAAGCTAAATACTCTAAATTATCTACGTATCTATGACTATAATATTCCAAAATTAAGCCACAAGGATATGTGAAAAAATCATCGATACATTCCATCATCAATAATGTAAGCATCAATTTAACTCCCTTTTCTGATATACTTCCTTCAATTGATACAAACATTAAACTAATAACACTCGCACTCACTAAAATATTTTTTCCTGTCACATCCACCGACAAACACCCAATCACCACCGGAAAGAGAATACCGATCATCATCCACAGCTTTGTTTTCTGGCGGGCTTCAAACAGGATGCGGATACCCAATTGGTAACACGCCAGCTCTGCCAGATAGATTCCGCAAAGTATTACAATACTCATAATCTCCCTCAACGATATTTCAAATCAAACTTCATATATGCCTGTTCAAATTCTCTTTTCTTTCTTCTGGATACCGGCAGTTCCGTATCTTTCATACGAATGATGCCGTTCCGGTAAGACTGAACCTGCGCCATGTTTACGATATATTTTCGATGTATACGGAAAAACAGCCGTTCATCCAGCTGGCGTTCTAGCTCGCGCAGAGAGGCTTCGCTGCGCAGCATCTTATTTTTCACGCGGTATTCGCTGTAACTGTCATATGTGACAACATACTGGATTTCGCTTTGATGAACTTCATGTGCGATTCTGTTGTAATAGAGTTCTACGCTTCCGCTGCCCAATACTTTTTTCATACAGGCAGCAAGCGCTTCTTCTACTTCGGCCTGTTCGATCGGTTTTACGATAAATCGGAATGCTTCGATGAAAAACGCTTCTTTCATGCGCTCGATCATAACCGTCTCCATAATAATGCGGCAGGAACTGTTTTTCTCCCGTATTTTCCTGCCTGTCTGTATTCCGTCTAACCCCGGCATTTCGATATCCAGAAATACAATGTCGAATTTCTCTACGTCATAAAGCAATTCTGCTCCTGTCGTATAAAGATGTAATTTAAATTCTGCGCCGTTTTTCTCGCAAAACTGGCGGATATATTTCTGCAGCATCACCGTTTGCTCTAAGATATCATCACATATTGCTATTTGTAACATATTTCGCCTCTCTTTTTTCTTTTGTGTATGCAAAATCATTATACCACCAGTGGAAAAATCTGGATTGCAATATCCGAATTGCAAAGTACATGCGCGATTCGCGTATCCAAAAGATAAACGTCCCCTTAGGGAATCCCCTCTTCATTTCCCTCTTTTTTCTCCCTGTTTACTTTTTTAGACAAAAAAGACCAACCTGCCCGGTCAGTCTTTCCTGTTTTCTCTATTCTAATTCAAATCGGCCGGAAGCGCCGCAGGGAAGGATAAGACCGGTGGATGAAACGGGAAGCCCGACTTCATCTGCCGTAATCCTGCCGCCGTATTTTTTTAATTCTGTTCCCAACAGATAGGCCAAAACTGCAGGCTGTAATCCGGTTGTATAGGAATTGATCAAAACAAATAATGGATGGTCGGAAAGCAGCTGACCACATAATTTTAAAAAAGAATGTATGGATTCTTCCATTTTCCAAATCTCGCCTTTGGGTCCCCTGCCGTAAGACGGAGGATCCATAATGATCGCGTCATAACGGTTTCCTCTGCGGATCTCCCGTTCTGCAAACTTTACACAGTCATCTACCAGCCAGCGGATCTTTGCTTCTCCCAGCCCGGAAGCTATGGCGTTTTCTTTCGCCCATGTGACCATGCCTTTGGAAGCGTCCACATGCGTCACGCTTGCTCCCGCAGACGCTGCAGAAAGTGTGGCTCCGCCGGTATACGCAAATAAATTCAGCAGTTTCACCGGTCTGCGCGCCTTTTTGATCTTTTCGGCGCACCAATCCCAGTTGACGGTCTGCTCCGGAAACAATCCGGTATGTTTAAAATGAAACGGTTTTAACTGAAACGTCAGATTGCGGTAACGGACGCTCCACTGCTTGGGAAGATCAAAAAATTCCCACTCTCCCCCGCCTTTGGAACTGCGGTGATAGTGAGCGTTTCTCTTTCTCCAGCCTTTTTCTGTCTTGGGAGTATCCCAAATCACCTGGGGATCGGGACGTACCAAAATATAATTGCCCCACCGCTCCAGCTTTTCTCCCTTGGAACAATCTATGACTTCATAATCGCTCCATTGATCTGCCAACCACATAAAAGCTTCCTTTCTATTTCAGAGCTTCTATAGCGTCTGCTAAATATGGATGTCTCATCTCATGGAATCTTCCTTCATCGGCTGCTTTTGCAAATGCCGGATCAATCGGCAGCCTGCCCAGCACCGGAAGAGATAATTCCTTTGCGGCTTCTTCCACATGGCTCTCACCAAAAATCTTTATTTTTTTACCGCAGTCCGGACAAGTGGCGTAACTGAAATTTTCCACAATGCCCAGTACCGGTATGTGCATCATTTCTGCCATATGATACGCTTTTTTTACAATCATCTGTACCAGTTCCTGCGGAGACGTTACGATGATAATTCCGTCTACCGGAATGGACTGGAACACGGTCAGCGGCACGTCTCCGGTTCCCGGAGGCATATCTACAAACAGATAATCCATTTCGCCCCAGATCACATCCGTCCAAAACTGCTTCACGGCTCCGCCGATCACCGGGCCTCTCCAGATCACCGGCGCTTCTTCATCGTCTACCAAAAGATTAATCGACATGATCTTTGTCCCGTCTAAAGCTTCCATGGCAAATATTCCGTCGTCGGTTCCGTAAGCAGGACCATGCAGCCCATACATCTTGGGAATAGACGGTCCCGTAATATCGGCGTCCATAATACCGACCGCATAACCTTCCCTGCGCATAGCGGACGCAAGAGACGCTGTCACAAATGATTTTCCTACGCCGCCTTTTCCGCTGACGACTCCGATAACTTTTTTTACGGAAGACTGCGCGTTCACCGGCTCGATCATACTCTGCGGATTATTCTTCGACGGGCATCCCTCGCAGCTTTCTTTTGAGCAGCCGGAAGCGCTGCTGCATGTACTGTGTTCTGGCATATCTGTTTCCTCTTTTCTTTTTTTGTATTATAATACGAACTTTGCCGTTTACGCAAGCCCCTCTCATGGGCGCAAATCTGGTTATATTTCTTCTTCCGGTTCAAACACCCTCCGGATCCGCTTGATCAGATCATCCGAGCAAAAAGGCTTGAGTATGTAATCACGAATTCCAAGCTTTGCGCTCGCCAGAACAAAGTCTTTATCCTCCATACCGGTAAGCATGATCACCGGTATGTGCGCGCAGCCTTTCATCGCGCGTATTTCCCGCAGCGTTTCAATCCCGTCCTTCTGCGACATCTGTATATCCAGCAAAATAAGATCCGCTCTTCCCTGCTCCAGGTATTTCAAAGCCCGTATGCCCGAATTCACAGTGATCACATCATAATCTTCTCCCAGAGTATTGGAAATCCGGGTTAAGATAATCGCCGTATCATCCACCGCTAAAATACGTTTTTTCGAATTTCTGCCCTCTATTTGACTCATTATTGTTCTTCCTCCTTTTCAAGTTTGCTCAAAAGCCTGCCCAACAGCTCTTCCGCATAGTCGTCTTCATATAACCTCAGCTGTTCCTGTATCTGTAAAAAACTCTCCTCCACATCTTCTCTCATCTCATGCAACAGAACGGTTTTTACCCTTTCCGCGCAGTCCTGCGACTGAAAATGCTGCAGTTCTTCCAATGCCCTCGCCGTCTGTTCTCTCAATTCCTCCGGAGGCAGGCCGGGAAGCTTTTTTGTCACGCCGTTCTTGTTCCTGCGGCGCGTCAGAAACTGTTCGATATTTGCCAGAAGTGTCTCATATTCCGCCAACAGCACAGGAAATTTTTCGGCGATGCACGCTTCGTTTCCCTCTGCGGCAGCATACTCCTGTTCACGCGCCATTGCCGAGACCTCCATGGCTCCGATATTGGCGGATGCGCTCTTAAGCCCGTGTACTTCGATCTGATAACGTGACAGATCGGATTGTGCAAGCTCACGCAAAAGCCCTGTTTTATGTTTCCCGTCCATGCAGTAGAGCTCCAGCAGGTCGGTAAATCCTTCTTCATCTCCGGAGTAATACTGCATCGCAGCATGCATATCGATTCCGTCGATTGGAAATGCCGATTCATCCAGAGGCTTAACTTGCGCTTCCTGCTCTCCCGTCTGTCTGTACTCTTTCGGAACCCAGCGCAGCAAAAGCTGGTTTAACTCCGTCCGATCCAGCGGTTTTGCAATAAAATCCTGAAACCCGCACTCCAGAAAATGCTCCCGCATCCCCTGCATCACATTGGCGGTCAATGCGACCATAGCGGGAGCTATTCCGTTTTCTCCGCAGTCTCTGCGTATAATTTCTGCCGCCTCAATACCGTCCATACCAGGCATCATATGATCCATAAAGATAATATCGTACCGGGCGGCACGCACAAGTTCGATTGCTTCGGGTCCGCTTTCCGCCTCGGTCAGATCAAACGCATATTTTTTCAGAAAGCCCCTGGCCACTTTGCGGTTGATCGCATTATCATCGACAATCAGCACTTTCACACCGGGAGCCGTAAAATGATCCGTCGGTTTCGGTTCTGCCTGCGCCAGTTTCGGCATTTCGGAAATCGGGCGCGCGTCTACAATCCTTTGGGGAATTGTAATCGTAACCGTCGTCCCTTCCCCATAGGTACTTTCCACCTCGATCGTTCCTTCCATCAGTTCCGTCAGATGTTTTACAATGGCAAGCCCCAATCCGGTTCCTTCCGCGCTCCGGTTCCGCTTGGAATCCACCTGGCGAAAGTCCTCAAAAATCTTGCCAAGATCTTCCTTGCGAATACCGCATCCGGTATCCTCCACGCAAAACACAAGCAGCTCCTCTTCCGGATTTTTTCCGGGTTTCCCGGCAACAGAGACGCGTACATAACCTGTTTGCGTGAATTTAATGGC
>BLMD01000172.1 GCA_011959925.1 Lachnospiraceae bacterium
TTCTGCTGCTCTTGCAGCACTTGTAGCAAATTGTTACCCATGTACTCACTCCTGCGCCTGCTGGTCTATGCCGCCTTTTGTATGGCTGCATCTGCCAGCGTTTTTATTTTCTTTCGTAGGTTGTAGCTGTCGGCGTGTCCTGCGTGTCCCGTCCAGCTCTGTATACTCTTTTGTAGCTGCTCTTTCGTGATTTTCCCGCTCTCGCACTTCTTAATTGTCCTCTTGACACGCTTAATGCTGTCTGGTCTTACTTTTCTGTGCGTTGCCCTGTGCTTGTAGCCTACAAAGTCTACCCCGTTCTTTGCTGCCAGTATCGTAGTTTTAGGGTTAAGCGCAAGCCGCAGCTCGTCCCTTAAAAACGCCTCAATGTCTGCCAGCCAGCGCCGCAGTTCGTCTTTATCTGGGCTTAATATGATAAAGTCGTCCATGTACCGTATGTACTGCTTTGCGCCCAGCATATGCTTGATGTACTTATCCAGCTTATCCAGCTTATCCAGATAAATATTAGCGAATAGCTGGCTTGTAAGGTTTCCTACGGGTATCCCTACGCCCTCTGGCATATTGCCGTTATGGTCTATGATTTTATCCAGCAGCGCCAGTACCCCAGCGTCCTTAATAACCTTGCGCATTTCAGCCTTAAGTATGCCGTGGTCTATGCTCTGGAAATAGTGGTGTATGTCTGCCTTGATAGCGTAAAGCGGCTCGTCTGGGTGGAATTTCTGCCACTCATACAGCCATTCTTGCAGCGTATCAGATGCAGCGTGCATCCCCTTACCTTTTCGGCAGGCGTAGGACTGGGATATAAACCGCTTGTCAAATATAGGCTCTAACACGTTGTTTATGGCGTGCTGTACCACTCTGTCATAGAATGGCAGCGCCATTATCTGCCGCTCTTTCGGCTCGAATACCTTAAAATAATGGTACTCGCTTGGCTCATAGGAAAGGTTTAGAATGTCGTCCCGCACCTTTTCTAAATTGCCCTCTTTGTCTTTGGTAAATATCAAAACGTCTTTGCGGTATCGCTTGCACTTTCTGGCTTTGTTGTAGGCTTTCTGCACGTTTGCATAATCAGCCATAGCCTCTACAAGCGTTACCCGCTCGCCGCTCTGGTTCGTGGTATATCCTACTCGTTTCAAAATTAAAGCTCCTGCCTTTCGCCGCAGCTACTAACCAGCAGCCCTGCTTTTTCTCTTTGCCTCACGGCGGGACAGCCGCTCTGACTATAGAATGTTAAGCATCTGCTTAAATTCCCTTGCTAGTGTTCCGTAGATACGCTAAGCCTATAATGCTCTCACTAAGTCACACGCCCCACGCCCGCCAATGTTGCTGTTGACGTTCCACGGGTAATTGTTGCAATTCACGGCACGTGCGCCCGCATTAGCGCCATTGTTCCAGTTGCCGCCCGCTATCAGCGCCGCCAAAGGGCTGTAGTAAGCAGCTGCCCCATATCTTTATTACTTCTTTGCCTTTACCTCTTCTATGAGTTCCCCCAGCATAACGCCTATCTCTTTCAGCTTTCGGCTGCTTGTGCCGTAGTGCTGGGCGTTCATTGCGCTATACTTCAAATCGTTTGCCAGCCGCAGCAGCTCCTTACTCTGCTGTAGTGCCGTATCCGCTGCGTATAGGTGGCTTTTCGTCGCCGTCTTGTCCCACTTGATTACCTCTTGCAGTATTTCCAGTATTGCGTTTCTGGTCGCTGTTTGCAGGCTGAATTTTTCAAATTTTGGGTACTTGCTTAGCAGCGGGTATATGTATAGCAGGAAATCATATATTTTCTGGTGTAATTGGTCTGTTTTTGCCTGCGCCGTCATTTTGCACCCCCGTAGTAGTCGGCTGGGCTTTCGCCCGCCGTCTACATGGAGTCACACGCCCCACGCCCGCCAATGCCGCTGTTGACGTTCCACGGGTAATGGGCGCAATCCACGGCACGTGCGCCCGCATCAGCGCCACTGTCCCAGCTGCCGCCCGCTATCAGCGCCGCCAAAGAATATGCGTAATACTGATAGATATTGCCAACGTCGTAATTTTTCTCGCCCGTCTTAAGCGGCGTTTTCTTATCCCAGCCCCACGCTGCTGTATGGTGGTAATCTGCATTTGTGGCGTGTTCTGCCCTTGTGATAAGGTCGTTAAGCCATTCCCAAACACGCCCCACGGCATCTACGCAGCCTACGGCAGAAACAGCATTAACCACGCTGCCCGTAACGCCCCTGCCCGTATTCGTGGTCGCCGTCCATGCGTTTGTATTTGCGTTATCCAATCCCTGCGGGCTGCCAAAAGCGTAGGCGCAAAACTCGCTGTAATCTGGCAGGCGCTTACCGCTCTTTGCCAGACGTTCTACAAAATTGTACCAATTCAGCCCCTCTGTACCCGTGGCGGGTGCGCAGTTGTAAGAGGACTTTAAGCCCTTTGCGCCGTCGTCGCTGTTAAGGTAAATGTCTACCCATGTGCCGCCGCCCAGATATACCATACCCTCTGGGCTGCATTTCGGGCGGTGTCCCAGCGTCCATACAGAACGTGGCACAATGCCGCTGCTTACTGCGCTTTCCCAGCCAGTGCCAAAGATAACGCCGCTGCTGTTCACGGGCTGCAAATTGCCGTCTACCTTACGGCAGCGCCCGTAATGAAAGCCGCCTATTTTTCGGCTGTTGCTTGCGTTCCAGCCATTAGGGTACGTGGAATTAAGGGAAATGATATACCGCTCGTCTGCCGCATCAATCCTGCTGTCGCAGATATATACGTAGTAATCATTACCCACGGCAAAAGCGCTGCCTACGTCCAGATTAGCAGCCGTAAGCACTGTGTTTCCCGTCTTAAATATGCCAGCGCCGCCCACTGCGATAACGCAGCCCTCTACTACCGTCAGCTCGTTTGCGCCGCTGGCGTACATATACTCGTTGCTAGGCGCTACAATATCGCTAATCATAGCCATTTTGTTTACGTTCAAAAGCGCCCTTGCGTCGGTCTTTGTCACGTCGTCAACCATTAACCTACTCATACTGTTTTAACACTCCTTTCAATGCTGTAATGTCGTCAGTTGTCATGCCTGCCACGGTTTCTGCCGTTTCCAGCGCAATCACGGTGCAGTCTGCCGCCACTGCCTTAGACAGTGTAAGCGCCGTGCGGTCATTCGCCGCCTCTCCTGCTACCTGCGCCTCGCCGCTCTGTACGTGCGTTACTGCCTGCACCGTGCCAGATACGCCGCCCGCCGTAAACTTCATGCCTGCTGCCGCCTCGTCGCAGTAGATAAGCGTTACGGCTTTCTTTTCTGGCTGCGCCTCCACTACTGCGCACTGTATATGGCGCTGCGCCTCTGCGCTCTCAATCTTTGCCAGCAAATCAGCCGCCGCCAGCTCCCCAGCCGCCACCATAGCAAGGCAGTTGTAATAGTCCTCTTTGGTCTTTAATGTCTTTGGAAATCCTTTCATGGTCTGCCACCTTTCCTAAAATGTATTTGCAAGATAGGAATTGCCCGCATAAGCAAGCCCTAATACTGCCGTGTCTACCTCTCTTTCGTAATGCTGGCTCATGTAGGCTGCGCCCATGTAGCAAAGCCCTAATACTGCGTCGTGCTTATAATCAATGCCCCAGCCGCTTTCTATCCTTTTCACCCGCTCTTCCAGCCCCTTAAGCGCCTCTTTCGTTTCTGCCGTTCCTGCCGCTGCCGCCTGCGTAAGCTCCTGCACTGCTGCCGTAAGCCCGTCTATTTCAAGCTGTAGCTGCCCTGCCGCATCTTCCCCCAGCTGCCCCTTGATAGCCTCAAACCATGCGTTAAAATCGTTCTGCGCCTCTGTCTGGAAAAGCTGCATATTTGCCATAAAAGCAGTATAGGCTTTCAAAAGCTCTTCGTCCCAGTTGTTCAATGTGTTCTCAAACGTTGTGTAGCGCTCGTTAAACTGGCTTTCGTACTGCGTAAAAAGGCTTTCTGTCTGGGTTACGTAGCTTTCATATATACCCGCCAGCTCTGTAAGGTACTTTTCCATGTTCTGCTTATATACGCTAAACTCGTCCAGCACGGCTGCGCTGTATGTATTGAAAAAGTCCGTAAACTGCTTTGTAAGTACACTTGCGTCTATTTCCTTTACCGTCCCTACTACAATGCCGCAGACGGCACTATTAAAGCGCTGGTCTGTGATGTTCTGCGTCAGTATCTTTGTTACGCCCTTGCCTACATAAATGTCTGCAAGCGCCAGCTCCCATACTTCCGTATTACGTGTTAAGGCTGCTGCCACTGGCTTTGCAGACGGCACGCCCTTAAGCACGTCTATGTAAATGTCCCGCAGCACTAAGTCCCAGCGCACTACCACTCTGTCTACCCTATTTTGCGCCCCCTCTGCCCTATCCAGCATTACGCCCTTGCTTGTTGGGTTTCTAAAGGCGTACCCGTTTATAAAGGCGTATCCCATATTTACCCTTATTTCCATGCCGCTATGTGCCACTACTTGCAGCCCGTCGCTCGGCTTTGGGAATACGCCGCTTGCTAAGAACGTGGCAAAATACCACGCCCAGTCCTCGGCTTTAAATACCCTGTCAAATTCGCCGTCTACCTTTATGGCGTTAAATGGTAAGCTGTCTGCCATTCCCTCTACCTCACTTTCCTTATCTGGTCTACCAGCGTAGGCAGGCTGTCCCCAAATGTCGCCTCTATGGTTTCCTCGCCTTTCTGGTACGTTTCTGTCACTTCTGTTATGCGTGCGTCTATCTGTATCCCCCACTTTTCCTC
Organism: Lachnospiraceae bacterium; assembly: GCA_011959925.1. Classification (GTDB taxonomy): domain Bacteria; phylum Bacillota; class Clostridia; order Lachnospirales; family Lachnospiraceae; genus Roseburia_B. Next base: position 4,721 of record BLMD01000172.1, read on the forward strand.
TTTGCAAGTGATACGGTCGCCTAAATCAAAGTCGCTCTTGAATTTCAAGTTAGAATTTGTGTTTATGGTACTCACAAAATTTATCGTTTTCCCGTAGCTTTCCAGTTCTGCGCCGCCCCTTGTCTTAAGCATAGCCAGATAGGTATTAAGCGGTATTGTTACCTCTGTTTCCCCGCTCTGGTACTTCCTTGCTATGTCCGTGGCATCACAAAAAACCTCTTCCAGCTCTAAGCCCGCTGCGCCCTCTCCGTCCACGGTAACTACGGGCTGGCTGCCGTTGTCGTCTGCCGCCCCCTGCACATAGATAAAGTTCCCGCAGTTCTCTATACTGGCTGTGTACTCCTGCTCGTTCACGTTGTCAAAGTCACGGGAAAATATGCAGGGCGTGTTACCGTCGTTGTTTGCCGCCGTAAGGTCTTTGCCCTTATACAGATAAAAGCCGTATTTCTTCTCTCTTTCGTTTACCAGAATGTCATAGCCCAGCTTGCCAGCCTGCGCCCTCGCCTTTACTTCCTGCCCCAGCTTTGCGTATACCTCGTTTGCGTACTCAACGCTGCTGCCTGCTATGGTATCCTGCGGCAGCGTGACAAACTGCGGGAAACGCCGCTTTGCGCCCGCCCCGCTGCCGCAGTTCTTTGTTACCATTGTGTTTATAAGGCTCTGGTTCGTGGCTGTCGCCACAATCTGCGGGCAGATGCAGCGCTTGTTAAGCCAGCGGCTCAACATATAGCCCTGCGCCTCTAGCTGCTCTAGCCCGTTCTCGTCTTTGGTTATATGTACGTAGGTAATCTGCGCAGCCCTGCGCCATATCCCGCCGTCTGCGGTCTGTACTTCCTTTTTGCCGTCGTGCTTGGTAAGTATGTTGCCCTCTACCAGCAAACGGCTGTTATTGTCCGTAATCGGCGCAAGCAGGCTGAATGTACCCACGTCAAAGTATTTCGTGTGCCATAGCAGGCTTGCCATTTCGTCTATCGTCCCCAGCGGCTCTACCGTCTTGTCAAATACCCTAATCTCCATGCCGTCACACTCCTAAAAATTCCTTATTGTAGAAAATCGCCACTTCCAGCGAATTTACGCCGCCTGCTGCATCATACCTAAAATTATTGTCGCCTATGGCAAGCTGCATGAATGTACTGTCTACGTCGATATAGCGGAAATAATCCGTTTCTTTCCCGTCCCGTATCAGTTTAGCGCCCTTGCTGCCGTATTTCGTGTTAATCTCTATTACGTCGCCCGTCTGCATCACTGCGTTTACCTGTATAAATTCCTCGGTATCCACGTTTAGCAGAATGGGATTGCTTACCGTCCCCAGCGCCGTAAAGCGTATGCGCATACCCGTTGACACGTCGCCCTCGTTGTAGCAGTCCACTATCACGCTCTCGGCTCTGTAGCCAAATATCATGCTTTTACTGTCGTCCTTGTCAATCACGCAGGGGAAATGCCACGCAGCCACCCAGCTTGCTATATCCTCTTTTGTTTCGTCCTCTTCACGCCAGAACGGGTTAAGGCACTCCAGCTGGAAAGAAAACTCATACAGCACGCTTTTTCTCTCTATCTTCGGCTCTCCAAACGTCCTGCAATTTATCACACGCTTAAAGCCGCCGTATTCATAGGTCAGAGTGCCGCCCAGCTCTGGGTTAAGTATCTTAAGCATCTGGCGGCGCAGCTGTAATGCCTGCGCCTTGTCCCGTGTATTGATATGCCCTAAAATATCCATGTCCCGTGCCTCTATGCGCTGCCCTACGTATGTGTCGCCGTGCTGCCCCATGCTGTTTGTGCTGTAAATCACATTCGTAACGCCCGCTATGCCGCCTACGTCCTTGCTTATGTTGCAGAAAAATATACTTTCCGTCCCCAGTTCCAGGCTCTCGCCCCGTGAATTTGTAAATGTCAGCTTTTCATTTTCCATGCCCTACACCGTCCTTGCTATCATTCTGAATTGCCTTGCAGCCTCTTTCTGCTGCTTTGCATAGTCCGTGGTATCTGCATAGATATTCTGTATCACGGTAAAGCCGCCTGCTGCCCCGCCGCCTTTCGGCTTTGGCTTTGGTTTCCCGTCGTCGTCCGTGTCATAGGTAAAATCTTTGCTTACATTGACTTTTGCGCCTATATCAAACTCCTGCGGTATGTTGTCCTCTATCTGCTTGTTTACTTTTCCCATTTCATCAGAAAAGCCCACACCTATACCCTGCGCCATGAATACGCCTACTTCGTCCCTGAATTTCCTTGACGGGCTGGCAATCCCTAAAGCGCTCTTTGCCGCATCTAGCAGGCTGCTTGCAAGGCTTGAAACTTTGTCTTTTATCCAGTTCCAGCCGTTGCTTATGCCGTTCCAGATACCATGCACAATGTTACTTCCTATGTCCGCAAAAGAGCTGCCGATATTAGAAAAAGCGTTCACAATACCGCTTACGCAATTTTTCATACCCTCTACCGCTTTATTCTTTACCCCTGTACCCCACTGGGCTACTTTGGATATGGCGGCAGAAATGCTGTTGTAAATCTTCTGCGGCACTTCTTTTACAATATTCACAATGCCAGTAACCATGCTGCTCATTACCTCTTTGGCTTTGTTCAGCATATTACTTCCCCACGTAGCCACTTTGGTAACTGCGCCTACTATGGCGTTCCAGATTTTCTGCGG
>BLMD01000173.1 GCA_011959925.1 Lachnospiraceae bacterium
GGCGTGATGGCGCTCGGCGCGATTTTTGTGCTGATACTTGGGGAATTTGACGTTTCGCTCGGTTATCTGATTTCCTTTTGTATGATGACGGGGGCGGTTCTTGCGGAACGGGGTGCTTCGGGAGTCGTTGTACTGATTGTTATGGTAGCGGTCGGCGCGCTCTGCGGACTGGCAAGCGGTCTGCTGACGGTAAAGGCGAAGGTAAGTTCTTTTATTGCAACGCTCGGTATGGGGATTCTCTTATACGGATTAAATCTTGCGATCAGCAACGGAGAAGTACATTCGGGCAGCGTGCCGGGGCTACTTACCACGATCGGGCAGGCAAAATGGGGCGGCATCGGAATTTGTTTCTGGGTGTTACTGGTTTTGTGCGCGGTCATCTACCTGCTGCTGAACCATACGGTAATCGGGAGAAATTTATATGCCGTAGGAGGTTCGGAAAAAATTTCGTTTCTTGCGGGCGTAAAGACGAATCGGATCCGCATTCTGGCGTTCGTTCTATCCGGGGCGTTTACGGGCGTGGGGGCGGTATTCCAGCTTGGGCAGGCAGGAGCGGCAAATCCTTCCTCCGGACCGAATCTGCTGATGCCGACATATGCTATCGTGTTTTTGAGTGCAACGGCATTTCAGGTGGGAACGTATAATGTGCCGGGACTTCTGCTTTCAATCATTATTCTGGGCGTCGGCATCAACGGACTCAATCTGATGGGAGCGCCGTCCTGGGTAGAATTTGTGTATAACGGAGGCGTTCTTGTGCTGGCAGTCTTTTTATCCCAGTTAGACCGTTATACTACGGTGGGAGGCAGAATGCGCCGCATGCAGAAGGCAGTGGGAAATTCAAAGAAATAAACCGGGAAGGAGCGGACAAAATGGCTGTATCAGTAGAACATATAACGGTATCATTTCCGGGTATTCGGGCATTGGACGAGGTCTCCTTAACATTTGAGGACGGCCATGTCCACGGCGTACTCGGAGCGAACGGAAGCGGAAAATCCACTTTGGTAAAAGTGCTCACAGGCGTATATCAGCCGGACGGCGGATCCCGTGCACAGATTACGATCGATACGAAACAGACAAATGCTTTTGCAGACCCGTCTGCAGCAAAAGAAATGGGAATCCGGGTGGTTCATCAGGAAGCGCCTCTGATCGGAAGTTTATCGGTAGCGGAATCGGTGGCATTGTTTACGGGTTACCCTAAAAAAGCGTGCGGCCTGATCCAGTGGAAAAGACTGTATGCGTATACCGAAGAATTGTTTCGGTTTTATAATATTAAAATTTCGCCGAAAGCGTACGTCAAAGACTTAACCGCGGCAGAGCGGAGTATGGTCGCAATGTCGATTGC
>BLMD01000174.1 GCA_011959925.1 Lachnospiraceae bacterium
AGAAATTTGAAAAAGATCCGGAATCCATGAGTAGGAAAGAACTGGATAAACTGATTGCAGAAGTGAAGAAAAAGATGGAACGCGCGGCAGCAGACCTGAATTTTGAAGCGGCAGCAGAATTACGGGATAAAATGATGGGATTAAAAAAATTCCGCCAGGAGCAGGAATGAGGACACGATCCCAAGAGGAGATAACGCATTATGAAAGACAGAAAGTATATTAAAATCAGAGGAGCCAGAGAACACAATTTAAAAGGAATTGATCTTGACATTCCGAGGAACGAGCTTGTTGTTTTAACAGGACTCAGCGGTTCCGGTAAATCTTCTCTGGCATTCGATACAATTTATGCGGAAGGGCAGAGGCGGTATATGGAGTCGCTCTCTTCTTATGCCAGACAGTTTTTGGGTCAGATGGAAAAACCCGATGTGGAGAAAATCGAAGGACTTCCTCCCGCGATTTCCATCGACCAGAAATCGACAAACCGAAACCCCAGGTCTACGGTCGGCACGGTAACGGAAATCTATGACTATTTCCGTCTGCTCTATGCCAGAATCGGGATTCCACATTGTCCCAAGTGCGGAAGGGAGATCAAAAAACAGACAGTCGATCAGATGGTAGACCATATTTTGAGCCTGCCGGAAAAGACGAAAATCCAGCTTTTGGCGCCGGTGGTCCGGGGAAGGAAAGGCCAGCATCAAAAGCTGTTTGAAAAGGCGAAAAAAAGCGGCTATGTCCGCGTGCGGGTCGACGGTAATATCTATGAACTGACTGAAGAAATCAAACTGGAAAAGAACAAAAAACATAACGTTGAAATCGTGGTCGATCGTCTGTCGGTGAAAGAAGGCATCGAAAAGCGGCTGACGGATTCCATTGAAAACGTGCTGCATCTGGCGGAGGGGCTTTTGATGGTAGAAGTGATCGGCGGCGAGACGATAAATTTTTCTCAGAGCTTTGCCTGCCCGGACTGTGAGATCAGCGTAGATGAAATAGAGCCCAGGAGTTTTTCATTTAATAACCCGTTTGGGGCATGTCCGGTCTGTTACGGGCTGGGTTATAAAATGGAATTTGACGAAGACCTGATGATACCGGATAAAAGTTTAAGCATTGCAGAGGGCGCGATCCAGGTCATGGGCTGGCAGTCCTGCACCGATCCGTCCAGTTATACGAACGCGACGCTGCAGGCGCTGGCAAGGGAATATGAATTTGACCTGAATACGCCGTTTGAGGAGCTTGGCGAAGATGTCAGGCATATGCTGCTGCATGGAACGGACGGCAGGCAGGTCAAAGTATTTTATAAAGGGCAGAGAGGAGAAGGCGTCTATGACGTGGCGTTTGAGGGACTGATCAAAAACGTACAGCGAAGATACCGTGAAACCGGCTCGGATGTGATGAAACAGGAGTATGAGCAGTTTATGCGGATCACACCGTGTCAGGAATGCGGGGGACAGCGTTTGAAGAAATCCTCACTTGCCGTGACGGTCTGCGATAAAAATATATTTGAAATTACAAATCTTTCGATTAAAAATCTGCAGAAGTATCTGGCAGAAATGGAATTGAACGAACAGCAGAAAATGATCGGCAGGCAGGTATTAAAAGAAATTGTATCCCGCGTCGGTTTTCTGGTGGATGTCGGACTGGATTATCTTAGTTTATCCAGAGCGACGGGAACGCTTTCCGGCGGCGAAGCGCAGCGGATCCGTCTGGCGACGCAGATCGGTTCGGGCCTGGTAGGCGTTGCGTATATACTGGATGAGCCGAGTATCGGCCTGCATCAGAGGGACAACGACAAATTACTGGCGACGCTGAAAAATCTGAGGGATCTTGGGAATACGCTGCTTGTCGTAGAACACGATGAAGATACGATGATGGCGGCGGATTACATTGTCGATATCGGTCCGAATGCCGGCGAGCACGGAGGAAACGTAGTGGCGGCAGGTACGGCGCAGGAGATTATGCAGAACCCGGATTCCGTGACCGGCGCGTATTTAAGCGGACGCATTAAAATTCCCGTTCCAAAAGAACGCAAAGAGCCGAGCGGTTTTTTAAAAGTAATCGGAGCGGAAGAAAACAATTTAAAAAAGGTAAACGTAGATATTCCGCTTGGCGTGATGACATGCGTGACGGGTGTTTCCGGTTCCGGCAAAAGCTCACTGACGAATGAAGTCTTGTATAAAACGCTGCAGCGGAAGTTAAACCGCGCCAGAACGATTCCCGGAAAACATAAGGAAATCCGCGGTATGGAACAGCTGGATAAAGTCATCGATATCGACCAGTCGCCGATCGGACGGACGCCGCGGTCTAATCCTGCAACGTATACGGGAGTCTTTGATATCATCCGGGATTTGTTTGCGGCAACACCCGATGCAAAAGCAAAAGGCTATAAAAAGGGCCGGTTTAGTTTTAACGTCAAAGGAGGCCGCTGCGAAGCCTGTTCCGGCGACGGTATTTTAAAGATTGAGATGCATTTTCTGCCGGACGTATATGTGCCTTGTGAAGTATGCCACGGAAAACGATACAACAGAGAGACGTTAGAGGTTAAATATAAAGGAAAGAGCATATACGACGTATTGAACATGACGGTGGAAGAGGCACTGGAATTTTTTCAGAACGTACCGTCCGTACACCGGAAGATACAGACGCTCTATGACGTAGGGTTATCCTACATCCGCCTGGGCCAGCCGTCTACGGAACTTTCCGGCGGTGAAGCGCAGCGGATCAAGCTTGCCACAGAACTGAGTAAAAGGAGCACGGGAAAAACGATTTATATTCTGGACGAGCCGACGACGGGCCTTCATTTTGCGGACGTGCATAAATTGATCGAGATTTTGCATAAGCTTTCCGAGGGAGGTAATACGGTAGTCGTGATTGAGCACAATCTGGATGTGATCAAAACGGCGGACTATATTATCGACATGGGACCGGAAGGCGGCGAAGGCGGCGGCTGCGTCGTTGCATGCGGTACGCCGGAGGATGTGGCGAAAGTGAGAAATTCCTATACCGGACATTATATTAAAAAGTATTTATAAAAAGCGAATGCAATTCCCCGTGGGCGGCATCGGATTTCTGCAGGCGAAAACGCTTCCAGTTCTTTAGAAATTCTTAATTTCTGCAAAATTTTATCCATTTTCAAAAAAATGATTTGAAAAATGGAAGTATTTGTATATAATAAGGATGTATATGCAAAAATATGATTAAATTTACAGTTTGTGTTCACAATAGATTGCAGAAAGATGAAAGGGGAACATAGCATGGTTTCAACAGATATCGGAATTGATTTAGGGACAGCCAGCATTTTGGTTTATATTAAAGGCAAAGGTGTCGTATTAAAAGAACCGTCCGTAGTAGCGTTTGACAGGGATACAAATAAAATAAAAGCGATCGGGGAAGAAGCCCGCCTGATGCTTGGAAGGACGCCGGGCAACATCGTTGCGGTCCGTCCTCTGCGTCAGGGCGTTATTTCTAATTATACCGTTACCGAAAAAATGATCAAATATTTTATACAAAAGGCGATCGGCAAGAAAAATTTCCGTAAGCCGAGAATCAGCGTCTGCGTACCCAGCGGCGTTACGGAAGTAGAGAAGAAAGCGGTAGAAGACGCGACATACAACGCGGGCGCAAGAGAGGTTACGATTATTGAGGAACCGATTGCGGCGGCGATCGGAGCCGGAATCGATATTGCAAGGCCTTGTGGGAATATGATCGTAGATATCGGCGGTGGAACCGCGGATATTGCGGTGATCTCTCTGGGAGGTTCCGTCGTAAGCACCTCCATTAAAATTGCCGGAGATGATTTTGACGAGGCGATTGTACGTTATATGCGCAAAAAACATAACCTTCTGATCGGGGAACGGACGGCGGAAGATATTAAGATAAAAATTGGTTCCTGTTTCCCAAACGGGCGCAATGAGACAATGGACGTCCGGGGGCGTAACCTGGTAACGGGACTTCCGAAAACGGTGACGGTTTCTTCCGAAGAAACGGAAGATGCACTGCGCGAGCCGACCATGCAGATCGTGGAAGCGGTTCACAGTGTATTGGAGAAAACACCGCCGGAGCTTGCTGCAGACGTAGCGGACCGGGGAATTGTACTGACCGGAGGGGGCGCGCTTTTGCGGGGCTTGGAAGAGCTGTTGGAGGATCGGACCGGCATCAATACGATGACGGCGGAACAGCCGATGACCTGCGTGGCGATCGGTACGGGAAAATTTGTAGAATTTTTATCGGGAAAAAGGGATGAAGACTAAAGAATTTGAATCGTTTGGCCGATATCATAATATAAAGTGTTTACAAGGATGGCATACAGCTTCAGGGACGAACGGAATTGATGCAGCAGGGAGGAGAACTGTAAATGGTTAAAGGGTTATATACCGCTTATACCGGAATGATCGAAGAAATGCGGCGGATGGACGTTATGACAAACAATCTTGCCAATGCAAATACGACCGGGTTTAAGAAGGAAGGTACGGTGAATCAGTCATTTGATGACCAGCTGGCGATCAAGATCAAAGATTCGTCGGAGATCATGCCTGCAAAAAGGCTGGGAACTGTGAATCTGGGGGTAAAAGTCGGCGAAACATACCGCGACTACGGTCAGGGTTCGTTTTCCGTAACGGACAATCCATACGATGTGGCATTGGACGGAGAGGGCTTTTTTTGCAATTGAGTTCCGCAGTAAAAACGGCGGCACTTCGATCAAATATACAAGAGACGGCGCGTTTACGGTAGACCGTAACGGCTATCTGATGACGAAAGACGGAGATTATGTTTTAAACGCCAACGGCGCGGCAAATACTGCTGGAGGCCAGGCGAACTATATCAGGGTAAATCCGAACCTGGAAGTTACGATCGATACCGACGGGACGATTTACCAGAACAATACAGCGGTTGCCAGGATCGGCATCGTGGATTTTGAAAACTACGATTATCTGGAAAAATACGGAGAAAATCTTTACGATACGGTTCCGGGAGCGCGGCTGATCGCGTCGGATGCCCGGATCGAGCAGGGATGTCTTGAGATGTCGAATGTCAATATCGTGACCGAAATGGTAGATATGATTACGATCACAAGGGCATACGAAGCAAATCAGAAGATCATTACAACAATTGACGAGACGTTAGACAAGGCTGTCAATGCAGTCGGACAGGTATAGGAGGATAATCAATTATGATGAGATCATTATGGACTGCGGCATCCGGAATGATAGCACAGCAGTCAAATGTAGATACTATTTCCCACAATCTTTCCAATGTAAATACGACCGGTTACAAGTCGCAGCGGGCGGAGTTTAAATCTTTGCTTTATCAGAATATGCAGACGAGGACGACAACGGCAAACGGGGAAAACAAACCAGTTCCCGCACAGGTGGGGCTGGGAACCAGGATTGCGTCGATTAACTCTTCTTATACGCAGGGCGCGATGCAGTCTACGGAAAACGATACGGATTTTGCAATCGACGGCGACGGATTTTTTGCGGTCCGCGGCGACGACGGCGAAACGTACTATACAAGAAACGGCTGTTTTTTCTGGGCAATGGGACCGACCGGTACGACATTGTGCAATTCTGACGGTTATCCCGTGCTCGATTCCAATAACAATATTATTGTGGTTCCGAACGGCGTTACCAGCGGCAATATGCGGATCAACGGTGACGGGCAGATCGGATACATGACGGCGGCTGGGGCATATGTTCCGATGAACCAGTCGATCGGCCTGCATCAGTTTACCAATCCGGCAGGTTTGGAGAAACTCTCAGGGAGCCTTCTGGCTGTAACGGACGCTTCCGGGGCGGCGATGAACGAAGCGACGACGAACGGATTGAAACGGAGCAACGTACGGCAGTATTATCTGGAAGGTTCCAATGTACAGGTGGCGGATGAAATGGTAAACCTGATCATCGCACAGAGGGCATATGAATTGAATTCGAAAGCGATTCAGGCATCCGATGAGATGCTGCAGCAGGCAAACAGTTTAAGAAGATAATGTCTGCGGTCAAATAGACGGGAGGAAATGCAGATGAACATGGGAATAGACAGTATTGCGGGCATGATGGATCAGACCTATCGTTCGGCATCGAATGGCAGGACAGAGGCACTGCAGAAAAGGGCAGGCGCCGATCTCTCCGAAGCGGATGACAAAGAGCTGATGGAAGTCTGCAAAGAGTTTGAAGCATATTTTGTGGAACAGGTGATGAAAGAAGTGGAAAAGACGATTCCCAAGAGTGAGGATGAGGACGCTTCCATGTCGCAGTTGACGGAGTTCTATAAAGAAGAGATGATACAGACTTTGGCACAGGATGTCTGTAAGCAGCAGAACTTAGGTCTGGCACAGCAGATGTATGAGCAGATGAAGCGGAATTATACGGGATAAACAACATAACGGGAGAACAGATCATGGATGTAGGGGCTGCCTGCATCCATTTTTTTGGTATTGTTGGAGGAACAAAGTGATGGAGACGCGCAAAGGCTATGTAAAACATATTATTTTCCGTAATCAGGAGAACGGGTATACCGTATTTGAGCTGGTCTCTCAGGAAGAAGAATTCGTCTGTGTGGGGACGTTTCCGCTGATTCATGAGGGAGAGGTGGTTCGGGCATCCGGGAATGATACGGAGCATGCCGTATACGGAACGCAGTTTTCCGTCAGTGAATTAGAGGAATGCGAGCCGGAAGATGAAATATCGATGGAACGCTATTTGGGATCCGGTGCGGTCAAAGGTGTCGGGATGGCGCTGGCAGCCAGGATTGTCAGGCATTTTAAACAGGATACGTTTCGGATTATGGAAGAAGAACCGGAGCGGCTGGCAGAAGTGAAAGGGATCAGCGAACGCAAAGCCATGGAAATTTCGAGTCAGATTACAGAGAAGAGAGATCTGCGCCGTGCGGTGATGTTTTTGCAGCAGTACGGTTTTTCTCTGCATCTGGCGATGAAAGTATATCGGAAATATCAGGGGGAGGTCTATCGCGTGATTCGGGAAAATCCATATCGGCTTGCCGATGATATTCAGGGGGTTGGATTTAAGATTGCAGACGAAATTGCAAGAAAAGCGGGGATCCGTATGGATTCGGATTTTCGAATGCAGAGCGGTATTTTGTACAGCCTGATGCAGGGAGCGGCAGAAGGTCATACCTGCCTTCCAAAAGAGGAATTGACGAAACGCGCGGCAGATCTTTTGCAGGTGGAAACATCTTTTGTGGAAAAGCATTATATGGATCTTGCCATTGCAAAAAAGATCGTGGTAAAGGGAGAACATATTTACGGAGCGGCATATTATTATATGGAGGCGTCGATTGCGGCAAGGCTCTGCCGGCTGAACGTATCGTATGATATTCCGGATTTTGTGATCGAACAGCGGATGCGGCAGATCAAACAGCAAAACGGGATGGAATCTGATCCCATGCAGACGCTTGCCGTAAAAAAAGCGGTAAACAGCGGGCTGTTGATTATAACCGGAGGTCCCGGAACGGGAAAAACGACTACGGTCAATCTGCTGCTCCACTATTTTGAATCGGAAGGATATGATATCTTTCTGGCGGCTCCTACCGGACGGGCGGCAAAGCGTATGAGTGAAGCGACGGGATATGAGGCAAGAACGATTCATCGTATGCTGGAGATTAACGGCGGGATCGAAGGCGCTGCGGGATTTTCCAGAAATGAGGAATATCCGCTGGAAGCGGATGTCATTATGATTGACGAGATGTCCATGGTGGACATTCCTCTGATGCATGCGCTGCTGAAAGCCGTTGCGCCCGGGACAAGACTGGTTTTTGTCGGGGATGTCAATCAGCTTCCAAGCGTTGGACCGGGCAGTGTGTTAAAAGACATGATCGAATCCCGGATGTTTCCCGTTGTGGAGTTGACAAAGATTTTCCGCCAGGCGGCGCAGAGCGATATCGTCCGAAACGCGCACAGGATTCATGCCGGAGAAACCGTTGTGCTTGACAATAAAAGCATGGATTTCTTTTTTCTGAAGAGATATGAAGCCGATACGATCATCGGCGTCATGATTTATCTGATCACGAAGAAGCTTCCCGGGTTTGTAGGAGTGTCGCCGCTGGAAATTCAGGTTCTTGCGCCGATGAAAAAAGGACTGCTCGGCGTGGAACGCTTGAACGGGATCCTGCAGCAGTATTTAAATCCCAAATCCGAAGAGAAAAAAGAAAAAGAGTGCGGCGGGCATATCTTCCGGGAGGGAGATAAAGTAATGCAGATCAAAAATAACTATCAGTTAGAATGGGAAGTCCAAAACACTTACGGGCTTGCCATAGAAAAAGGACTGGGGATTTTTAACGGCGATATGGGAATCGTCCGGCAGATCAATGAATATGCGGATACGATGACGGTGGAATTTGACGAATCACGCCTAGTAGAGTATTCGCTGAAAAATCTCGAAGAACTGGAGCTGGCATATGCGGTTACGATTCACAAATCCCAGGGTTCGGAATATCCCGCGGTTGTCATGCCTCTCTTAAGCGGCCCCAAGATGCTGATGAACCGGAACCTGCTTTATACAGCGGTAACAAGAGCCAGAAAATGCGTAGTGATCGTGGGAGACGAGAATGCCTTTTATGCAATGGAAGAAAATACGGTGCAGCAGAAACGGTACTGCGGGTTGGCTGAGGAAATACAAAAGAACGAAAATTCACAGGCAGTTTTATAAGCTGCCGGAGAGGATGTATGCGAAACATAATCAAACAGACGTACCAGATACTGCGCAGGGCTGACGAGGCGGTTTTGGATTTTATATATCCGCCCAGATGTCCGATCTGTGACCGCGCAGTCCTTCCGGAGACGGTGATCTGTCCGGAATGCAGGAAAAAAATAACAAACATTACAGAACCCGCCTGTATGAAATGCGGGAAACCGATTGCGGACCCGAGAAAAGAGTATTGCCGTGACTGCGCAAGGAAAGAACATCATTTTGTGCAGGGAAAAGCTTTGTGGGTTTATGAGAAAGAGGTCAAAGCATCCATATACCGGTTCAAATACCAGAATAAAAGGGAGTATGCCAGGCGATATGCCGCAGAGCTTGTAAAAGAACATGGCGCCTGGATCAAAGGGAGACAGGTCGCGGCGATTCTTCCGATTCCCCTGCATAAAAACAGGAAGAAGAAACGAGGATATCATCAGGCAGGACTACTTGCCGAAGAAACGGGAAAGCTGCTGGGTATACCCGTATATACAAATGTTCTGGTTCGTATCAGGGATACCAGGCCCCAAAAAACATTAAATGATACGGAAAGAAAAAATAACCTGAAAAAGGCTTTTAAAACAACAGAAAATGTTGTACAATTGAAGAGTGTTCTGTTAATAGACGATATTTATACGACAGGCAGCACATTAGATGCGGCGGCGTCCGTATTGCTTGAGGCGGGCGTGTCACAGGTATATACTTGCTGCATCAGTATAGGAAGAGACAGTTAGGAGGGGATCATATGGAGGCCAGAAGCTGTAGAAGCTGCGGCAGGCTGTTCAATTATATACAGGGACCGCCGATCTGCATGGCATGTAAACAGAAGCTGGAAGATAAATTTTTGCAGGTAAGGGATTATATTCGGGAAAATGATTCGGCTACCATGAAAGAGATTTCGGAAGACAACGAAGTCTCTGTAAAACAGATCAAACAATGGGTGCGGGAAGAACGGCTGACTTTTACAGACCATTCTCCGGTCGGTATTGAATGCGAAACCTGTGGGAAGATGATTCGGACCGGACGCTTCTGTGATAAATGCAAGAATAGTATGGCAAGTAATCTTCAGGCAATGTATGCAATGCCTGTAAAACAAGAAGAGAGCGGCAGCCGCAGCAAGGGAAAAGACCGTATGCGGTTTCTCGACAAATAATGCAAGGTTTTGTGCGGCGAAGTGATACAAAGAAAAGTGGGCAGACTCTTTACAGGTCTGTCTACTTTTTTATGAAAAACTTTGCAATTAATGCGTTGTATGGTATACTAAAATTACGAATAACATGCCGATTTGCATCAGTTTGGGATTTGAAAAGAATATGGGGGAAATTATGTTAAACCAGGAGCGCGTATGCGAAATGACGAAGCTGGCGATTTTTGATCAGAAAAAAGGGAGGGAATATAAGCCGATGACGGAATATTTCCGAAGAGATTATATTGCCAGAGAGCTGCTGAAAAGTTTTATCACAGGTACGATGGCGTTTGCCATCCTTGTGGGAGCAGTCATATTATATGATATGGAAGGCCTGCTGGAACAGATCAATTCCATCGATATCCGGCAGATCGTAACCAGAGGCATCCTGTGCTATGCGGCATGCATGGCAGTCTATTTTCTTGTCACTTATATTGTATACTATATGAGATATACAAAGGGCCGTCATGAAGTAAAAAAATATTATCTGCATCTGAAAAAAGTGAACAAGATCTACCGTGAGGAAGAGCAGATATAAATGACGGCATAATTGTGACGGGAGGGATGAAAATTGACAAGTTTATTGGAAATCAAAGAAAAATTAAAACAGTTCTATGGAAGATTTGATATTTATCTGAATCCATTGTTTAAATTTATACTGGCGCTGTGTGTTTTTTCCGTGATAAATGGAAATATTGGTTATATGAAAAGGATCGGTACATTTTCCGTGACGTTAGTGCTTGCCCTGATCTGCAGTCTGCTTCCGGTTAATATCATGATACTGTCAGCAGCCGCAGTGGTTCTTGCACATTTGTATGCGCTGTCATTGGAAGTGGCGGCGGTGGCGTTTGTATTGTTTTTTCTGATTGCTCTTTTATATTTTCGGTTTGCGCCCAAAGACGGAATTTTTGTATTGCTGACACCGATCTGCCTGCATTTTAATCTGGGTCCGGTGATGCCGCTTGCAATCGGTCTGACAGGGAAAATTTATTCTGTTATTTCTGCAGCGTGCGGTACGGTCGTATGGTTTTTCTTAAGTGGAGTAAAGCAGAATGAAGCGGCGCTTGGCAGCAGTGAAGAAACGGCTGCCGTCTCAAAATTAACGGCGGCATTGAATCAGATCATGGATAATAAAGAAATGTATCTGGTAGTGGTTGTATTCGTTTTAGTGACTGCGGCAGTTGCGTTTATTCGGCGGCTGTCCATGGATTATGCATGGACGGCGGCAATCTTAATCGGTGCTCTGATCAACTTTATCGGATTATTTGCGGGGTATATGGCGCTTGGGATAACCGGAAAGACGGTCAGTCTTGTCGTTGCGTCCCTGTTATCTCTTGCAGTGGCATTTCTGCTGGAATTCTGCCTGTTTCATCTGGACTATTCCCGGACGGAACGCGTGCAGTTTGAAGACGATGAGTATTACTACTATGTCAAAGCCGTGCCGAAGATGTACGTATCCAAGCAGGAAAAGCAGGTGACGACATTTAGCGCAAAGGGAAACAGACGGACGGCGAGAAGAAGAATCTCAGATGAGATGGATGAAGATTGAAGATGCGTATAAAAAGCAGTCAGACACAGAAAGGAAGTGGGGCGCGTGGATAATATGATGTCAATGTTTAGCATATTTCAAGACAAATATCTGACATGGATGGATCTGCCGGTAATAACGGTAATCGACATTGTTGAAATTGTGATTATAGCGTTCCTGTTTTATACCATTCTGGTCTGGATCAAAAGCACAAGAGCCTGGATGCTCTTTAAGGGTTTGATGGTAATCCTGGTGTTTGTTTTGGTTGCGGCAGTATTTCGGATGAATACGATTCTCTGGCTTGCAGAAAAGACAATCAACGTAGGCGTGATCGCGATTGTCATCATATTTCAGCCGGAGCTTCGCAGAGCGCTGGAACAGCTTGGGAGGAAGAATTTTTTAAGAGGATTTGCTTCGATTGAGTTCGGGAAAAATGAAACGGAAAAAATCAGCGGGAAAACGATCAATGAACTGACCCGCGCCTGTTTTGAAATGAGCAAGGTGAAAACCGGCGCATTGATTGTAATCGAAGATACCGTAGTGCTTTCCGAATACGAGAGAACGGGAATTGCCGTGGATGCCGTTTTGACGAACCAGCTTCTTTTAAATATCTTTGAGAAGAATACGCCACTGCATGACGGCGCTGTGATTGTACGGGGGGACAGGATCGTAGCCGCCACCTGTTACCTGCCTCTTTCGGATAATATGGAGTTGAGCAAAGAGCTTGGAACCAGGCATAGGGCTGCGGTAGGGATCAGTGAGCTCAGCGACTCGCTTACGATTATCGTGTCGGAGGAAACCGGAGGCGTTTCCGTTGCGGCGGAAGGAAGGATTGTTCGGGGACTGGATCAGGAGGGACTTAGGAATCAGTTAAAGGCGCTTCAGAAATACGAACCGGAAACAAAACGGAAGGGCTTGCTGAAAAGGAGGCTTAGGAATGCTAAACAAGATAATCAAGTGGATCACAAATAATTTCGGTCTAAAGATTCTTGCGGTGATTTTTGCCGGCGTACTCTGGCTTGCCGTCGTAAATATTGACGATCCCGTGACGACAAGGTCTTTTACAACAACCGTCAGCGTGGAAAACGGCGATTATCTGACGGGAATCGGAAAATATTATGAAATTATCAACAACAGCAATACAATTACCTTCAAAGTCAGCGGAAAACGATCCTATCTGGAGCGGATGGGAAATTCGGATTTCCGGGCAACGGCGGATTTAAAGATGATTGAAAACCTGAATCGTGTGCCGGTTGAAATTACACCGCAGCGTTACGGGGGTTATGTTACGGTGGCGAGCAAGCTGTATTATCTGGATCTGGATGTCGAGGATTTGGTTTCCAAGCCGTTTGTGATCTCTGTACAGACCGACGGCAAACCGTCCAAACAGCATGCATTGGGGGAAACGAGCGTATCGCCCTCCCTGCTTCGCGTGTCGGGACCCGCGTCGGTTGTGGACACGATCGACAAAGCAGTCGCAGCCGTAAATGTCGAAGAAATGTCGCAGGATCTTACGGACAGCGTGATTCCGATTCTTTATAATAAAGACGGCAATGAAGTGGATACCAAAGACCTTACGTTTAACATTCAGAATGTGATGGTATCCGTTCGGATTTTGGATACCAAAGATGTCACGCTGAATTTTCAGACTGCAGGAACACTGCAGGAAGGTTATGAATATGTTGGTATAGAATATGAACCGCAGACCGTGTCCGTAAAAGGCGCGTCTGCAGTATTAAATACGGTGAACAGCATTACGATTCCGGAAGAGGTTCTGGATCTGACGGATGCTACGGGGAATATTGAAAAAGAAGTGGATATTTCCGCTTACCTGCCGGAAGGCGTATCTCTGACGAAGAGCAATCAGGCGAAGATTTCCGTTACCGTTAAGATAGAAAAGCATGAGAGGAGAAAGTTTGAACTGCCGACAGCAAATATTACGGTCGGTAATCTCGGGAGCCGGTATGCGGCAGAATTCCTTACCGACACGGTAGCGGTAGAGCTGGAAGGCCTGGCATCTGAACTGGATACGCTGGATGCGTCCACGCTGACCGGAAGCATCGATGTCAGCGGTATGACGGAAGGTGAGCATACGGTAAATCTGGAAGTCAATCTGGACAGTAAGTTTAAACTGGTAAAAAATGCGACGGTTACGGTAGATATCGTTACGGCAAGCAGCATTCGGGCGGTCGGTTTTCAAAAACCGGGTACGATAAATTCAAAGATCTCCGACAAAACCGCACCATACTTATAAAATTGAATTGGAGGATTGAAACATGAGCAGAATGTTTGGTACAGACGGCGTGCGCGGAGTAGCAGGCACAGAGCTTACGATTGAACTTGCAATGAAATTGGGTCAGGCGGGCGCGTATGTGCTGACCAAAAAGAAGGCGCATCAGCCGACGATCATCGTGGGCTGCGATACCAGGATTTCGGGAGGCATGCTTGCAAATGCATTAATGGCGGGCATATGTTCCGTGGGCGCCAACGCAATTTATGCGGGCGTGCTTCCCACTCCTGCCATCGCGTATCTTACCAGAAAGCATAAAGTGGATGCAGGCGTTGTAATTTCAGCATCTCATAATCCGATGGAATTTAACGGTATTAAATTTTTCAACGGAGAAGGCTATAAGTTGTCTGATCAGCTGGAAGACGAGATTGAAGCATATATTTCAAATCAGATGAGGGGCGTGCCGATCCGTACGGGTCCTGCAGTCGGTAAAATCAAATACCGTTTTGATATCCGGGAAGAGTATATTTCTTTTATGAAACGGACGGTTCCGGTAGATCTAAGCGGCTTGAAAATCGTGGTGGACTGCGCAGAGGGGGCGTCGCACGATACTTCCGTGCGTACGCTTTTAGATCTGGGAGCCAATCTGGTAGCGATCCATACGCAGCCGGACGGAACAAATATCAACGCCAATTGCGGTTCTACGCATATGTCGGAACTGAAAGCGCGCGTGGTATATGAGAAGGCGGATATCGGAATCGCATTTGACGGAGACGCAGATCGAATGCTTGCCGTGGATGAAATGGGAAATATGGTGGACGGTGACCAGATCATGGCAATCATCGGAAATCATATGAGGCGTCAGGGAAAATTAAAGCAGGATACGATCGTCGTTACCGTTATGACAAATTTGGGATTTACTCTGATGGGAGAAAGAGAAGGACTTCATATCGAAAAAACGAAAGTCGGTGACCGCTATGTACTGGAGCATATGCTGGAACACGGGTATAATCTTGGCGGCGAACAGTCCGGACATATTATTTTCTTAGACGACAATACAACGGGAGACGGTCTTTTAAGTGCGTTGCGGCTGTTAAAGGTTATGACGGATACCGGCAGTAAATTATCGGAACTGGCGGAGATTATGGAGGTACTGCCGCAGGCACTGGTGAATGCGAAAGTGCCAAACCATAAAAAAGAACATTACATGGATTATGTCGAGATAGCCGAAGCAGTGAAATCCCTGGAAGAAAAATTTAACGGAGAGGGAAGGGTACTGATTCGTCCTTCCGGTACGGAACCGATGGTGCGCGTTATGATCGAGGGGAAAGACCAGGTTGTGATAGAACAGGAAGCGAAGAAACTGGCAGAGCTGATTACAAAAATCATGCTTTAGTATTGGAGGGTATGATATGGTAAGTCAAAAAGTTACAATTAAGAACCCTACCGGACTGCATCTGCGTCCGGCAGGGATACTTTGCAAAGAAGCTATGAATTTTAAATCGCTGATTACGTTTCATTACAGAGGCAATACGGCGAATGCAAAAAGCGTGCTGAGTGTTTTGGGCGCCTGCATCAAATCGGGTGACGAGATCGAGCTGGTATGCGACGGCGAAGACGAGGCGGACGCGCTTGCATTTTTGGTAAATCTGATTGAAGAAGGGTTTGGCGAATAGGGGGGATTTCCGTATAATATGCGTAGGTTGAGCAGAAAGAACCAAATAGAAATAGGAATCATGACCCTGGTATTTGTCATTGCCGCTTTTTTTGTCTATAAGACGACAATTCTGACGCGCATGATACTGCCCAGGACGGAAACTCTGGTGAAAGCGGAAGAGGGAAAATTTCAGCTTCTTTCCGACGGGGATCATATTGAACAGACATTTTTCTATCCGTCTGATGAGCTTTTAAGTGTGGGAATTCGTATTTCTCTGGATGAAGACGTACAGGAGGCGCTTCTGAAAGAGGATAAGAAAAGAGATCTCGGGACGCTGCATCTGAAGATTTTAGATGCGTCGGACAACCTGTTGATGTCAGCGGATTATGCCGTTTTTGTTTTGGCGGACGATCAGAATGTTGTAGCATCTTTTCCGGGTACACAGACAGGGTGGGAAAATCAGAAGCTTACGATCGTACTGGATGCCGAACGGATTCATCCGGATTTGGATTTGAAGGCGGGTATTACGACACAGGCGCCGGATCATACGCAGCTGCTGATCAACGGAGAAGAAAAGGATATGTCCCTGAATATACAGACGGCGGACAGGCAGTTTCTTTACTGGAAATACTGGTCGGTCTTTGGTGCGGCTCTGGTCTATCTTCTTTTGCTGGGGACCTATTTGTCTCTTGCCGTGTTCCGCTTAAAACCGGAGAAGGTATTTCTGATTGCGGGTTCTGTGCTTGCCCTGCTGTATCTGCTGCTGCTGCCGCCGATTTCCGTTCCGGATGAAGAGGCGCATTTCAAACAGGCATACGAATATACCAATAAAATTATGGGTATTCCTGCAATGCCGGGTAAAATCCGGATGGACGCAGAGGATTTTCATGCCATGCAGATGTTTGAAACCACACCGTCTCTGCCGGAATATGACAGGCTGAAAGAAAATATGATGAAAACGGGACGGGAAAGCGGTACGGTGGAAGTGCCGCATACGGATACGCGTGCGCCGGCAGTGACATATGTTCCCGGTATCGTGGGGATTCTGGCAGGACGCATATTGGGTCTGAACGGATTAATTGTCATTTATCTGGGCAGAATATGTTCGATCTTCGCTTATCTTTTTATGATGTATTGGTTTATCCGAATCATGTATTTTGCAAAAACGGCGGCATTTCTGATTGCCCTTCTCCCGATGACGATCCAGCAATGCTGTTCCTATTCCTACGATTCTGTCGTGATTGAAGCGGCATTTTTATATATTGCACTATTGTTTCGGATGATGTATGAGAAAAAGAAGGTACAGAAGCCGCAGATGTTCTGGTATATTGTTTTTGCAGCGCTTTTGGCTGTCAGCAAAGGCGGGACTTATATGCCTCTGTGCTTTCTGACGCTTTTGATTCCGTCGGAATGTTTTTCGGAGAAAAAGAAAAAACGGATGTTTATCGGCTGTGTGGCAGCTGTTTCCGCTGCAGCATTTCTCCTTGGTACGTTAAGCAGCGTGCTGTATGTGGTAAATCCAACGGCGGAACAATTGGAAGGTGCATATCTTGCGGGTGAAAATTATGGTACGGCGGGGTTGTTCTCGAATCCGATGGAGTTTGTGACCCTGTCCGTCCGCACGCTGTTTTTAAATGGAGATACGTTTTTGGAGACTATGCTGGGTATGCAGCTGGGATGGCTGGATGTCAATGTATCGCGTGTTGTGATTTACGGAATGCTCGCTATGCTGCTGCTCTCTTTTCAGCAGATTGCAGATGGCAGCCGACCGGCGGGCTATGAAGTTTCGGGAAAAGAAAAGCTGATGTATCTGACCGTGATTGCCTTATCGGCAGGCGTAGTATTTGTTTCGATGTTTATCAGCTGGACGCCGCGGGAGTCTGTGGAAATATTCGGGATTCAGGGAAGGTATTTTCTCCCTCTGCTTCCTCTGTCCATTCGGCTTTTAAGGGGCAGGAATCTATCGATCCGAACGGATATGGGACGAAAATTTATGTTTGCCGCAGTATGTTTACAATGTGTGGCAATTTACGGTATACTGATGTCCTTAGAAAGGGTACTATGAAAAAATTAGTGATCATCCCGGCTTATAATGAGCAGGGAGGAATTGAGAAAACAGTATGGGATATAAAGAAACATGCGCCGGATTTTGATTATGTCGTGATCAATGACTGCTCTAGTGACCGGACGCTTGAAGTCTGCAGGAATAACGGGTTCCATACGATAAATCTTCCGGTAAATTTAGGCATCGGAGGAAGCGTACAGACCGGGTATTTATACGCCTGGCGGAACGGATATGACGTTGCGGTCCAGTTTGACGGGGACGGACAGCACAATGCCGAATATCTGGAGGAGATGGCCGATAAGCTGATCAAAGAGAAGCTGGATATGGTGATCGGTTCCAGATATATCAAAAAAGAAGGGTTTCAGTCTTCCGGTCTGCGCAGAGTCGGAATTCGCTATTTTACCTGTCTGATCAAATGGATCACAGGAAAAAAAATTACGGACCCGACGTCCGGAATGCGGATGGCGGGCAGGGATGTGATTGAAATTTATGCAAAAGACTATCCGAAGGATTATCCGGAGCCGGAGAGCGTCGTTGCAATTTTGAGAAAAGGAAAAAAAGTGGATGAAATTCCGGTGCAGATGAATGCCAGGGAAGAGGGAGTCTCTTCGATATCGCCCAGGAAATCTGTGTATTATATGGTTAAGGTGTCGCTGGCGATTTTAATTGCGGCAATTCGGAGGTAACAATATGAATTTAAAAATACAGGTCATTGTGGCGGCGCTGATTGTATTTGCGCTTCTTTGGATTGCAAATATGGTGCGCAGGCAGGTGCTGGATCTAAAATATGCGCTTTCCTGGCTGACGGTCGGGACGGCGGTTCTTATTCTGGATCTTTTTCCCGGTATGATGAACCGCCTGGTGCATCTTCTGGGAATCGAACTGCCGGTTAATATGATGTTTTTCTTTGGATTTTGTTTTACGCTGCTTTTATTGTTTATACTGACGGTAAAGGTTTCCAAGCAGGGAGAGCAATTAAAGCGCCTGACGCAGGAAGTGGCGCTGTTGGAGGATAGAAGAAGGAAAGGAGAAGCCTTAAAAGAAGACGATGAAAAGTGATATATGTGATGATAACCCTGGAGGGCGATCGCAAAAAGTTCAGATTTTAATGTCAACTTATAACGGAGAGGAATTTATCAGGGAGCAGTTGGATTCTGTCCTGGCGCAAAATTATCCGGATGTGGATATTTTGGTCCGGGATGACGGTTCCTGTGACGATACGTATGTGATTTTAAAAGAATATGAGGAAATTCATCCGAATATCCGGGCGTATCAGGGGAAAAATATCGGTGTGAATAAAAGTTTTTTTGACTTGTTGAAAAAAAGCAATCACGACGCTGCATACATAGGATTCTGCGATCAGGATGATTACTGGATGCCGGAAAAAATCGAAAAAGCGGTAGAGCAGCTGGAGCAGATGAACGGTCCTGCGTTGTACTGCGGAGCGAAAACACTGGCGGATGAGAATCTGGAACCTTTGAAAAATCAGCAGAATCCTCATGTCAATCCGGGATTTGGGAATGCCGTGATTGAAAGTATCTGTTCCGGCTGTACGGCGCTGATGAACCGGGAGCTTGTGGATATTATACGAAAACGCCTGCCAGAAGACGTCGTCCATCACGACTGGTGGTGCTATATGGCGGCCGTTTATATGGGAACGATGTATTATGACGAAAATTCGTATATTTATTATCGGCAGCACAGGGGAAATGAAGTCGGCGCCAGCGGTTCTTTGTTCGGACAGATTAAGGCGAAGGCGAGAGATTTAAAAAAGCGTCATGGAGACTTAAAAAAGCAGCTGTCTGATTTTCGGCATTATTATCATACGATACCGGAGAAGGATGCATTGGTCGATGCGCTGCTGAACGCAGAACGATTTCCCGGGCGTTTGACGATTCTGTTTGACCGCCGCTGGTATCGGCAGAGCAGATTGGACAATTGGGTTGTCAGAGCATTATTTTTGTTGAACCGGATGCTGTAAAAGAAAAGGAAAGGATTAATGATATGAAAAGGATATTGGTAACGGGGTGCAACGGGCAGCTCGGAAGAGCGATTAATAAAGAATATGCACAGGAAGACATTGCTTTTATTAATACGGACGTGGCAGAAGGGGAAGGCGTGATTTCTCTGGATATCACGGATGTGAACGCTGTGCTTTCGTGTGTGGAGGAGACGAAGCCGGATGTGATCATCAACTGTGCAGCACATACAAACGTAGATGCCTGTGAGTCGCAGTGGGATCTGGCATATAAGATCAATGCGATCGGAGCGAGAAATTTAAGCATTGCGGCGGAAAAGACGAATGCAAAGCTGATTCACGTTTCTACGGATTATGTCTTTCCTGGGACTTCGCCGCAGCCGTTAACGGAGTTTGATACGCCGGATCCGATCAGCGCATACGGCAAAACGAAATGGGAAGGTGAAAATTTTGTCAGGGAATTTTCTACGAAACATTTTATCCTGCGGACGGCATGGCTGTACGGCGACGGAAAGAATTTTGTAAAAACCATGTTAAAGCTGGCAGAAACGCACGATACCGTTTCTGTGGTTTCCGATCAGTACGGCTCTCCGACAAGCGCAGTGGAACTGGCAAAAATGATACATTTTCTGGAGCCGACGGAAAATTACGGCACGTACCATGCGACTTGTGAGGGGCAGTGCAGCTGGGCGGATTTTGCGGTTGAAATTTTCAAAAAAGCGGGAAAAGATACAAAGGTGAACTATATCACGACAGAAGAATATAATTCGCCGGCAAAGCGTCCGGCTTATTCGATTCTGGACAACTATATGCTGCGCCTTACGTCCGGAGACGCATTTTTGATGGCGGACTGGAAAGATGCGCTGGATGTTTATATGAAGGAATTGTTTTAAACGATACAAAGGAGATTGTATGGAACCACTGGTAAGCGTATGTATACCGGCATATAACAATGCCGCATACATCAAAGAAACCATCGATTCAGTCCTTGGGCAGACGTATACAAATCTAGAGCTTGTTATTTGCGACGATCATTCCAAAGACGATACGGTACGCGTGATTGAAGAAATCAAAGACGACAGGATTAAACTATACAAAAATGAGAAGAATCTTGGTATGTCGGGGAATTGGAACAGATGCCTTTCCAAGTGTACGGGAGAATTTATCAAATTAATCTGTGCAGACGATATGCTTGCGCCGGATGCGCTGGAAAAAGAAGTCGGGGCGCTGATGAAGCATCCGGGCGCAGTGCTAGCGGAAAGCGATACCAAATTGTTCGATTTAAACGGAAAGCCGAAGGGTTTTTACAAACGCTATAAAACGAGCGGACTGACGGACGGAAAAACGATTGCAAGGGCGGGCTTTTTTGTGAAAAATTATTTTGGGGCGCCGCTGGCAAATACGTTCCGCAGAAGTGTGTTAGAGGAGACCGGGGGATTCGATCCCTGGTATACCTATATTTTGGATTACGATTTCTGGGTTCAGCTTGCCTGCATGGGGGATGTCTATATTATTCATGAACCGCTGAATTTTTTCCGCGTACGAAACGATTCCAATACCGGAAATGTGATGGCGGGAGATAAAACAGCAGATTACGTGAAAGAGCACATCCATCTGGTTACCAAATTTAAAGAAGAGCTGCATTTATCAAATGCCGATATCCGCAGAAGCGTACGTATCCGCAAGTTTCGAAATTTTGCGGCGGGAATTTATCTGAAATTATTTGTTCGGAAGTAAAAGCTGCTTATGTCAAATCTTGTAATTTCAGGAAGATAATGCTATAATAACGTGATTATTGGAACCAACGGCGAATAGAAAGGAGATGGTCGGAAGTATGAGAACTTATTTAGTGACAGGAGGAGCAGGGTTTATCGGCTCCAATTATATCCAGTATATGTTTCGTAAATATGACAATGAAATTCGAATCATCAATGTGGATGCGTTGACCTATGCGGGCAATCTGGAAAATTTAAAAGATGTGGAAAACAGAGAAAACTATACGTTTGTCAAGGCTGACATTACAGATAAAGACGCGATCATGCAGATTTTTGAGGAAAATGAGATCGACCGCGTGGTACATTTTGCAGCGGAGAGTCATGTGGACCGTAGCATACGGACGCCGGAGGTTTTTGTGAAGACCAATGTACTGGGAACCGCTGTGATGTTAAACTGTGCGAAAGCCGCATGGGAACTTGCGGACGGAACCTTTAAAGAAGGAAAGAAATTTCTGCACGTATCTACCGACGAGGTCTACGGGTCCCTGGAAGAAGACGGCGGCTATTTTTATGAGACGACGCCGTACGATCCCCACAGTCCTTACTCCGCGAGTAAGGCGTCGTCGGATTTTCTGGTAAAGGCATATATCGATACGTATCATTTTCCGGCGAATATTACCAATTGTTCCAATAACTACGGACCGTATCAGTTCCCGGAAAAGCTGATCCCGCTGATTATCAACAATGCGCTGCACGGGCGGAAGCTCCCGGTCTACGGGGACGGAAAGAATGTCCGCGACTGGCTTTATGTGGACGATCACGCAAAAGGGATCGATATGGTACAGGAGCAGGGACGTCTGGGAGAGACATACAATATCGGCGGTCACAATGAAAAGCAGAATATTGAAATTATCCATATTATTATAGAGACGCTTTTGGAAATGCTGCCGGAAGACGACGAGAGAAGAAAGCTGGTCAGCAAGGATCTGATCACATACGTACAAGACCGCAAGGGGCATGACAGACGCTACGCCATTGCTCCGGATAAAATCAAAGCAGAAATCGGCTGGGAGCCGGAGACGATGTTCAAAGAAGGGATCAAAAAGACGATCGCATGGTATTTTGAACATGAAGACTGGATGGAGAATGTCACCAGCGGAGACTATCAGAATTACTACAATGAAATGTATCAGGAGAAATAAATTTTGTGAGAAAGAAGGGTTGCGCAGGGAAAAAGCCGTGTAAGCCTTCTTTCTTGCGGCATGAGAGGAGTATGCAATGAAAGGGATTATTTTAGCGGGCGGGTCCGGTACCAGATTGTATCCGCTGACAAAAGCGATCAGCAAACAGATTATGCCCATTTATGACAAACCGATGATCTATTATCCGCTCTCGACGTTGATGCTGGCGGGAATCCGTGAGGTTTTGATTATTTCAACGCAGAGGGACCTTCCCGTATTTAAAGAGCTGTTAGGCTCCGGAGAGCAGCTTGGGATGCGGTTTGACTATGCGGTGCAGACCGAGCCGAGAGGATTGGCGGATGCGTTTTTGATCGGAGCAGATTTTATCGGAGACGATGCGGTTGCGCTGGTGCTGGGAGACAATATTTTTTACGGGCAGAGTTTTTCCGGCGTGCTTAGAAAAGTTGCCGGGCAGACGCAGGAGAAGGCGGGGGCGACGATTTTCGGATATTATGTCAGAGATCCCAGAGAGTACGGCGTCGTAGAATTTGACGAAACGGGACGTGCGATCTCTATTGAAGAAAAACCGGAGCATCCGAAGTCCAATTATGCCGTGCCGGGTCTGTATTTTTATGATAACGATGTGGTGGAAATAGCGAAAAATGTAAAACCTTCCGCCAGAGGAGAGATCGAGATTACCAGTATAAATAATGAATATTTAAACCGGGGCACGCTTTGCGTGGAGACGTTAGGGCGCGGATTTGCATGGCTGGATACCGGGAATCACGATATGCTTCTTGCGGCCGCGGATTTTGTATCGGCGTTTCAGAAACGCCAGGGACTGTATATTTCGTGTATCGAGGAAATTGCTTACAAGCGCGGATTTATCAGTAAGGAACAGCTTTTGAAATTGGCTCAGCCGTTGCTGAAAACAGAATACGGGCAGTATTTGGTTGAGGTTGCAGAAGGACTATAATAAAGGAGAAAGACAAATGGGAAAATTCAAGGTGACAGAAAACTGTAACGGCATTGCCGGTTTAAAAGTGATCGAGCCGTCCGTATTCGGGGATGCGCGCGGTTATTTCATGGAAACGTATCAGTATAACGACTTTAAAGAGGCAGGGATAGACTGTACGTTTGTACAGGACAATCAGTCCGCTTCCAAAAAAGGAGTGCTGCGCGGGCTGCATTTTCAGATTCATTTTCCCCAGGACAAGCTGGTGCGCGTCATCAACGGCGAAGTATTTGACGTGGCGGTGGATCTGCGGGAGGGGTCTGAGACGTTCGGCAAATGGTTCGGCGTTTTGCTGTCGGCAGAAAATAAAAAACAGTTTTTTATTCCAAAGGGATTTGCCCATGGATTTGTCGTATTGAGCGAATACGCGGAGTTTTTCTATAAAGTAACGGATTTTTACCATCCGAACGACGAAGGCGGACTTTTGTGGAACGATCCTAAGATTGGCGTAGAATGGCCGATACCGGAGGGAATGACAAAACAGGATTTGATCCTGTCCGATAAAGATAAAGTCTGGGGCGGCATCGATGAATATGCTGCCGGAAAACGATAAGAGGAAACTATATGACTGCATCAAAGAAAAAGGACGCCAGGCTGATCGCCCGTCTTTCTGCCAATGATTTTAAAACGAAATTTGCAGGTTCTTACCTGGGCATCGTCTGGGCGTTTATCCAGCCTGTCATCACGATTTTGGTGTACTGGTTTGTATTTGAAAAAGGCTTTAAACCGGCGGCGATCCACAACGCGGCAGGGGATCAGGTGCCTTATGTACTCTGGCTGATCGCAGGAATGGTTCCCTGGTTTTTTTTCAGCGAAGCGCTGAGCGGAGGCACGAGAGCGCTGCTGGATTATTCTTATCTGGTCAAAAAGGTCGTATTTAAAATAGATATCCTGCCGGTGGTAAAGGTGGTTTCCGCCGTATATGTGCATCTGTTTTTTCTGGCGTTTGCCGTGCTTTTGTATACGTTATACGGCTATTATCCGGATCTTTATATGCTGCAGATTTTTTATTATTCCTTCTGCCTGTTGATTTTGGTAACCGGTATCACGTACCTGACAAGCGCGGTAGTCGTATTTTTCCGGGACTTAAATCAGGTGATTAATATTGTACTGCAGGTCGGCGTATGGGTGACGCCGATTATGTGGGATATGGATACGATGGATATCAATGCAGTGTTTAAAAACCTGTTAAAGCTCAATCCCCTGTATTATGTCGTACAGGGATACCGGGATGCACTGATCGGCAAAACGGCATTTTGGGAACGCCCCGGGCATTTGCTTTATTTTTGGATATTTACTGTTTTGTGTTTTGGGCTGGGGGCTTACGTGTTTAAAAAACTGCGCATGCATTTTGCAGATGTGCTGTAGCAGAAAGGTATAAAGGAATGAGCGATATTGCGATAAAAGTAGATCAGGTAAGCAAAGTTTACCGGCTGTATGACCGTCAGAGGGACAGATTAAAAGACGCTTTGAATCTGACGAGAAAGAAATGTTATCGGGAACACTTTGCTTTGGATCAGTTGGATTTTGAAATTAAAAAGGGAGAGACGGTAGGCATCATCGGAACAAACGGTTCCGGGAAATCTACCATTTTAAAAATTATCACCGGCGTGTTAAATCCAAGCGGCGGAAACGTAGAAGTGGACGGCAGGATTTCCGCTCTATTGGAGCTTGGCGCTGGATTTAATATGGAGTATACGGGGATCGAAAACGTGTATTTGAACGGTACGATGATCGGGTTTACAAAAGAAGAGATTGACGAACGGCTGAATGATATCTTAGCGTTTGCCGATATCGGGGATTTTGTCAACCAGCCGGTAAAAACATATTCTTCCGGTATGTTTGTACGGCTGGCATTTGCCGTTGCCATCAATATCGATCCGGAGATTTTAATTGTGGATGAAGCGCTTTCCGTAGGGGACGTTTTTTTTCAATCCAAATGCTACCATAAATTTGAAGAATTTAAAAAGATGGGCAAGACGATCCTGTTTGTCAGCCACGATCTTGGCAGCATTACAAAATACTGCGACCGTGCAATCCTGTTAAACAAAGGACATAAGCTGTTTGAGGGGACGCCGAAAGAAGCGGTGGATCTGTATAAACGCGTACTGGTCAATCAGCTGGAGGACGAAGAAAACGGTAAAACGCTGTGGAATCAAAAAGGCGCGGATACGCTTTGGAGAAGTACGCTGCCGATCAATCCCGAAGTGCTGGAATATGGAAGCAAAACGGCGGAGATTGTCGATTTTGCTTTTCTGGATGCAAACGGCAGATACAGCAATGTCATTGAGAAGGGGACAAAAATGACCGTAAAGATGA
>BLMD01000175.1 GCA_011959925.1 Lachnospiraceae bacterium
TTCTATTGCCTTTTCTTCATCATCATTAAAAGTTAATATTAGTATCTTAGCTATGTTATCAGTCCTCCTTTGCAGCGCAACTTGAAACGGTGGTAAAACTCTTTTGTAATAATGCTACCCATTCATAAAATCAGATTAGTTATTCAAATATCCCTGTTCTTCTTCCTCTTTAGACCATACCCGCTCATAACTGCTGTTAATGTTCTTAAAAATATCCTGCCATGTAGTAAATTTCTGCATTTCTTCAATGCTTCCCTTGTTGTTTTGCAGCCAGTCAAAAATTGCCTTATAGGTATCTCCCGAAAACAGGACGCTCCAATTATTCTTATAATTTGAATTATCATCATAGGACATACCATTAAAGCCCATAGAAATAATTCCGTTCTTCGTATGTTGTGCCAAACCCTTTATTTCCAGATCAGCCCATATGTACCCTGCATTTTTATCATGTATCAGATTAGGATATTTGTTGAAATAGGTTTCTGCCAATGCTTCATACTTTACTATATCCGATTGGCTCTGTAAGAGGACTTTTCCGCCCCGACCTTCTTCGCCGTCCCGTATCAAATACTGTATGCCCGTGCCAGAATGAGTTTTTAGAGTAAACCCTTGCAGGGCTTCTGTTTCCAACGCTTCAACACCCATAACATTTTGCAGGGCTTCTTTCAGTTCGCCGTCCATTACCAAAGCGTCATAACTCATAGTTCCATGCTCTGAAATCAATAGCTGCTTTCCTGTAACGCTGTCCTGTCTGACTTTAATATCAGAATAGGCAAAAACACCCAACTTTTCCCCCTGCTTATTATAAATGTCAAAACAGCCCGCTTCATTATCCGGCACAATCCTATAATTCTCAGATTCGTATGTTTCATAGGTTGGCTTCACATTGCGTATTCCCATAGCCGCCGATACCCGGTATGCTTCCATTGCCGTGTTTTGTCCTGCCGCTTTTACATTGTCTTGTAAAGATAAACTCTCTGCCGTATCAAAATCAGCCATTTTATTTGCAAAAGTCGCTCCTAATTTATTTCCCTGCGTCTTTCCCGTTTCTCTCCATACAGGGTAGCCTGCTGTTCCAATTCCATTTACACTCATTTTTCAAATCCTCCATTGTTTTCAATATGTTTTCTGCGGTTCTTCTGTCATTCAGAACCGCCTTTGCCCCCTTATGACAAGTCCGGGCAATTCATTTCTCAATGTTCTTCTCTCTTGTAATTAAAATTTGCTCCCATTAGAGAAATTAAAATATCTGCTTGTAATCCCAAATTATTTACTTCATTTAATGCCGGGGCATTTAACTCTTTTACTTGTGGACTATCAGAGTACATCGCTTTATGTTTTCTTTTCTTTGGTTTTTCTTCATCATCGCCCCAGTCAAATTCCAAATAGTAGCCACCTGTCCCGTCCTCATGGATAAATACGCCATTGCCTTTTACCTCTCCGCCAGTCAATTTACTTGACCACGGTATATCTTCGATTGATTTATACACTTTCTGCCTAAAAGCACTATCATTTTTCATTCTTAGTAAGGTTTTCTTTGAGATAATCACATTTCGCCCACCGTGCATATCATATTTTTCCAACATTGCAGTATCATACATTTCCGCTTCTGTATCTGTTTTTTCGCAACTGTAATCTACAACAACCGTATTAATATTAAATTTTTCGTCCAGAAATTTCTTCATTTCTGCAATATCCGTATCCTCATTTACCTGCTGCAAAAGTTTTTCAAATTCATCTCCACACTTTATTCTGTTATTCGATAATTTTACAGCATTATTGATTTCCGGCAAAATTGCTTGAATATCCATGCTACCAACCTTTCCGCTTATGCTATCAATTCTTTACGGCGGTTCATCTATCATTCAGAACCGCCTTTGCCCCCTATGATAAGTCCGGGCAGTTTATTTCTTAATAAAGGTACGGACAGTACCCTTTCTATTGCCTTTTCTTCATCATCATTAAAAGTTAATATTA
>BLMD01000176.1 GCA_011959925.1 Lachnospiraceae bacterium
GTTCGGTCATTTCTCTTATTCCATAATTGTTTTTGGCATCTAAAATTTGTCCTTATCTTATATTTATCAAAAAATACTTTATAATTTGAAACGAATATATTATACTAATGCTAGAAATCAGAAAGGAGCAGACAAACATGGCAAAAGAACGTTTTGTAGAAACTTATTCACAAGGAGTGGCAAATATCAGAAAAATTATTGTAGATACCGAAACTGGCGTAAACTATGTACTCATGTCTTCTAATAAGACAAGCGGCTGCGGAATAACTGTTTTGGTAGATCAAGACGGAAAGCCAATCCTAACGCCTATCCATTCAGAAAAATAATCATAAGAAGCAGGCAGGCTTATATGTCTGTCTGCTTCTTTCAATAGTTCAAAAAATCTCTTTCATGTTCCAATAGCCACGCGTTCCGTTCTCTGTAATCCGGCAGCACATGTTCCACTTCCCGCCAAAACGCTTTGGAATGATTCATCTGCTTCCTGTGTGCAAGCTCATGCACAACGACATAATCCTGAATACATTCAGGCATCAGCACAAGTTTCCAGTTAAAATTCAAATTTCCTTTTGCGCTGCAGCTTGCCCAGCGTGTTTTCTGCTCCTTAATGGCGATCCGGTTTACATCTACCTGCATCTGTGCCGAAAATACGGAAACTTTTTCTGTCAGCTTCCCTCTGGCATATTCCCGCAGCCAGCCGGTAACCGCCTTTCGGTACGCCTTGGGACTTCCGGTAATTCCGGAAGCCACACATAAGCATTCATCTCCTCTGCCGTCCCGCTTTCGGTAAACGCGGATATGTGATTCGTCCCGCGTGCGTATTCTATTCAGGCGTATCGTCCCGTCGCCAAGCGGCAGCACGGTCCCGTCGGCGTCATATGCATATTCTGTTCCCATATCTTTCATACTCCCGCATACTATCGGTACGGAACCAATACAAATCCCGCCACCCGAAAAAGCATAGATCCAATGGGAATTCCGATCACTGTGATACAAAATACGATGCCTAATACAACCAGGCATATGGCAATCGGAAGACCAATGCAAAGCGTATACAGCAGTTTAAAAATCAGCATCCCAAGCCCAAAGAAAAACCCCATCAGCATGGCAAGCACAAGAAATACCAAACACACAGCTAACAGCATACCCTCTCCTCCCCAAAATTTAAAAATGTTTCGGTTCTTCCGGAATGATGACCGCAGCAACAATATAGATCAGCAGTCCGCTGCCCACGCCGCAGACAAGCAAAAGACACAGCAGCCGGATAATCGTAGGATCTATATTTAAATATTCTCCGATTCCTCCGCATACGCCGCATAACACCCTGTTTGTCGATGATTTGTACAATCTCTTTGTTTCCATATTTTATTCCTCCATAATATTTAATTCAATGCTGCCCATTCCGCAGTCAAGGCGGACCTTATTGCCGGCATGGTGATCGATGTTTCGTTCGGTGGCCAGTGTGCTGAACTCTTCTCCGTTCACCGCAACGCTGCCGAGTCCGCATTTAATTTCATAATCGTAATCCGTTTCTTTTCCTTCCAGATCAAGTATAATCTGACCGACACCGCAGTCCGCTTCCGCTTCTTTGACAGCTTTTCCCGTAAGTTCCGCTTTTCCTAGACCGCAGTCGATCTTTAGATGATCTGTTGCAAATCGGTCCACTTCCAAATTTCCCGCACCCACAGAAGCAGATAATTTCTCCGCTGCCGCAACAGAAACCGCCGTCAGTTCTCCGGCATCCAAATTAATCTCTACCTCATCCGCCGCAATCGCATGTTCCGCCTCGATGCTGCCGGCATTTGTACAGAGGCTGACCTCATCAAATACGGTTCCTTCCGGAATCGCGATCGTTACCGCTGCATCATGATTCCGCTTTAATCCGCCTTTCCAGATACTCCCCGGCGTCTTATCTTTCAATTCCAGCGTTCCTTCGTCCAGTTTGCACTCATACACATTGCGGGAAGGCGCATCGACCGTTACTTCAATCTGATCGGAATCACTGTCTATTAGGTATACTGCCCCAAATCTGATGTCAATTTCCATACCGCTAACCGCATCCGGGGAAAACTGTTCCTGTACGTATCCTTTCTGCAATTTCACATCCTCCCAATCCTCGCCGTCATCGTAATCATCCGTAATAAAGTACGGAATGTTCCAATTACCGATATGCAGATTCCCTACATTCAACTCACCGTCCGCAGCCATCGCCCAGATTTCTTTCAGACCGCTCCCAAGCGCCGCGCCGATCCCTAAACAAACAGCGCCGACGCAGATAAAAACAAGACTGATCCACAGACAGATTTTTGTAAAATTTTTCATATCACAGCACCTCTTTTCTGAAACGGTTTTTTACACAAACGGACGATTGTCCGGATCGTCCACGGAAGAACTCTGCCGGTAAACCACACGATTGCCGCCGTCCCCAATACGGCGATTGCCAGTAAAAACATACCGACTGCGAGCAAGACCAATCCGCCCGCGGGAAATCCCGTAAATAAATTTGCGATCCCGATTACGGCAAGTATGATGCCGACCACAAGAAATACGCCGACAAGAACGATCCCTGTAACTGCAAGCGCAAATACACAGGCAATTCCTCCCGCCAATAACCCGAACGCCGCGCCTGCAATTCCGATCCATAACGGAAAGGTAAGAATGACGATCACAGCGACCAAAAGGTTCCGCGTCGTTTTATTTTCCTGTGTCTGATACGGTGTGCCCGGATTTTCCCGTTTGACAAAATCTTCCTCCTCCCCAAACAGGTTTTTCTTGATGCTTGCCGCCACTTCCTGCGGAGAACCAAGCTCTTCTATGATCTTCTGCTCCATTTCAGGTCCCGCGTCTTCAAAATAATTTTCATAGTACTCTACGGCTTCCCGGCGCTCACTCTCCGGTATATCCAAAAGCAGCTGTTCTAACTGCTTTAGAAACTCCTTTTTGTTCATAACTGCTCCTCTCCCGATAATAAATATGATATCTTCGACGAATAGTCTGCCCATTCTCTCTTGTATTCTTCCAATTTCACCGCACCGGCTTTGGTATGTTTATAATATCTGCGGTTTCTTCCGCCGCATTCCACATCATACGCGATCAAATACTGATTTTTCTGCAGGCGGCGCAGCACCGGATATAATGTAGATTCCGATATGTCGATGGCCCGGCGTACATCCTGTGTGATCTTGTAACCATAAGTACCTTCCTCTTCTTTTGAGACAACCGCAAGGACAATTGCGTCCAGCAATGTCGCCCCTATGCCGAATACCATTCCATCACCTCTTTTTATATAATATTATTTTGTGATTAATACTATACAATATATAATATTGTTTTGTCAACACTAATTTTGCTTCACACGGCAGACGCCAGAAAATAACACATGAAAAATTTACGGACGCCGCGGCTTTGCAGGGAAAACTTTGGAGGTTTGCGGGATCTTCGCATGATACACAGCTTTGCAGGAAAAACTTTTTATTGTAGAAATTCCGCAGAAATGCTATAATAATGTGATTTTACACAAAAATACATATAAGGAGGAAGTTATGAACGGTACAACATTAGGAATTTTTGCGATTATCGTTGTCTATATTCTGGGAATGGTAGGCATCGGCGTCTGGTTTTCCAAAAAGAACAACGATGTAAATGATTTTTATCTGGGAGGAAGGA
Organism: Lachnospiraceae bacterium; assembly: GCA_011959925.1. Lineage (GTDB taxonomy): Bacteria > Bacillota > Clostridia > Lachnospirales > Lachnospiraceae > Roseburia_B. Next base: position 3,664 of record BLMD01000176.1, read on the forward strand.
AATTAGGCCCTCTGGTCACTGCCATGAGCGCGGAAGCTTCCGATATGAGCAGCTGGCTTTTAATGGGACTTCCCGGCGTCGCTTATTTATCCGGTATTGCCGACGCCGGCTGGACTGCGATCGGACTTGCCGTAGGCACTTATTTTAACTGGCTGATCGTTGCCAAACGGCTGCGCCGTTATTCCGCTGCTGCCGGAAACTCCATTACGATTCCGGACTTCTTCTCCAACCGTTTTCGTGATAAAAGCCATTCTCTGCTCGGCATATCGGCTTTGATTATTGTTATATTCTTTATTCCCTATACCGCGTCCGGCTTTGCAGCCTGCGGCAAACTTTTTTCCAATCTGTTTGGAATTTCCTATATTCCGGCAATGATTGTCAGCGCCGTCGTGATCGTCGGTTATACGGCTCTGGGCGGTTTTCTGGCGGCAAGTACGACTGATTTTATCCAGAGTATCGTTATGACGCTTGCACTGATCATTGTGGTAGGATTCGGCATACAGATCGGAGGAGGCTTTGACGCCGTGATGGAAAACGCATCCAATCTGCCGGGCTATCTTTCTATGACAAGCCTGCACGACGCCGCGTCAAACACCGCGCAGCCCTATGGTTTTATCAGCATCGTATCTACGTTTGCCTGGGGACTCGGTTATTTCGGCATGCCGCATATTCTTCTGCGGTTTATGGCAATCGAAGACGAAAACAAACTGAAGCTTTCCCGGCGCGTTGCCAGCGTATGGGTAACGATCTCCATGGCGGTTGCCATCTTCATCGGCGTAATCGGCTACAGCATGACAAAAGCGGGCGGAATCGAAACTCTAAGCGGGTCCGATTCGGAAACACTGATCATAAAAACGGCGCAGCTGCTCAGTCAGCACGGAACGCTTGCGATCGTCTTTGCCGGAATCATTCTTGCCGGAATCCTTGCCTGTACCATGTCAACGGCAGATTCCCAGCTTTTAGCCGCATCCTCCAGTATTTCACAGAATATTCTAAAAGATGTACTGCACATTAAAATGTCAGAAAAAACTACTATGCTGACGGCAAGGCTGACCGTAATCGCAATTTCTGTCATTGCCGTATTTATTGCAAGAGATCCGAACAGCTCCGTATTCGGCATCGTATCGTTTGCCTGGGCGGGCTTTGGCGCAGCGTTTGGTCCGGTCATGCTGTTTTCACTTTTCTGGAGAAGAACAACCAAATTCGGCGCGCTCGCAGGCATGATCTCCGGAGGAGCCATGGTATTTATCTGGAAATATCTGATCCGGCCCATCGGCGGCGCCTGGAATGTATACGAACTGCTTCCGGCATTTTTGGTTGCCTGTGCATGCATTCTGATCGTAAGCCTTCTGACAAAAGCGCCGGATAGGGAAATTTTAGATGAATTTGATTCTATCTGACAATTCTGCCGGTTCTGTAAACACGACAGGAATCAAATAAGAGATATAAAGAAAACAGGAGCTTGTACCATATGGTACGGCTCCTGTCTTTGTTTCATTTTAAATCCGGGCATCCTGCTTCGAATCCTGACCCCGAACGTTACCTCCACAGTTAACTCGGCTCAGGCGCCCTTACGGCACACAAGAGTGTTTACTTAGGGCTGCTCCATTCCTGACCTGACCCGGTTCATAAATTCCTGTTGCGTAAGACCCAAGCTTCATCGCCACTTATGAAGGGCGGCTTCACAATCAGAAATCCTCTGCAGGATATCACCCCAGCTATAGCGGATTGCTGGTACAAGGTACCGCTGCCACCCCGGCTGCCCGGAGATTTAAGTATATCCTGTTTCCTATGTTTTGTCAACCGTTGCTCCGGCAGCATTTCTCAAAAGAAACGATGTCAAAATTCCGGTTCGATCAGCCCGTAAGTATTTCCCTTTCGTTTATAAACCACATTGACCTTCTCTGTCTCGGCATTGCAGAATACAAAGAAATCATGCCCCAGCAATTCCATCTGTACACAGGCGTCGTCCGGATACATGGGTTTCATATCAAACTTTTTGGTCCGGATAATACGGATCTCATCGTCCACATCCGATTCCTTTTCGATAAATTCTTTTTTAAAGCTTGCAGCATTTTGATGCTTGCTGATAATTTTCTTTTTATATTTCTTTAATTGACGCTCGATGACCTCTTCCACAAGATCGATGGATACATACATATCGTTGCTGACCTGCTCCGAACGGATGATATTTCCTTTTACCGGTATCGTAACTTCGATTTTCTGCCGTTCCTTTTCCACGCTCAATGTCACAAATATATCCGTGTCCGGATTAAAATATTTCTCCAGCTTACCAAGCTTGTCTTCTACGGCGCCTTTCAGCCCGTCCGTCAATTCCAGATTTCTTCCTGTAATTGTAATACGCATAATAATCGCCCCTTTCCTTCACTGATGTTGCCCCTCTGTGAACAAGACCATTCCCCGTGTTCCCGTTCGTTGAGAGTGTCTGCGTATAGGGTAATTATACCATATTTTAATGCAATTACAAGAAATTTTCTGACTTTTTAGCGGGTTCCGCCGGGGACCGTCAGTCATGGCAAAACCAGTATTCTTCCCTGTCTACGCTTGTCAGCGCCGGACTTACGATCATCATACTTTTATCATCGTCAAATTCAACCGTATAGCTCTCCCAACTGCCGACGCTGCTTTTCGCCTTAAATTTGTTTTTCCCGGTCACTTTATAATCAAACGTTCCAATCGTTCGATCCAGCCAGGAATAATCCGTTTCGATCCGATACTCAATTTCATCGTCGGAAAAATCTAAAATACTGCGGATATATACCCCGTCCTCTCCGTTCAATTTTGACCAATCCCGCAGCAGCTCTTTCTTCAGCGCGGACACCCCGGAAGCATGAACGCCGAAAATAATTCCCCCGATTCCAAGCACCGCAGCAACACCGATACACAAAAGCTTTTTATTCCGCTTGAAAAAACCGGATGATGGCGGTACTTCCTCCGTCATCACAAGCCGGTTTGCCTGTGCCCCGCAATTGGAACAAAACAATGCCCCCTCCGGCAATTCCGCTCCGCAATTCAAGCACTTTTTTTCTTCTGTGTGCTCCGTAACTTCTTCCGTGTGTTCCGTAACTTCTTCTGTTGTTTCCATAACTTCTTCTGTACGTTCCATAAAAAATCCTCCCCCGTAAACATAACCCCCATAAAACCTTCTCATCTCCTGTTCTGACATCCGTCCCTTTCCGCAACAGCTACAGAAATCCCTCAAAGAATTTTAGTCCCGCATACTCCTCGGAGTGATCTCAGATCAGATATCTGTATTATACCGTAATAAATCACAATAATCTACATCTGTTTACATTTTATTTCTTTTTTTACGGTTTCATTTCTATGAACGCATGAAAGTTATTTCTCCGCTTCACTCTTCCTGGATTCCTATTCCAACATAGGCACAGGCGGCCGCATCGGATCCAGAATATCTGCCGCATCCACCAAATCCGCGATATTATTTTCCTTTCCGACCGCATTTCGGTAGAGCCTGTATCCGTCCAGATTTCTTCTGCCCTGCCGCAGATAATCCCTGCCGATCCATGTCCTGTAGGGATTGGAATCTACATTACAGAAAATTCGATATCCCTGCTCCCTTAGATACCGATATTTTGCATCGGACTCGTCGTATGCGCCCCATTCTCCCAGATCCTGCCCATGCGCAAATACAATTGTGTCTACGGCTCCGACCAATGGTTCTACGTTTTCACGCCACTTTGCCGTATCGCGCATCAGAGTTTCCAGACTGCTGTCTCCAATGCGGATATGCCCCCACGTATGGCTGGCAAATTCCCACCCGTCTTCTTTTAACGCATCCGCGACTTTTTTTGCTTCCGCACGTTCCGTCTCAATATCAAAATCCGGATGATCGATCAGCCACTGTTTCTTGTCCTGATTCAGATTTTTGTTTATAACCAGATAACTGTTATCGGTACGATATCCCAAAATACCGTTGTAGCCGGTAAGTGCAATGGTTCCTTTGGCTCCCCGGTACGATGCGTCCGGATGCTGTTCAATAAACGCATCCAACAGCGGTACGATATCATAAGCTCCCGTCACGCGCGTACCGTCTGCCTGAATATATTCACAGACCGGCTTCCCTTCTTCATTTACCACCATACGAGCGGCATATCCGTAATTATCATAACAGTGGTAATAAGACAGATCATCCTGCGACAGCACATAAGCTTTTTTCCCTGGGGGCAGCAGAATCTCTGCCGGCGAAAACACCGGATCTCCATTTTCATCCGCCGTACGATTCACCAAGTCATGCAGGCTTACGATCACGTATCCCCTGTCATACATTTCCTGTATGATTTTCTCAAATTCGCCGACTGTCGTCATCCATTGGTTATTGCCCACAGCCTGCGGATCCCTCTCCTGACCGGCAAACGCCCGGATGGGATCCACGACTAAAGAGTGATAAAATACATGCGTAACCTCTTCCAGATTTACCGGTACGCAGGATGCTTTCTGCGCCTGATACAAACGAATCTTCGCCTGACACTCTTCATCTGTTTGATAGCCTGCTATCGTACGGATCAGACGGATCGCTTCGTCGTAATCATAAGCAGCTGACATCCGTTCCGCCTGCAGAAGGATATTTTGCCGCTGCCTTTCTGCCGCATCGTCTTCTTCCTGCTTCTCTGTATCTGTCTCTTCTTCTGAATGTGTAAGTGCCGTTTCGGATTCTGACGCATCTGCCGCCTTCTTGCTATATGCTGCCTTGAACTGATGGAACATAAGCGCCGCAGCAAAAAATATTACCGCCAAAAAAGCAACGGCAAATATTGTGCAGATCTGTTCCCGATATTTTTTTCGTCTCTCTGTTGTCATATTCTGCCTCTTTATCTGATCTCTGCCATTTCCGAAACATGATTCCGGTATGTACATCGTTTTGTTCTGCCTGTTCAGTTTATCTTCTGTTTAAAAAGATCCTATCACTGTCTGTTTCTATTATAGCAGAAAGCTATCGGCTGTACATTAAAATTTTCTAATATTTATGTTGTTGGAATTATATTCCAGCGGTCTGTATCCGGTTTTTCTGTAACAGATAAAGATAGTTTCGTTATCCTGCACTTAAAAACTGCGGCTGTACTTTCGGACAGCCGCAGGTATTCGCTTTTTTGCATGCCTAATCACCAATCTGCCGCTCACATCAGGCGCATGAATTTCCCTAACTCCTGGCTTTGGATACTCCGAAAAGACAGACACACGCCAAGCGCCGAAACACCGCATACGAACAGCATTGTAAAACACATCGTACCGATCGAAAGTTCTTTTTCCAACACCACTTCGTCCGAGGAGGTTTTCTTTATCTCAAGATGATAGCCGCCTGTCGCAGCCTCATACGCCTCGATCTCTTCCTTTGGCGCATAAATCCGCTCCATCGCGCCGGCACACCCGGACAGCAGAGGTCCCGCCAAAACAAATGCTAAGATCAACGACGCAGCCGATACGATCAGGCTCTCCGTCAGCATCTGACCAAAAATCTCTCTCTTTTTGATTCCCACAGAAAACAGGATGCACGCTTCCTGCTGCCTTCCCTGCACCCATAATTTCAGCACAAGCGAAAGGATTACGCCAAGCCCAGCCAGTCCTGCTCCCAAAAGCAGCATGGCAAATATACGGATCCGCTGATACGGCCTGGCCGACGCCTGATAAGCGGAACTGTCCACTTCCAGCTCCAGATTGTTCAGATCCAGCTCTTCCCAGTTCTCAACCCTCTGCATAATCGCGTCCAGTTCTCCCGGGTCCTCTACAAAAAACTCCACTTTTTTATAACCGTCCCCCGCCGCTACAAGGTTGACGCCCTTTTCATTCTCTTCCAGTTTCGCGTAAGTGTCCATATCTGCATAGATCATATTTTCTATATAACAATCTTCGCTTGTGCTCTCGGAAGATTTCTGGCTGAAATTTGCACGAAAAATCCCTACGATTTCAAGAGGAATCCGCTCGCCCCATGTCTTCATTGGTTCCTCGCTCATCCGCCACATCCCTTCCTTCGTCTCCACGGTAAATGTATCTCCTATGGAGAGACCGTTTTTCTCTGCCAGCCATTCGGAAATTACAGCTTTATAATGATCCCCTTCTTTGATATTGCGCCCCCTGGCAATCGTAATCGCTCCCATTCTGAAATTCGGATGCAATCCGCCGTCACTGCAGGGGTCGATCCGAACTTGCTTCTGCCACACCATCAACTCTTCTTCCGTCATCCAGCCGCCTTCCATTTTCTTGGCGAAAGCGATCTGCTCCTCATCGTCCGGCTTCTGGGCGCTCCAAGACCCTTTCCTTAATTCCAGGCTTGTCCATGCAATATCGTGCAGGCTGATAAAATATCCCTTCACGCCGTCCAGGGAAAGGATCTTATCGATCATTTCATCGGTCACGACAGGCCCGGTGTAAATAATGGCACCGCCTCCCCTTTCATACTCGATACGTTCATGATATAATTCATTTTCCGTATTTGCTTCAAGACTTAACCACTACCGGCTAAAGCCGGTAGGTTCAGTGGGCTGCTGAAGCAGCCTT
>BLMD01000177.1 GCA_011959925.1 Lachnospiraceae bacterium
CATAAGGCCATTTCATTGCTATGGTCCCTCCTCGTCGTCGCTGGCCGCCTCGTCTTCCTCTGAGTCGTCTGCCGCTAAAAGCTCCAGCAGCTCACCGGCCCGGCGTGTAGCCTCGCGCTTGATTTTGTTTCTGTATTTCTTGCGGATCCGGCGCTTTTTGTGGTGTTCTGCCATGTGCCACCAGTGCTTATTTTCACACCAGAGGTGATCCCAAAAGTCGCCCGCCCATTTGAAAAATTTTTCAATAACTTTTGCAAGATAGTCAACGACTGGCCGGAGTACCTCGACAATCACCTCGCCCACTTTAGTGAAGGCTTTCCTGAGCTCCTCCAGAGGATCCTCTGTTGTCTCTGGCATTTCCGGGATCTTAATCTCTGGGAGCTCGAGCTCTGGGAGTGTAATTTGCGGGAGTGCAATCTGAGCGAATGACGGTACCGTGACTCGTGGCATTGTCATGGAGAAATGCCCGGCCGCCGATCCGCTGCACCAGCTCCCGCCCAGTAGCGCAAGCCTCGAGATCTCCGGCTGATCGTAACCGATCCGGCCCGAGTATTTTGCGGCCGCGTCTGCCAGCAGAAAAGAGAGCGTTTGAGCGTCTACCTTGTGGCGCCGTACCTCTCGCCGGATCCGGTTCTGGTATTTCTTGCGGATCCTCTTTTTCTTGTGGCGGGTGTAGTGGATCCACTTTCCCGGGATATATGCCGGGTAAAATGTTTGTGCCATGTTAAGCTCCTTCCCTTGCCGCTTCTTTGAAGTCGTCCAGAGAGAGATCAAGAGCGATACACAATTTTACAAGCTCGTCGGCTTTTAATTTCCGTTTCCCGTTTAAGCTCCTCCCCAGCAGGTCGTTACTTATTCCGGTTTTGTTTGATAAATGTGTGATTGTCGTGCCTCGATCCTCGACTCTTTTGCTGATTACCTCAACGATCGTACTCATGCCGTTTCCTCCTTTCTCCTCAAAAGATAGATTGCTTTTTCTGTTGTCTACATTTTCGAGACTAGGGACATTATAATCTACTATTTCGAGACTGTCAAGACATTTTATAGATTTTTGTCTAGGAAATGTAGATAAAATTGTTGAAACTATCGGTTTTCTATGGTATATTGAGCATGGAGGTGATATAATGAAAAAAGACATAAGCGCGCACATGGCCGCAACCTTAAAGTTGTATCGCGAAAATGTCGGCCTCACTGTTTATGAGGTTGGCGAAAAGATCGGCAAAAGCGGAAAAACTGTGAGCGCGTGGGAACACGGCAGAGGGAAACCAGACGCCGACACTTTTCTGGTGCTTTGTGAGCTTTATCATGTCGAAAGTGTCGGGGTGTTTTATGGAGAGGAGAGCGACGCGGCCGCGGAGTTGATACCAGAGGAAAAGGAAGTAATTGAACTTTGGCGCGGATTGAATGAAGTAGGCAAAAGCGCTGTTCTTTCTGTAATGAAAAACCCAGATTTTCAAAAAGACATATCAAAAAGTACGGCAATATAATCGCTGTAGATTTTTCACAAAAGCCTCCAAAGTGGTGAATGTACCACAACCCGGTCGGGGCCCAGAACTCCGGCCGGGCATTTCAAAATAAAAAGCGAAGGAGAATGGATATGCTATTTTTTAAGAAAAGCAAACCGCAAAACACGGAACCGGCGGCGCCCGCTCAAATATCTGCGCCTTCTTTTGAGGGCTACACCGTAGAGGTGCGAGGCAGCAGCGTGAACATTTGGAAAAACGGCAAAGAATATTTTGACGGTGATGTGATTGCCTCGTCTGCCTCCGGCGAATATATGCTCGCTACTGGCTGGCGCAATAATGTGGAGTCTGCCGCTATTTTTTCAAAAACCGACGTGTTGAACGTCAGAAAATTCGAGGACGGGATCGCCGCCTCTTTTGTCTCGGACAGTGGCGCCGCTTATATTTGCGACGACAACGAGCATTTTCTCGTATTGTATCGGGACAACTCCTCAAATAAGGCGATCGGCTTCTCGCCAGACAGCAGCGCGATTGTGCTCTCGCCAGAGGTGTGCGCCTTTGCATATAGCGACGGTGGTGCTATTTCTGTAAAATGCTTTAATTTAGAGAGCGGAAAATCATGGAGTAAAAGCATAGAGCTCGAAAACAGCGGGAGTAGTGGCGCTAATCTCAGCAGAAAAGAAAATACTTTGATATTAAAAACGGCCAGCGGGGAGATTGCCCGTTATGATTTGTCAGGGAAGGTGATCGGGTAATGTCCGAAAATAAAAAGCTCGCAAAGAAACACGCCGCCGGCAGCAATACCGACGGCGTAGAGCCTTTACGGGCCGTCATTTATGCCAGATACTCCAGCAGCGGCCAGCGAGAGGAGTCAATCGAGGGCCAGCTCCGGGAATGTTACGACTTCGCAAAAAAGCACGGCATTATTGTGATAGGCGAATACATCGACAAGGCTATGACCGGCCGAGTAGATCAACGGCCAGACTTCCAGAGAATGATCCGGGACTCTGAAAAGGGCCGTTTTAACTGTGTTCTCATGTGGAAAATGGACCGTTTCGCCCGGAACCGTTACGACTCCGCAATGTATAAGTATAAGCTCAAAAAGAACGGCGTGCGGATATTCTACGCAAAAGAGACGATACCAGAGGGGCCCGAGGGCATTATACTCGAGTCAGTAATGGAAGGCTACGCTGAGTATTACAGCGAAAACCTGAGCCAGAACGTCAAACGGGGCTATTATGATAGCGCCCTAGAGCTCAAAACACTCGGTAAAACATGCCTCGGACTAAAAACGGGCCCAGACGGCCGGTACATGGTAGATCCGACAGAGGCGGCAATCGTGCGCCGGATATTTGAGGAGTATGCAGCAGGCGAGCGTGCAAAAGATATTTACATGAGGCTCAACGACGAGGGGTACCGCACGAGCCGCGGCGGCAAATTTAACAAGAATAGCCTGCGGCGTATTCTTTCAAATGAGAAATACATCGGTGTATATGAATATGAGGATATAAGAGTCGAGAACGGGATCCCGGCAATAATTACCGATCGGGAGCTTTTCGACAAGGTGCAAAAAATGTTAAGGATAAACCACGACGCGCCGGCCAGAGGCAAGGCGCAAAATTTCCTTCTCACAACAAAATTATTTTGCGGGCTCTGTGGGGCTCCTATGGTCGGAGACGGCGGCACGAGCCACACCGGCAGAGCATACGCCTACTACTCGTGCACGACGCGGAAAAAGACGCGGAGCTGCCGCAAAGAGACGGTAGCAAAGGAATGGATCGAGGATCTTGTCGTGGGCGAGCTGGTGAGGATATTGCACAATGACGAGTTGATCGAGGAGATTGCCGATCGCGTTATGGAGTACCAAAACCGGGAGAAGGACAACTCCGGGCTTCATGCTCTGGAGATTAGAAAGAAAGAAAACGAGAAGGCCCTCAGCAACATGTTGGCGGCTATCGAGGCCGGGATCATTACGCCCAGCACAAAGACTCGGCTCATGGAGCTAGAGGCCGATCATGCGGATATTGAAAAAGGGATCGCTCGCGAGCTACTGGCAGAGCCAGAGTTTGAGCGAGAGCAAATTATATATTTTCTGGAGAGGCTTCGCTCTGGTGATGTTCACGACGAGGAGTACCGGATCGCGCTCGTTGATACGTTTCTCAATTCGGTGTATCTATACGACGACGATCACCTCGTTTTAGTGATGAATTACTCCGGCGAGCATTGCAAGGTCAACTTGAAGCTCGTCGAGGGCGCTATTTCTGGCGCGGAAGGTTCAGCTTTCGCGCCGTCGAGCGCACTTGATAAAAGGGGCTGTCGCACTAAATAATTAGTGCGCAGCTCCTTTTCTGTACAAAAAAT
>BLMD01000178.1 GCA_011959925.1 Lachnospiraceae bacterium
TTCCTGCTAATATAATCTGCAAATCTAATGCTCTTTTAATCTGAAGAACAACACTTTTTCACTAAGGCTTCAAAATCTGCCCTGTTGCTGATGGAGTATTCCGCGATTTTTTTCAGCACTTCCGCAACGGTCTGCATGAGTAAATCTGCGTCCATGATGTGCGGGGAATGGCACTTCGGATTTCTGGCTTTCCCCTTGTGGTACTCACTGCAAAAGGCAACGTGCCGTTTGCCGCCGTTCCTGTAATCTATCCGTATGTGCATTTTTGCGCCGCAGTCCTTACAGAAAAGCAAGCCCGACAAAGGGTGGATTTCCCCGTCCCCGTTTGGTCGCTTGACAGGGGCGTTTTCCAGAATCCGCTGTACGTTTTCAAAATCAGTGCGGTCGATAATCGGCTCATGCACGTTTTCCGTAATCTGCCACTGGCTTCGGTCTACATAGTGGTTTCGTTTGTCGCGGAAATGCTTTGTGGTCTTGAAGTTTACAACGTCGCCGCAATACTCCTGCCTTGTGAGGATATGGGTCAGCGTGGCTTTGTTCCACTTGTAACGGCTTTCCTCGTTCAGCGTCTTATTTTTACAAGTTCCCCGCCCACGGTCTTTCATGTAGAATGTGGGGGTCGGGATTTGCTCATTTTTCAGATATACGGCGATTTGGTTTCGGTTTTTCCCGTCCAGAAACAGGCGGAAAATCAAGCGGACAATTTCGGCGGCTTCTTCGTCAATCAACCAAAAATCCTTGTTGTCGGGGTCTTTCACATAACCATAGGGGGCTTCGGTTGCGATTGGCTTGCCGCTCATGCCTTTGGTCTTAATGCCCGTTTTCACTTTCTTGCTGATGTCCTTTGCGTACCACTCTGACATGATATTGATGAACGGCGCAAACTCCAATGTGTCGGGCTTTTCGCTGTCTATTCCGTTGTTTACCGCGATAAAGCGCACGTTGTTTCTGCGGAAAATCTCCATAGCGTTTCCCACTTGGAGATAGTCGCGCCCCCAGCGGGTCATGTCTTTCATAATGCACACGCCGATTTTGCCGTTTTCCACGTCCTCAATCATGCGGGAGTAGGCAGAACGGTCAAAAAATCTGCCGCTTTCGTCATCGTCAATGTAGTGCCGGATATTGGTTAATTTTAGCTGTCTGGCATAGCTTTCCAGAAATTTCTTCTGGTTCTGTATGGAGTTGCTTTCGCCGCCGTCCCTGTCCTCGTCCCCCACGGATAGGCGGGAGTAAAGGGCTGTGATTTTGCTGTAATCATTCATGTGCATACCCTCCTGCGTCAATATAGGTGTTGCTTACAGTTAAGATTATGCACCCCAGCGGGCGGTGCCGTACTCCGCATCCCGCCGGAATTTCTTTGCCTGCTTGATTTTGGACTGTATCAGCAGATACACCCCAGCCGCACCGGCGAGGCCCACCAGCAGGTCAATGCCGCCAAGCCCCGGCCAGTAAGTTTCAAATGCTTTGGGGAAGGTGTCGAGCATCCCCATGAGCTTTGTCCCGAAGTCTGCGCCGGGGGCGATACGGTAGGCCGTCCCGATTTTGGAGAAAAACCAGAACACAAAGAAGTACGGCAGGTTGGGGAGCACATATTTTCTGATCTTGTCACTCAACGTCCGTCCTTCACCGCCTCTCTGGTCCGCTGCTTCTCCTTCGGCTTCGTCCTGATCTGCTCCGTGAGCTTGCGGAGCTGGCCGAGGATAGAAGTCTTGTCCTGGTCTTTGTTCAGCACCTTTGTACTGTATTTCTGGAAGGCCGCCGTGATGGCGTCCGCCTGATTGGCTTTGAAGAACAGCAGGTAATGGCCGGGGCTCACTTTATGGAAAGCGTAGTCCACATGGAACTCCTTCGCTATCCGGTCAAAATCCTTCGGCGCACCCACATACTGCATGGCGTTTTTACCGCCGTAGTGGTTCATCAGCTTCTTCACGCTCTGGCGGCCCTGCGGGGTCAGCGCCTTCCGGTGGTGCTTTTGCAGCGCCCGAACCACCTTGCCAAGAGCGGCGGCCAGCACTTTTCCCGTCAGCTTTGCCGTCTTGATCGAAAGGGCAACTGTTTTCTGGTTTACTTCTTCCTGCATAAAACCTCCTTTCCGTCAGGACTCCCGGTAGACGGGAGGCCCCCGTACACTCCGGGGCAACAGAAAACCTCGGGCCAATGTCGAGCTGTTGACAAACCTCTTGCCAAAAAGATTTGCATATAAGAAAATATATGT
>BLMD01000179.1 GCA_011959925.1 Lachnospiraceae bacterium
ATTATATCACGAAGCCCTTTTCTCCCAGTGAGCTTGTCGCAAGGGTGAAGGCGCATCTTGCCCGCTATGAACGGCTGATCGGCAGCAGTCAGCAGGAAAACGATATTATTGAAATCCGGGGGATCAAAATTGATAAAACGGCGCGCCGGGTATGGATCAATGACGAAGAGAAACAGTTTACGACAAAAGAATTTGACCTTTTGACGTTTCTGGCGGAAAATCCCAACCGTGTGTTTACAAAAGAAGAGCTGTTTCGGGAAATCTGGGATATGGAATCGATCGGAGATATCGCGACCGTAACCGTTCATATCAAGAAAATCCGTGAAAAAGTAGAAATCAATACGGCAAAACCCCAGTACATTGAGACGATCTGGGGCGTGGGATACCGGTTTAAGGTATAAGATGATGAACGATATTTTAGACGATATTCTATATGAAGATAAAGAGATGATTCTTCTGCATAAGCCGGGCGGCATTGCGGTACAGACTGCGCGGCTCGGACAGAAAGATTTGGTGAGTATGCTAAAGAATTACCGTGCGGGAAAGAACGAAGATCCCTATATCGGCGTTGTCCATCGGTTAGATCAGCCAGTGGAAGGCGTAATTTTATTTGCAAAAACGAAAGAAGCTGCCGCATCGTTTAGCCGCCAGTTTCAGTCGCATCAGACGGATAAATGTTACTGCGCTCTCGTCTGCTGTAACAAAGAGCGTCCGTTTGCGACGGGTGAGAAAGCGGTTTTGACGGATTATCTGATCAAGGATCCAAAATCGAATACTTCCAAAGTGGTAAAACAGGGCAGTCCTGGCGCGAAAAAAGCGGTACTTGACTATCGGGTGCTGCAGACAGCGGGCTCTTTGGCGGAGCTTTTGATTCGATTGGAGACGGGCAGACACCATCAGATCCGCGTACAGCTGGCACATGCCGGGATGCCTTTGGCGGGAGATGTAAAATACGCAGGAGAAGACAGTATGGCTTTGACCGAACGATATACCGGCGTCCGGCAGTCATATCAAAATCTTCCCCTTTGTTCTGTAAAAATTTGTTTTTTTCATCCCAAAACCGGAGAGAAGATGGAATTTGAAACAAAGCCGAAGCATAAGCTCTTCCAGTTATTGTATGAATAGAAGATCCGCAAACGGCAGATAATTTTCCCATGATGAAGATGGTGAATAACGAAACGGGAAACAAACTAATAAAACTTGGGATTCTTACGGCGGCAGTCGGTTTGGGAATGAAATATGTGTTTCCGATCGCGCTGCCGTTTTTGATTGCGCTGGCACTGGCGCGTTTTTTATATCCGCTTGCCAGGTATCTGGAGAATACGGTCAGGATTCCCCAGGCCGCGTCGCGGCTGCTGGCGTACGGAATCTTTCTTTTGGCGGTCGGAGGCATCGCGGCAGGCATGATGTATCTGATTTACCGCATGGGAAGCAGCTGTCTTGGCAATCTGGATTATTTTTTTCAGACGGCGGAGGAGCTGCTGGGAAGATGCTGCGATACGATGGAGCGGGTTTCGGGGTTTAGTACGCAGGAGATTCAGCGGACGATTCAGAAAGGAACCGAAGGGTTTACGGACGGCGCGGTGGAATATTCCAAAGATGCGGGAAGGTATATGCTGGGACTTTTGGCAAAAATGTTCCTTACGCTGATTGCGGCCTATTTAGTGTTAAATGACTATGAACAGATTGTTGGCGGAATGAAGAAAACAAAGCTTGGGCTCTATACGGTCAATCTGCTCAAGGAGATGAAAACGGCGTCCTGGGCTTATATGAAAGCGCAGTTTAGCATTATGGGGATGATAACCGCAATCTGTATCCTGGGTCTGTATGTACTGCGGACGCCGTATGCGTTTTGGATTGGCCTGGCAATCGGAATCTGCGACGCACTTCCGATTCTCGGAACGGGGACAGTGTTTGTCCCGTGGATGCTGATTGAGATATTGTTGGGCGGTTATTTCCATGCACTCGGATATTTTATCATTTATATGGTCTGCAGTTTTGTGCGTCAGGTTCTGGAGCCAAAACTTGTGGGAAAACGGCTCGGCGTGCCGCCGCTTGCCGTGCTGATCAGTATTTATGCGGGAATCTGGGTATATGGAGGTTCCGGCGTCATTTTAGGTCCGATTTCTGCGCTTGTGATTTATGAGCTGTATAAATTTTGACTGGCCGTCTGCTTCTGACTTGACAAACCAAAACCTCACAGTCTACAATAAGAAGCGCGGAAAATACGCAGAAAACAGACGAAAGGAATCAAACAAATGGCAAAAGAAAAGAAATTGGTGGAAGCCATTACCTCTATGGAGGAGGATTTTGCACAATGGTACACAGACGTAGTAAAAAAAGCGGAATTAATTGATTATTCTTCCGTAAAAGGTTGCATGATCATTCAGCCGGACGGTTATGCCCTCTGGGAACATATTCAGGCAGAATTGGATCGGAGATTTAAAG
>BLMD01000180.1 GCA_011959925.1 Lachnospiraceae bacterium
GTTTCTCCGCTCCTTTTTATTTTATGCAGATCGCCTGGTCTACCGGGTATCTGGCAGGCAGCAGCATAAAATAAAAAGGAGCGGAGAAACAGGATGAATATTGCAATTGACGGTCCGGCAGGAGCCGGTAAAAGTACGATCGCCAGAAAACTGGCAGAAGAACTGGGGTATGTGTATGTTGATACCGGAGCGATGTATCGGGCGATGGCGCTTTTTTTTCTGGAGCAGGGCATTGCGGCATCGAACGAGCAGGAGATTTCCGCCGCTGCATCTTTGATTGATTTATCAATCCGATATCAGGACGGAGAACAGCAGGTTTTGTTAAACGGAGAAAACGTAAACAGGAAAATACGGACGGAAGAAGTGGGGAATATGGCTTCCGTCACAAGCGTGTATCCGGATGTGCGCCGGAAACTGGTAGCGCTTCAGCAGAAATTAGCGTCCGATACAGACGTGATCATGGACGGCAGGGATATCGGAACATGCGTGCTTCCCAATGCGGAAGTAAAGATTTATCTGACGGCAAGTTCAGCCACCCGGGCAAAACGCCGTTATGACGAGCTTTGTGCAAAAGGGGAAACCTGTGATCTCAACGAGATCCGTCTTGATATTGAAGAAAGGGATGCGCGGGATATGAACAGGGAGACGTCCCCTCTGAAACAGGCAGAGGATGCGGTATTGGTAGATTCGTCTGATCTGACGGTGGAAGAAGTGGTAGAGACGATCCGCCGGATCTGCCGGAAGAATCATTCCATATAAAAAGAGGTAGCAAAATGCAGGTGACGTTAGCAAAAAGCGCCGGGTTCTGCTTCGGTGTAAAACGTGCGGTGGACCAGGTATATCAGGAAGCGGAGCACAGCCGCATGCCGGTATATACGTTCGGACCGATCATCCACAATGAAACGGTCGTGAAAGACCTGGAAGAAAAGGGCGTATACGCGATCGGCGGAATCGAAGAATTAAAACATCTCCCCAAAGGAATCGTTGTGATCCGTTCCCACGGGGTTTCAAAAGAAATTTATGAGAAAATAGCGGCAGAGGGATTTCGGATCGTCGACGCTACGTGTCCGTTTGTTCTGAAAATCCACCGGTTTGCAGAAGATTACAGCAAAAAGGGTTATCATATCCTGATTATCGGAAATGCTTCCCATCCGGAAGTGGAAGGGATCAAAGGCTGGTCGGATCCTGCCGGGACAACCGTTTTGCAGTCGGCAGAAGAAGCCCGGAATTTTAAGCTTCCGGAGGGAGAAAACGGTCGTCCCAACGTGTGCATTGTGTCCCAAACGACATTTAATTACAACAAATTTCAAGAATTAGTTGAAATTATTGAAAAAAAAGGTTATGATATAATTGTTTTAAATACCATCTGCAATGCGACCGAAGAACGGCAGAAGGAAGCTGCCGAAATTTCGGCAAAGGCGGACGCTATGATTGTGATCGGCGGCAGTCACAGCTCCAACACGCAGAAGCTATTTGAAATATGCAAAAAAGAATGTGAAAATACTTACTATATACAGACACTTGATGACTTGGATCCGGGGCAGTTTCGGTCCATTGATAACGTAGGTATTACCGCAGGGGCCTCGACCCCAAACAATATTATTGAGGAGGTTCAAAAGAATGTCAGAAGTAAGCGTTGAACAGTTTGAACAAATGCTGGAAGAATCAATTAAAACAATAAGAAATGGAGAGGTAGTCGAAGGTACTGTTATCGATGTGAAGCCAGATGAAATCGTCCTGAATATTGGATATAAGTCCGACGGTATTATAACGCGCGGCGAATACACGAACGAGCCGAATGCAGACCTGTCAGCCATTGTTTCTGTCGGAGATACCATGGAAGCAAAAGTAGTAAAAGTAAACGACGGCGAAGGACAGGTTCTCCTTTCCTACAGACGTTTAATGGCGGAAAAAGGCAACAAAAAATTAGAAGAAGCCTTTGAAAATAAAACGGTTCTGACGGCAAAAGTTATACAGGTACTGGGCGGAGGATTAAGCGTTTCCGTCGATGAGACAAGGGTATTTATCCCGGCAAGCCTGGTATCGGATACATATGAAAAGGATTTAAACAAATACAAAGACCAGGAAATCGAATTTATCATTACCGAATTCAACCCGCGCCGCAGAAGAATTATCGGTGACAGGAAGCAGATTTTGACAGCAAGAAAAGCCGAATTGCAGAAAGAACTGTTTGCACGGATTCAGGTGGGCGACGTGATCGAAGGAACGGTAAAGAATTTGACCGATTTCGGTGCATTCATCGATCTGGGCGGAGCAGACGGACTGCTTCATATTTCCGAAATGTCCTGGGGACGGGTGGAAAGTCCGAAGAAAGCGTTTAAAGTCGGAGAAACCGTGAAAGTATTTATCAAAGATATCAATGATACCAAAATTGCGCTTAGCATGAAATTCCCGGAAGAGAATCCATGGAATGATGCGGCAAATAAATTTGCACCGGGAACCGTGATCAAAGGCGTGGTAGCGCGCATGACCGATTTTGGCGCATTTGTAGAGCTGGCTCCGGGAGTAGACGCCCTGCTGCACGTTTCTCAGATTGCAAAAGAGCATATTGAAAAACCGTCTGACGTATTGTCAATCGGACAGGAGATTGAAGCGCAGATTGTTGATTTCAACGAAGAAGAAAAGAAAATCAGCCTGAGCCTGAAAACTCTTTTAAATGCCAATGAAGAAGCGGAAGAGGATTACGCAGAAGAGACAGAAGAATAAAATAAATCTGCAGAAACAAAGACAGACGGATTTGTTTTAAGATGTTCTATTTTGAAAAGTTACGGCATAGTCGAGAATATCGGCTATGCCGTTTTTCCGGCTTATTGCATCGAAGTATCTTGCGTATCATAACAGATAGGGGAGAAGACATGCCTTTTTTGATAGACAGTCAGATTTTAAACGGTTTGCTTTTGGATAAAACAACCAAAACACATATTATATGGGCAACGGACGACTATAAAGAGCTTGGTCCGGCATACGGCGCAGAATGCCCGATCACGGTTGATTTGATCACGGGGGAGTATGCAGAAGTGATTCTGCCCCGTATTGCAAAGAGAAAACAAAACCAGATCAGCCGGACAAAGGCAAAAGCAGAGGTTTCCACTCCCGCTTGGATCTGCAACCGGCAGAACAATGATCTGGACAGCGCATGGTTTGGCATACCGGAAGTATTTAACCATGTAACAGGAAAAACCTGGACGGCAACCCTTGGGGAAGTGATCTTTCCGGAGAAGAAAAAGCGTGGCTGGAGGGATTATGTGGATGCAAAACGAATGGAGATCGCCTGTGGGGAAGCGCCTTATCTGGTCAGCAGATACGATATGGAGACCGGCAGAGAGATTCAGGTGCCGGAACGCATCGGGCTTCTGGATCGAAAACTGCGTATCGTGGGTGAGCATACGGATCAAAAAGAAGACTGGCTGCGGTGGGCGTTCCGTGCGTTGGAAAGCGTATATGGATTTGAGTGGCAGGGAGACAGTCTTTTGATCGCCCGTGAGAATATCCTGTATTCGTTTGCGGAACATATGCGGTATAAATTTCAGGAAGATCCTTCGCTGCCTGAGCTGAAACATGCGGCGAATATTATTGCATGGAATATCTGGCAGATGGACGGACTGACGTTTACGGTTCCGTCCGGAACGATTCGACGGCATGACGAAACAGATGCCCATACAGAAGAAAAAGATTCCAAAGAAAAGAACGTATTCTGCAAAATTCGTGACTGGCGTTCCAAACAGACTTTAGTATATGGCTCTCTGATGAAGGAGAACATCTGATATGAAAGAGATAGAGACATTAGACGAGTGGATCATCGGGAGGGTAGAACCTCATATTTATGCATTTTCTACCGACAGGATACCGGGGTATTTAAAAGTCGGAGATACCTGTCGGCCTGTAAAGACTCGATTAAAAGAATGGCGTGTGCATTTTCCCGATTTGAAACAGGAATTTGAGGCGAAAGCCGTCGTATCGCAGGATGTGTTTTTCCGGGATTATTCCGTACATGAATATCTGACGGGCAGTTTGGGAAAGCGCAGGCTGCTTCCGGATGATATGAAGAGGTATCCGCGGGCCAAGAAGTATTCCAGAGAATTTTTTAAAGATACGGATCGTCTGGATGTGCAGGAGGCGATAGACGATATTGCCGACAGTTTTTCAAAGGATGGCAGAACATATCAGTTTTACCATGCATGTACACAGCTGCCGCGGGAAGACGTATATCCTTCCGCAGGATTTTGGACGCTTCGTCCAAACCAGAAAAAGGCGGTGGAAGCTTTTAAACAGGCGGTTGCTTCTCAAAGAACAAATCTTTTGATGTATGCGGTCATGCGGTTTGGGAAGTCCTTTACGGCGTTGTGCTGTGCAAAAGAAATCGGCGCCCGGATGGTACTGGTGGTTTCTGCAAAAGCAGATGTGGCGGAAGAATGGAAAAAAACCGTACAAAGCGCCGATAATTTTAACCGGGATTACGTGTTTTTATCGTCGGAACAAATGTATCGTGACAGCTCCGTAATCCGGGAAGTCCGAAAAAACAAAAAAGGCGCCGTTATTTTTCTTACGCTGCAGGATCTGCAGGGGACGGATCTAAAAGAAAAACATAAGGAGCTTTTTTCCAGTGAAATAGACCTGATGATCGTTGACGAGACGCATTACGGCGCAAGGGCAGAGAGTTACGGTGCAGTCATCCGTACGGCGGGATATGAAAAAGATATCCGTTTGAAATTTTCCGAGGACGACGGGGACGATTTTGTGGAGGCGGAAACTGCAAAAGAGCAGTTAAAAGCGTTATCCGTAAAAATCAAACTGCATCTTTCCGGTACGCCGTATCGTATTTTAATGAGCAGCGAGTTTGCACAGGAGGATGTCATTTCATTCTGCCAGTTTTCGGACATTGTCAGAGAACAGCAGGAATGGGATGCCCAAAATACAGAGCTGGGGGATGAAAAACAGCCGGAGTGGGAAAACCCGTATTTCGGATTTCCTCAGATGATCCGTTTTGCATTTACACCGAATCAATCGGCGCTTGCGCTTTTGGAACGGCTGAAAAGAAACGGAGTATCTTATGCGCTGTCCAAATTGTTTCAGCCGGTTTCGATTACCAAGAAAGCGGACGGCTCTCATAAAAAATTTATTCATGAACGCGAAGTGTTTGAGCTGTTTGCGGCGATTGACGGGAGCAGAGAGGAAGAAGGAATTTTTTCGTTTCTGAATGACGACAGGATAAAAGACGGCAAGATGTGCCGTCATATCGTCTGTGTCCTGCCGTACTGCGCTTCCTGCGACGCATTAGAGGCGCTGCTGCTGTCCCATGCGGATTCTTTTTTGCATCTGGGAGAGTACCGGATCCTTAATATTTCCGGCGTAGACGCCCCCAAACGATATCGGACGGTGAAAAAGATCAAAGAAGAGATCAAAAGTGCGGAAGAAGAAGATCAAAAAACCATTACGCTCACAGTGAACCGAATGCTTACCGGGAGTACGGTGGAACAATGGGATACGATGATTTTTTTGAAAGACACGGCTTCTCCCCAGGAGTACGATCAGGCAGTCTTTCGTCTGCAGAATCAGTATGTAACATCTTATATGGATGCAGATGGAAATGAAATCAAATATAACAGGAAGCCGCAGACGCTTTTGGTGGATTTTGACCCGCATCGGATGTTTCGGATGCAGGAGCAGAAATCGCTGATCTATACGGTCAATACGGACAGTTTCGGAAACCGGTCCTTGAAACAGAGAATGGAAGAAGAGATTGCGGTTTCTCCGATTATTACGGTCAATCGGGGGAAACTGAAAGAAGTGGAAGCTGCAGATATCTTAACAGCGGTCAGCGAGTATTCCGACAGCCGCGGCGTGAAAGAGGAAGCGGGGGATTTACCCGTAGACGCTGCTTTGTTTGAAATTTCGACAATCCGGGAAGAAATAAAAAAACAGGCGTAGCTTGGCACAAAAGGCGGCCTGAGACTGGAAGCGTATCAGGGGGAAGAGACGGAGTTTGACGAACCGGCTGGGGATAAGGATCAAACAAAAGGGGATCCCAAGGCGCCTGTTGGGGAAGCAGGAGAGTCAGCCCCGGAAGAAGAGAGCCATATTCTGCAGAACAAATTTAAAACATATTATGCCAGAATCTTGTTTTTTGCTTTTTTGACCGAGAGCAAAATGACTTCGCTGGAAGATTTGTTCCGGTGTTTCGATACGGAGGAGAACCGAAGGATTTTGAAGCATCTGGATCTGAATATCGACGTACTGTCATTGATCTGGCATCATATCAATCCTTTTGTTTTAAATGCGCTGGATTATAAAATACAAAATATCAATCGGCTGGCACAGGATACAAGCGTTTCGCCGTTGCAGCGGGCGGTAACGGCTATGGGGAAATTCGGCAAGCTTTCGGAATCGGAGGTCACAACGCCGCTGCCTGTGGCAGAAGCCGTGATCCGCATGCTTTCGGATGATTGTTTTTTGTCTCTGCGTGACGATTCCTGCCGGATTCTGGATCTTGCCAGTAAAATGGGCGAGTTTGCGATCGCCGTATGTAAACGGTGTGAAAAGATGGGGATAGACAGAAGCGGGGCAGCGGCGTCAGTTGCGGCTGTTACGACATCTCCGGTTGCGTATGAGTTCACCAGAAAAGTGTACCGGGTGCTCGGACTATCTACGGATTCCATTGCCGCTGCATTTTATTCCCGCGATCTGCCAGAGTTTGTGGATCAAAGGGAAGACGGCGCCCAAAAGTTAACAAAGATTTTGACGCAGGCGAAACCCATGTGTGAAATTAAGTTTACGGATGAGGCGGCAGAAGAGGAGGAGAAAGCTGTGAAATTTAACGCTGTGGTTGGGAATCCCCCGTATCAGGAGGAAAGTCAGGCGGAAAGCACAAGAAACGGACAAAAACCGAGAAGGAACATCTTTCACTATTTTCAGAAACAGGCCATGCTGCTTTCAGAAGAGACGGCGCTTATTTTTCCCGGAGAGCGCTGGCTGCATCAGTCCGGAAAGGGATTGAAAAGCTTTGGAAAATCGCTGATCAATGACGTCCGATTAAAAAAAGTAGTATTTTACCCGGATTCCAGGGAATTATTTCCCGCTACCGATATTCCGGACGGCATATCGATCGTGGTAACGGAACGGACAAAGACCGCATCGGGTTTTGAATATGAATACATTACCGAAGAAGAAGATATCATACTGCAGCGGAGTAATCCGGGCGATGAGCTTTTGATTTTAAATCCGCATGATATCAGCATCGTAGAAAAGGCAAAAGCGTTTACAGAAAACTACCGTCTGCCCTTTTTACATGAAAGTATCCTGCCGAGGTCGCTGTTTGGCATTGAAAGCGACTTTATCGAGAAACATTCCGATCAGGTCAGATTGTATACCGAAGAAACCGGGATAGATTATGATACCGAGGTAAAATTGCTCGCAAACGATCAGGCGGGACCTGCGGGCAGAAGCCGGTGGTTTGTCGTCGGCAGGGAGCACATACGCCAGAACAGGGAATATCTGGCGCAGTGGCAGGTCGTCGTATCCAGCGCCCATCCCGGCGGCCAGGACGGAAGGGATAATCAGATCGCTGTCGCAGATAATCACAGTGCGTTTGGAAGATCCCGGGTAGCCCTCAAATCTTTTGATACGAAAGAAGAAGCGGAGCATTTTAGGGACTATGCGGAATCTTCCCTGATCCGTTACCTGTTTCTGATGACAGACGAGTCTTTATCGTCGCTTGCAAAGCTCGTTCCGGATGTAAAAGATTATTCCGAAAACAATTCGTTTCTGGATTTTACCAAGCCTGTGGATCTGCAGCTGTACCGGCTGATGCAGTTAGAAGATGCGCAGATCCGGTACATAGAATCCAAAGTAAGCAAAAAAGACAGGGAAAGCCGCTGACGCTTTAGATCCGTTTCATGCAGGCGTCTAACAGGTGAATAGCATAGGAACGCAGCGCTGTTTCGTCGGAGAGAAACTCATTCGTCAATTCAAAGTAGGAAACGGCAGACTTTTTTCCAGGATAAAAGCAGGGGGAAAATAAAGGCGCGGCCTGCGGGAGAAACGATCCCGATTTTTTTGTATAACAGGTAGAGGCAGCGGCTTTTTTTCGATATGCAGGATCGACAAAAGCCGCTACGCTTTTGTGAACGGCGATATCTTCCTTTGGAAGATAATAATAATCTTTGTAGTTGTCATAATAGAATTTCAGTTCTCCTTCTGTGACCGGAATCAGCAGTTTTGCCGTGCGTTCACTGCATGAGAGACTGCACAGAACGGAGGAATAGAGAAATCGTTTTGGAAAAGGAACGAAAGCTTTCAGGGTAAGCAGAAGTTTGGTTCCGTCATGATCCGCCCCGTATGTCTTAGATCGATGTAGGGAGGCATCCAGAAGCTTTGGGGTTGCTTCCCAAAATTCCCGGTAGGAGAGCAGAGATAATAAGCGGGTCATTCCGAGTACGTCTTCGTAATTATGAAGCAGAAGTAATTCTTCCAACGTGCAATCCTGCTGTTTTTCATAATTAAAATATATGGAAATCAATTCGCCGCCGTGATATTTGTCGTCTCTTTCGATACCGAGAAACTGTTCCAGAGATTTTTGTTTTTTATTCGGTAACTGGAATAGATGGGCAAATTTTCCCGTAAGCTTATACAAATCTATATTTTGGTATGCATCCCAGCTGCCGACGATGCCAAGAGATTGTTCCCTGGACTTTAAAAAGGGAATATCAAATCCGAGGCCGTTGAACGTAATGAGCGTATCGATACCTTCCAGACAGCTGTGGAATTGGGTAAGAAGATCGATTTCTTCTGTGCGGTTCTGGGCAAGGTATTGGATCAGATGAATCTCATTTCCTCTGCGAAAGGCTGTGCCGATTAAATATACAAATGCATTTGCCGGGGAAAAGCCTGTGGTTTCAATGTCGAAACATGCGGAAGATTCCGAAAAATAACGGTCAGTATACGGATCGTTTGGGATGGGTACGGCAGCGTGTATGGTTTTCATAAAATGTCCTTTCTGGCGCTATGCGGCATTCGTACAGCGAAACGGTACGCCTGCGCCTGATACCGTGGGGTTTCCTGTGTATGGAAGGTATTATAGCAGGAGAATGAGCCGGGTTCAACCGGCGCTTTTCGTTTTCTCCTTTCGAAAAAGCGGCATCAAAAAAAATACAAAAATCCTCTGTAAAAATCGACAGATTATGCTATAATTTATAAGATAGGTTTTTATTAAAATTTTTTAAATAAGAAAAAGAAAAATCAAGAAAGTGGGGCACGAAAAATGGGTTTAATGACATTTAAAGGCGGCGTTCATCCCTATGATGGCAAAGACTTATCCAAGGATAAGCCAATCCGTGAATTGTTACCCAAGGGAGATTTGGTATATCCGCTGTCACAGCACATCGGGGCGCCGGCAAATCCGATTGTGGCCGTCGGGGATACCGTCTTAAGAGGCCAGAAGATCGCGGAAGCGGGCGGTTTTGTCTCTGCGCCGATCTATGCGTCTGTATCCGGTACGGTAAAAGCGATCGAGCCGCGCCGTGTAACGGTCGGAGATCTGGTAAAATCTATCGTAATCGAAAGCGACGGCGAGATGAAAGAGACGGAGTACACACAGACAAAAGATCCGGCATCGCTTTCCAACGAAGAAATCATTGCCAAGATCAAAGAAGCCGGCGTTGTAGGAATGGGCGGGGCAGGATTTCCCACCCATGTGAAACTATCGCCGAAAGAGCCGGAGAAGATCGAGTATATCATTGCAAACTGCGCAGAATGCGAGCCGTACCTGACGTCGGATTACCGCAGGATGATCGAACAGCCCGAGAAGCTGGTAGAGGGAATGCGTGTCGTACTGCAGCTTTTTCCGAATGCAAAAGGCGTCTTCGGCGTAGAAGACAATAAGCCGGACTGTATTGCCAAATTAAAGGACCTGGTTCAGTCGGAATCCCGCATGGAAGTGGCGGAGCTTAAGACTAAATATCCGCAGGGCGGCGAGCGTCAGCTGATCTATGCAGTGACCAAACGGGCGATCAACTCCAAAATGCTGCCGGCGGATGCAGGCTGTATCGTAGATAACGTAGAGACTCTGGTTGCCGTTTATAATGCCGTTGTGCTGGGACAGCCTTTGATGAACCGGATTTTCACGGTAACCGGAAATGCCGTTGCCCAGCCGCAGAATTTTTATATCTGTATCGGTACCAACTACAGAGAACTTTTGGAAGCAGCCGGAGGATTTAAAACCGAAT
Source organism: Lachnospiraceae bacterium (assembly GCA_011959925.1). Classification (GTDB taxonomy): domain Bacteria; phylum Bacillota; class Clostridia; order Lachnospirales; family Lachnospiraceae; genus Roseburia_B. The sequence continues at coordinate 10,242 of BLMD01000180.1, forward strand.
GCCAGAAGATGATCGCCGGCGGCCCGATGATGGGATTTGCCATGTTTGATCCGGATGTGCCTACGACAAAAACGACGTCTGCCCTGCTTTGTTTTACCAAAGACGAGGTGGCGAAATACGAAAGTACGGCATGTATCAACTGCGGACGCTGTGTGGAAGCGTGTCCGGAGCTTCTCGTTCCTTCCAGGCTGGCGGATTACTGCGAGCATAACCAGAGCGATGTGTTTGAAAAATGGCATGGATTAGAGTGCGTGGAATGCGGCAGCTGCAGTTATGTCTGTCCGGCAAGGCGGCCGCTGGCACAGTCAGTGAAGACCATGAAAAAACAGGTATTAGCGGCAAAGAGAAAGAAATAGGAGAGAAAGAGGTGGATTTTCGTGAGTGATTTGTATAATGTGTCATCGTCGCCGCATGTGCGTGCGAACGACAGCAGCAGCCGAATCATGTTATATGTGGTGATCGCATTGCTGCCGACGACATTCTTTGGCATTTATAATTTTGGATACCGGGCGCTTATTTTGATCCTTGTTACCATTGCGAGCTGTCTGGCTTCCGAGTGGATTTTTGAAAAGATTGTACATAAAAAGAGCACGATCAACGATTTCAGCGCGGTGGTGACAGGACTGTTATTGGCGTTGAATCTGCCCGCTGCGCTGCCCTGGTGGGAAGCGGCGCTCGGCGGCGTGTTCGCCATTGTGATCGTAAAGATGATGTTCGGGGGACTCGGACAGAACTTTATGAACCCGGCGCTTGGAGCAAGATGTTTTCTTTTGATCGCTTTTGCGGCGGATATGACGAATTTTGCAATCGATGCATATACCGGACCGACGCCGCTTGCAGCGATGCGGAACGGGGAAGCTGTCGATACGATGCAGATGCTGATCGGGAAAACGGCGGGCACGATCGGGGAAACTTCCGTGATTGCGATTCTGATCGGGGCGGTCATTCTGATTTTACTGGGTGTGATTGATCTTCGGATTCCGGGAACTTATATTGTGACGTTTGTGATTTTCATTGTGTTATTCGGCGGCCATGGATTTGACGTAAATTATATTACGGCGCAGCTTTGCGGCGGCGGCCTGATGCTGGGGGCGTTCTTTATGGCGACGGATTATGTGACGTCTCCGATTACGCCGAACGGCAGGATTTTATTTGGTATCTGCCTTGGTGTGCTGACCGGATTGTTCCGTATGTTCGGGGCGAACGCAGAAGGCGTTTCCTTTGCCATTATCTTAAGCAACCTGCTCGTTCCGATGATCGAGAAAATTACAATACCAAGAGCCTTTGGCCTTGTAAAGGAGGGGAAACGGCATGAATAAGAAAATTGTGCATGACGCGTTGATCTTAACGGCATTTACCCTGGTACTCGGATTTGTTTTGGGACTTGTCTATGAGATTACGAAAGAACCGATCGCAGCGGCAGACGCGGCGACGGCGCAGGCGGCATATAAGGAAGTGTTTCAGGATGCAGACAGTTTTGAAGCGTATGCAAAATTTGACAAAGACGCCGCGCTTTCCCTGATGGAAGAGAACGGATTTAACGATGAGATCAAAGACGTGCAGACGGCAAAAGGAAGCGACGGAAGCACGTTGGGATATGTGATTACCGTACTGGCAAAGGACGGAAGCCAGGCGAATATTACATTTTCGGTGGGGATTGCCAATGACGGAACGGTAAACGGATATTCCATCACCAGCATTGCCGAGACGCCGGGACTTGGCGACAAAGCAAAAAATGAAGAATTTTACGGTCAGTTCCAGGGAAAACAGACGGAGCGTTTTGAAGTGGTAAAACAGGCGCCGGCTTCTGACAGCGAGATCGAATCGATTTCCGGAGCGACGATTACGTCAAAGGCTGTGACAAACGGCGTCAACGCTTCAATTACATATTTTAAGAATGTATTGGAAGGAGGCGCAGAGTAATGAATAAATATATCGAACGTTTGTATAACGGTATCATCAAAGAAAATCCGACGTTTGTTCTGATGCTGGGTATGTGTCCGACGCTTGCCGTTACGACTTCTGCCGTAAACGGACTTGGGATGGGACTTTCTACGACGCTTGTGCTTGTTTTTTCCAATCTTTTGATTTCCGCATTCCGCAAGGTGATTCCGGACGGCGTGCGTATGCCGGCATTTATCGTAATCGTTGCGTCGCTTGTTACCGTAGTGGAATTTTTGATGAAGGCGTATACGCCGGCGCTGGCGGTACAGCTGGGCGTATATATTCCGCTGATCGTCGTAAACTGTATTATTCTGGGGCGTGCGGAGAGCTACGCGTCCAAAAATCCGATCATTCCCTCGATCTTTGACGGGATCGGGATGGGGCTTGGATTTACATTCGGCCTTACCTGCATCGGTATCATTCGCGAGATTTTGGGCGCAGGACAGCTGTTTGGTTCACAGGTTCTTTCCCTGGAATGGTTTACGCCGATTACGATTTTCGTTATGGCGCCGGGGGCGTTTTTGGTACTGGCATTTTTGGTAGCGATTATGAATATTGTCAGAGAAAAGATGGAAGCAAAAGGGAAACCGCTTGCAGCTCCGTCCGGCTGTCTGACAGGGGATTGTGCGCATTGCGGTCATTCGGCAGTGTGTACCGGAAAAAAATCAGAATAGGAGGATAGATACGGATGAAAACATTATTATTGATTGCAATCGGTTCCGCGGTTGTCAATAACGTAGTATTGAGCCAGTTTTTAGGAATCTGTCCGTTTTTAGGCGTATCTAAGAAGACGGAAACCGCTGCGGGTATGGGCGGAGCCGTAATCTTTGTCATAGGGATTGCTTCCTTTGTAACTTCTTTGATTTATAAGTTTATTCTTACGCCTACGGATACCCGGTATCTGCAGACGATCGTCTTTATCCTCGTCATTGCGGCGCTGGTACAGTTTGTGGAAATGTTTTTGAAAAAGTCCATGCCGTCCCTGTATCAAAGCCTTGGCGTATACCTTCCGCTGATTACGACAAACTGTGCCGTACTTGGCGTTGCGCTGACAAACGTGACAAAGGAGTACGGAATTTTAGAGAGCGTTGTCAACGGCCTGGCAACGGCGGGCGGATTTTTCATCGCCATCTGCATTATGGCAGGAATCCGTGAAAAAATCGAATATAATGATATCCCGAAACCGTTCCAGGGTACGGCGATCGTATTGATCACCGCATGTCTGATGTCAATTGCGTTTATGGGATTCTCAGGAATGATTTAGGAGGAAAAAGAAGATGAGTGTACAGGCAATCATTATTGCCGCGGTGATCGTCGGCGGCGTTGGCATTTTTATTGGATTTTTCCTTGGGATTTCCGGAGAAAAATTCAAAGTAGAAGTAGACGAGAGGGAAGAAGCGATTCTTGGTGTTCTTCCCGGCAATAACTGCGGCGGCTGCGGTTATGCGGGATGTTCCGGTCTTGCGGCTGCAATCGTCAAAGGAGAAGCCCCGGTCGGACAGTGCCCGGTCGGCGGAGATCCGATTGCGGCGAAAATCGGCGAGATTATGGGCGTAGCGGCAGGAGAAGCAGTGAAAAAAGCTGCTTTTGTAAAATGTGCCGGAACCTGCGAAAAGGCAAACCAGGATTATCAGTATACCGGCATTGAGGACTGCGGCGCTATGGCATTCGTGCCGGGCGGCGGACCGAAAAGCTGTAATTACGGCTGTCTGGGATATGGAAGCTGCGTGAAAGCATGTCCGTTCGATGCGGTACATATTGTAAACGGAATTGCTGTGGTGGATCGGGACGCATGTAAAGCATGCGGTAAATGCGTGGCTGCATGTCCGAAGAATTTAATCGAGATTGTGCCGTATGAGGCAAAGCATCTGGTACAGTGTAATTCCAAAGATAAGGGCAAAGATGTGATGAAAGCCTGCTCCGTAGGCTGTATCGGATGTAAGCTCTGCGAAAAGAACTGTCCGTCAGATGCCGTTCATGTGGCAGACAACATTGCATATATCGATCAGGAAAAATGTACGGGCTGCGGAATCTGCGCCGAAAAATGCCCGAAAAAAATAATACTTTAAGAGACCGCTTCGTAAGAAGCGCGTCATAATGGGATGCCCTGTGGGTATACTTTAAGAGACCGCTTCGTAAGAAGCGTGTCAGCGCGGATCATTTTCAAAAGCTCGCAAAGCCTTGCAGCAGAGGCATTGCGGGCTTTTATATTTACAATGTAACCATTGAAAACGTAAAAAATCTACCGATTATCCTTCATCCGCCATTTCAAAATGCTGATAATCTTTGACGCTGTTCCAGCTTCCTCCCCAGGTAAACCCGGCTTCGGTAAATAAACGATACGCAAGGTCGGTTTCGTCGATTTTACCGGCAAATTCTTTGGTACGGTCGGCATATTCCCTGCCGCTTTCGGGCTGGCAGACGATCGAGCCGTCGGAAGCGGTTTTGACGTAGGGATTGTATTTCGGATTTAAATCGATTGCCATGCCGTAACTGTGGTTGGAAAGCCTGCTGCTTCCCGCAATCGTGCGGTAGTTAAAGGCAGAAGTGTTATTCTGTTCCATAGACAGCGTATCGTCAGCGTCATAGGTATCGATCAATACCATTTGTTCAATCGGATATTCGTTTTCATAGAGGGTTTGGAAAATTTCAAGCACTTTCGATTCGATTTTTTTATTTACGATCATTTCGCCGATATAGGTATTGCCGTCAAATCCATAATACAGCATTTTCAGATAAGAAAGATCCGAGAGCCGGATATTGGGATTTTCCGTGTAGGAACGGCCGTTGATCCGTGCTGATACCGTATCGTCTACAGGGCTTGCGAAAAACAGGGAATGGACCCATCCGTCTGCAAGTCTGCCTGCTGCTGCAAATTCTCCGGCAGGCAGATGCTGCAAGCGGGTCGTTTCCTGTATGGAAAACGTCTCTTCGGTGATGGATGCGGACGTATCAGACTTTTCTGTTTCGTCATATAGGGGTTCTTCGTATCCGGCTGTTTTTTCTGTGGATTCTGCGATGGGTTGCCCGATGACGACAGGTGTTTCGGTATCGGAATATGTATCCGGGTGTTCTCTGTCGTTTTTCAGAAAACACATTAAAATTCCGGCAGACCCTGCAATTGCAGCTATGGATAAAACGAGCCGGCTCGTTCGGTTTCTTTGTTGTTTCATATATTTGGTTTCCTCAACTTTCCGATTTTTTAAAGGCTGTTTGGGGTATTGATTTAAAAAACTCAATCTGTCATTTCCGTAAAAGGAATCACGGTGCCGATCCCGTCGGAACAGTGAAGCTGATGGTCTTTTGTGATAAAAACCGCTTCCGTATCCGGGAGGTCTTCGATCAGCTTCATGCCCTCGTTCAGTCCCAGAGAAAAACAGACCGTGCTCAACGCGTCGCCGTCTGCGGAATTGTTACATACGACGGTAACGCCAAGCAGATCGTTTTCGTAAGGATAGCCGGTTGCCGGGTTTAGAATGTGGTGGTAGAGTGTATTGTCTATGGTCACAAAACGTTCATAAACGCCGGATGAGACAACCGTTTCGTTTTGTACTTCCACGACTGCAGCGGCGGTCCCCTGCGTATCAAACGGTTTTTGAATCCCGATGCGGTAAGGGGAGCCGTCCTTTTTTTTCCCTAAACATAACACATTGCCCCCCAGATTGATCGTTCCCTCAGAGACGCCGTTTTTATTCAGGTATTCCTTCATCCGGTCGGCGATATAGCCTTTTGCAATGCCGCCCATATCAATGGCGGCATCCGGATTCTTTAACTGGACGTGATTGCCGGAAATAATCACATTCCGGTAATCGACCGTGGAAAGAGCAGAAGAAAGAGCGGAAGGATCCGGGAGCGTTCCGTCATTTTCCGAAAAATTCCACAGAGAAGAGAGTTTTCCGATCGTGATATCAAATTTTCCGCCGCTTAATTCGCAGTATTCCAACGCCTTTTCCAGCAGAGCAACCGTCTCGTCACTGACAGTGACGCGCCTGCCTTCTGCACGGTTGATTTTGGAAATATCGCTGTCTTTGACTGTAGCGCTGAATAATTGTTCATAGGTCTCTGCCATGGAAAAACAGTCGTCTAACAAAGACGACCGGTTGTCGTCATACAGGGTAACCGTTATGACTGTATCAAAATAAAAGCCTGTTTTTGTGACAGGGGAAGCATTGGATGTACAGCCGGAACAGGAAAGTATCATACACAACAGAAGCGTCGTGCAGAGAAACAATTTTTTGGTTTGAGGTATCGGATGCATAACAAGCGCCTTTCTTGTCGGAACATTTTTGTACAAAGAAGTATAACACCTCTCTGACGGGACTGCAAGAGATTGGGACGGCAGGAAAATATCAGAAATGTTTCTAGGCAATGTTTCTAGGAAATGTTTCTAGGAAATTGTAAATTTGCTTGCAATTTCCGGAAAGCAGTGTTATACTGAATATCGTTATATGTTGATTCGTTTGAGAGTGGGTGAAAGCCCACTCTCAACTTATGTTGTGATGTATGCAGAGGGAAGGTGAGAGAATTGGGAAAAGGAAGAATGTATGAGGAAAAAACAGAACGGCTGATACAGCCGATTCTGGATAGAAATCAGTTCGAGCTTGTAGATGTAGAATATGTAAAAGAAGGCGGTACATGGTATTTAAGAGCTTATATTGATAAAGAAGGCGGTATTACGGTAAACGATTGTGAACTGGTTGCCAGAGAGATGAATGAACTGCTGGATAAAGAAGATTATGTGGAAGATTCGTATGTATTTGAAGTCAGCTCCCCGGGACTTACCAGACCTTTGAAAAAAGAAAAAGATTATCTCCGCAATTTAGGAAAACCGGTAGAAATCCGCACATACCGCACGATCGACCATGCGAAGGAATTTATCGGAACCTTAAAAGCCTATGATACGGACTGCGTTACCATAACGAATGAAAACGGAGAAGATCGGATCTTTCAGAAATCGGATATTGCACTGATTCGTCAGGCATTTGAGATGTAAGGCGTTTCAAACGATTCTTTTATAAATTATAAGTCAGGAGGATATAAGAAAATGAGTAACGAGTTATTAGAGGCATTGACAATATTAGAGCAGGAAAAGAATATTCCAAAGGAGACATTGCTGGATGCCATTGAAAACTCACTGATCACTGCATGTAAAAACCATTTTGGAAAATCGGACAATATCAAAGTCCAGATCGATCCGAAAAGCTGTGAATACCATGTTTACCAGGAGAAAACAGTTGTAGAACAGGTAGAAGACGCGATCTGTGAAATCAGTCTTGTGAATGCAAAGATGATCGATTCCAAATATGAGGTCGGGGATGTCGTCAATATGGAAGTAAAGTCCAAGGAGTTTGGCAGGATCGCGACGCAGAATGCAAAAAACGTCATTTTACAGAAAATCCGCGAGGAAGAGCGTAAAGTGCTGTACGACGAGTATTACAGCAAGGAAAAAGACGTTGTAACCGGCATTGTACAGCGGTATGCCGGAAAAAATATCAGTATCAACCTTGGCAGGGCGGATGCGATTCTGACGGAAAACGAGCAGGTAAAAGGCGAAGTGTTCCAGCCGACGGAACGTATTAAATTATATGTGCTGGAAGTGAAGTCCACGAACCGGGGACCGAAAATTTTGGTTTCCCGAACGCATCCGGAATTGGTCAAACGCCTGTTTGAATCGGAAGTGACCGAGGTAAAGGACGGCATAGTAGAGATCAAGAGTATTGCAAGGGAAGCCGGAAGCAGAACGAAAATCGCGGTCTGGTCCAACGACCCGGATGTCGATCCGGTCGGGGCATGCGTCGGAATGAACGGAGCCAGGGTAAATGCGATTGTAAGCGAGCTGCGCGGGGAAAAGATAGATATCATTAACTGGAACGAAAATCCGGCGATGCTCATCGAAAATGCGTTAAGCCCGGCAAAAGTGATTTCCGTTATTGCAGATGCAGAAGAAAAAAGCGCAAAAGTCGTGGTTCCGGATTATCAGCTGTCTCTTGCGATCGGCAAGGAGGGACAAAACGCAAGGCTTGCAGCACGTTTGACAGGATTTAAGATCGATATCAAGAGCGAGACGCAGGCAAGAGAAGCCGGGGATTTTATGGATTATGAAAACGACTACGAAGATGAAGACTATTATGATGATGAGGAATATATCGATGAGGAGTATGACGACGGCGAATATGCGCAGGAAGCATACGAAGAGGAAACCTATGAGGACGGAGCGTACGCAGGCGAGTCTTTAGAGGAAGAAGAGCCGGCAGCATCTTATGCAGAGGACGGCGAAAGCGATGAATAAAAAGATTCCGATGCGCCAGTGCGTAGGGTGCAGAAACATGAAGCCCAAGCGCGAACTGATCCGCATCATTCGTACGTCAGAAGAAGAGATTCAGGTTGACGCCACCGGAAAGAAAAACGGCAGAGGAGCGTACATCTGCCCAGAGAGAGGATGTCTGGATCTGGCTGTGAAAAGCAGAGGATTAGAACGTTCTTTAAAGATGGCTGTTCCCAAAGAAATCTATGAAGATTTTGAAAAGGAGATGGGAAAACTTGATCAGGGATAACGTATTATCGATGTTGGGAATTGCCGCGAAAGCGGGACGGGTTGCAAGCGGAGAGTATCAGACAGAGAATGTGGTAAAATCCGGCAAATCGCATCTTGTGATCGTTGCAGAAGACGCTTCGGACAATACAAAGAAAACGTTTCGGAATAAGTGTGAATTTTATGAAACGCCGATGGTAATTTACGGAAACAAGGAGAGCCTTGGGCATGCGATCGGCAGAGAATACCGGGCGTCTTTGGCGGTAACGGACGAAGGATTTGCAAAAGCGCTGTTGAAAAAACTTGCGCAGAAAACAACTGAATAACGGGAGGAGTAAGTAGATGGCAAAAGTTAAGGTATATGAACTTGCAAGGGAATTGCATATTGGTTCAAAAGAAATCATAAGCTTTTTATCTGAGAATAATATAAAAGTAACGAATCACATGAATAATCTGGAGGATTCCTCCATAGAACTTGTGAAAAATAAATATATGAAAAAGGAGACGAAGACGATTACGAAACCGGAAACAGAAATGAAAGCAAAAGAAGAGAGACAAACAGAAGAAAAGCAGGCGCATGCAGCCGTAGAGAGACCGAAGAAAAAGAAAAGCATTACGGCAGTATTTAATCCGCAGAACAGCCAGCAGGGATTTAAGCGCCAGCCCAAGCCGCAGAGGCGTCCGAAAGAACGTATGCATCCCGAAAGAAGCGCAGCGGCAGGCCCGGTAAAAACGCAGGAGAGACCTGCGGCAAAACCGTCTCCGAAAACGGCACCGGCAGCCGAGGAGATTCGGAATACGCCGGTACAGAAAGTCCAGCCGGCAGAAAAAGCTTTGACTGCAGAAAAGCTTTCCGCAGAACAGCCGCAGCCGGTTCAAAAAGCGGCGGTACAACAGGCGCAGGCAGCAGAAAAAGCGCCGGCGGCACCACACGTGCCCATGACGCAGCAGGCGCCGGCAGCGGAACGGATCCAGGCGACAGAGCTTGCGCCGGCTGCAGAAAACGTACAGGCATCGGAAAAACCGCAGAATACGGAACGAGTGCAGACGGCGGAAAAAGGAAAAGGCACACAGAAAGTACAGAATACGGAAAAACCGCTGAACGCACAAAAATCAGCGGCGCGTCCGCAAAATGACAGAACGCAGCAGGGGAACCGGAACAACAATCGGTTTCAGGGAAACCGAAACGAAAACCGCCCGAGAACCGATCGTCTGCAGGGAGGAGGAACTCGGAATGAAAACCGTTTCCAGGGAAATAACCGGGTGCAGTCAGACCGTGGAGGAAAACCAGGTGAGAAAAACAATCAAAAGAATTATTCGAATCATCGGCCTAATTCCAATCCTAATCAAGGCGAAAGAGGTAACCGTGGATTCCATTCAAATCGCCCGAAGGAATTTAAAGGAAAATTAGACCGGGAAATCAATAAATTCAACAAAGAAGCGACGGTTACGACAGAGGAACTGCGCGGCAAGGAAACAAGAGACAGAAACGATAACCGCAAAAATAATAACAGCCGCAAACAGGACCGCGATAAGCTGGGCAAGAAGCAGGAGCGTTTTACAAACCTTGAGAAGCATGGCGGAAGAAAGAAACCGCAGCAGCAGCCGAAACAGGAGAAAGCAGAAGATGTTATCAAGAGCATCATCCTGCCGGAGAAGCTGACGATTAAAGAACTTGCCGATAAGATGAAAGTCCAGGCGGCAGTGATTGTAAAGAAACTGTTTTTAAAAGGAACGATGGTAACGGTCAATCAGGAAGTGGATTATGAAACGGCAGAAGAAATCGCGCTGGAATTTAACTGCATTGCGGAGCAGGAAGAAAAGATCGATGTGATTGCAGAGCTGTTAAAAGAGGGAGAAGAGGATGCCAGCGCATTGACGGCACGTCCTCCGGTAGTCTGTGTGATGGGGCATGTCGATCACGGTAAGACTTCTTTGCTGGATGCGATCCGTTCCACAAGAGTGACCGACCGCGAGGCAGGCGGCATTACGCAGCATATCGGCGCGTCTGTCGTTTCCATCAACGATCAGAAAATCACATTTTTGGATACGCCGGGACATGAGGCGTTTACGGCAATGCGTATGCGCGGTGCCAATGCAACGGATATCGCGATCCTTGTCGTAGCGGCGGACGACGGCGTGATGCCGCAGACCGTAGAAGCAATCAACCATGCAAAAGCAGCCGGAATTGAAATCATTGTGGCAGTCAATAAAATCGATAAGCCAAACGCAAATATCGAACGCGTGAAACAGGAACTTTCCGAGTATGAACTGATTCCGGAAGACTGGGGCGGCAGCACGATTTTCTGTCCGGTGTCCGCACATACGCACGAAGGAATCGACAATCTTCTTGAGATGATCCTTTTGACGGCGGAAGTATGTGAATTGAAAGCAAATCCGAACCGTAACGCCAGAGGACTTGTGATCGAAGCGCAGCTGGATAAAGGACGCGGCGCAGTTGCAACAATTTTAGTACAAAAGGGTACACTTAGAGTAGGAGAACCGATCGCCTGCGGAAGCTGCTACGGCAAAGTCCGCGCAATGATCGATGATAAGGGCAGACGGGTCAAGGAGGCAGGACCGTCCACTCCGGTGGAAATCCTCGGCTTAAGCGGCGTGCCGAACGCAGGAGAAGTCTTTGTATCCACCGATTCGGAGAAGGAAGCAAGGAGTTTTGCGGAAACGTTTATTTCTGAAGGAAAAGAACGGTTACTGGAAGAAACAAAAGCAAAGATGTCCTTAGACGACCTGTTCAGCCAAATCAAATCCGGAAATATCAAAGAACTCGACCTGATCGTAAAAGCAGATGTACAGGGATCCGTAGAGGCGGTAAAACAGAGCCTGGAGAAACTTTCCAATGAAGAAGTTATTGTAAAGACGATCCACGGCGGCGTCGGCGCGATCAATGAATCGGACGTTATTTTGGCGTCGGCTTCCAATGCGATTATCATTGGGTTTAACGTGCGTCCGGATGCAACCGCAAAGGCAACGGCGGAACGGGAAGGCGTTGACGTCAGGCTTTATAAAGTTATTTACAATGCGATTGAAGATGTAGAAGCTGCGATGAAAGGCATGCTTGATCCGGTATTTGAAGAGAAGATCCTCGGTCATGCAGAAGTTCGCCAGGTATTCAAGGCTTCCGGTATCGGTAATATTGCAGGTTCCTATATTCTGGACGGCGTATTTGAACGGGGATGCAAAGTCCGCCTGACCCGTGAAGGAACGCAGCTGTTTGAAGGCGATCTGGCTTCCCTGAAACGATTCAAAGACGATGTGAAGGAAGTAAAAACCGGATATGAATGCGGTCTGGTACTGGATGGATTTCACGATATCCAGGAATTTGACCGGATCGAAGCGTATAAGATGGTGGAAGTTCCGAGACAGTAACAGGAATGGAGCATGATATATGAGAAAAAACAGTATAAAAAATACCAGGATCAACGGGGAGGTCATGCGTGAATTAAGCAATATTATCCGCGGAGAAATCAAAGATCCCCGGATCCATCCGGTGACCAGTATTACGGCAGTCGAAGTGGCTCCGGACTTAAAGACATGTAAGGCATATGTCAGCGTACTGGGAGATGAGAAGGCGCAGGAAGATACGGTCAAAGGGTTAAAAAGCGCAGAGGGTTATATCCGCATGCAGCTTGCAAAAAATTTGAATCTGCGGAATACGCCGGAAATCCGTTTTATTTTAGATCAGTCGATCGCGTATGGAATTGAGATGTCCAAAAAGATCGACGAGGTCAACGGGAGGTAACGATATGGAGGATTTTGCGGCGCAGTTAGCGGGAGTAAAGACGGCGGCGATTGCCGGTCACATCAGGCCGGACGGAGACTGCGTAGGTTCCTGTCTGGCGACATACAATTATATCCGTCAGAATTTTCCCAAGATCCATGTGGATCTGTATTTGGAACCGATCCCGAATATTTTTAAGTTTTTGCCGAAATCGGAAGAAATCCGTAATTCCTGCGAAGAAGACCGTGTATATGACCTGTTTATTGCGCAGGACTGCGGCGATGCAGAACGCCTGGGAGAAGCGGCAAAATATTTTAGAACCGCGAAGAAGACCATCTGTGTGGACCATCATATCAGCAACGACAGTTTTGCAGATGAAAATTATATCTATCCTCATGCAAGTTCAACTTCCGAGCTGGTGTTTGAGCTGATCGGCAGGGAACATGTGACCAGAGATATCGCGGCATGTATTTACGTGGGTATTGTGCACGATACCGGCGTATTCCAGTATTCCTGCACGTCGGCTAAGACGATGGAAATTGCGGGAAAGCTGATGGAAACCGGGATCGATTATTCTAAAATCATAGACGAAACGTTTTATACCAAGACGTTTGAACAAAATCAGATTTTGGGTAAGGCGCTGACGGAAAGCAGGCTTTATTTGGATCAGAAGGTGATTGCTTCTGTGGTTACGATGGAAGATATGAGACAGTATCGTGTCCTGCCCAAGCATTTAGACGGTATTGTCAACCAGCTTCGCGTGACGAAAGGCGTGGAAGCCGCGGTGTTTTTGTACGAAACGCAAGACGGAGCGTTTAAGGTCAGCGCACGGTCCAACGGACGCGTCAATGTGGCGGAAATTGCTGTGAAATTCGGCGGAGGCGGACACGCCAGAGCCGCCGGATGTTCTATGGAGGGCGCGCCGGAAGAGATTATAAGTACAATTACGGAAGAAATCAAACGGCAGCTTACGGGCGGTAAGACATGGACGGAATAATTAACGTATATAAAGAAGCGGGGTATACGTCGTTTGACGTAGTGGCAAAGCTCCGCGGCATATTAAAACAGAAGAAAATCGGTCATACGGGAACGCTGGATCCGGATGCGGAAGGCGTACTGCCCGTATGCATCGGAAAAGCGACTAAAGTATGCGGATATCTGACGGAAAAAGACAAAACCTATCAGGCGCTGCTTCATTTGGGCATTACGACCGACACGCAGGATATGTCCGGGCGTATCTTAAAAGAACATGCGCCAGAGATTTCCGAAGAAGAGTTAATTGGCATCATACAAAGCTTTACGGGAAAGTTAAAACAGATTCCCCCGATGTATTCCGCATTAAAGGTCGGCGGAAAAAAGCTTTGTGATCTGGCAAGAGCCGGGATCGAGGTAGAACGAAAGGCGAGGGAGATTGAAATTTATTCCATCCGGAAAATCAGGATCCAACTGCCGTATGTTTCTATGGAGGTTCACTGTTCCAAAGGGACCTATATCCGCACATTATGCCATGAGATCGGAGAGAAAGCGGGCTGCGGCGGATGCATGGAGAAGCTTTTACGGACCGAAACGGCAGGATTTACGCTAGAACATGCCTGCCGCCTGCGTGAGATCGAAGCAATCGTAAAAGGCCTGGATGAAAAAAAACGAAAGATTTCGGATCTGTTGCTGCCGGTAGACGCCGTACTGGACGGTTATCCCATGGTAAAAGCAGAAAAAGGAATGGAAAAGCTGCTTCGAAACGGCGGAACACTTCCGGCGTCTCATACGCGTCCGGCATCCGGCGCGCCTTCGGGAATTTACAGGATGTATGACGCACAGGGGATGTTTATCGGTTTATTTCGTTATGATATCGGGAAGAATGCATTTAAACCGGAAAAGATGTTTTTGTAAAAATCCAGTTTTAGGAAGAATGACATGGAATATATCAGACATACGACAGAGTTCCATATTTCGGAAGATACCGTGGTTTCTTTGGGAAAGTTTGACGGAATTCACAGAGGACACGGTCATTTGATGGAATATCTGAAAGATAAAAAGAAATCGGGGTTAAAAACCGTAATTTTTACATTTGACGTTCCGCCGCAGCAAAAGATCGGCGGATGGGAAGAAAGTAAAGTCCTTACGACCAATGATGAAAAAATGCAGTTATTTGAGCAGTATGGAATCGACTACCTGCTGGAATGTCCGTTTACGGAGGAAATCAGGCAGATGGATCCGGAATATTTTATCCGATGGATCGTCGAACGGCTGCATGTCAAAAGTTTTGTGGCAGGGCGGGATTTTCGTTTCGGATATCAGCGAAAGGGCGATTATCTGCTGCTGAAAAAGCTTGCAAATCGTTACGGATATGAAGCGGAAGTCGTGGAAAAGGTGAGAGAAGGGCTAAGAGAGATCAGCAGCACATGGATCCGGGAGGAGATTTTAGCCGGTAGGCTGCAGACGGCGAATCATCTGCTGGGATATCACTATTTTTTGCAGGGGAACGTGGTGCACGGACGGGAAATCGGAAGAACGCTGGATGTGCCTACGGCAAATCTGCTTGTACCGAAAGAAAAGCTGATACCGCCGTTCGGCGTCTATGTGACGAGGACAAGCATAGAAAAAAAGCCGGGGCAGGTATACGGAGGAATAACCAATCTGGGCTGTAAACCGACAATTGCGGGAGAAAATCCTTTGGGAGCCGAAACGCATTTGTTCGGTTTCGGCGAATCTGTTTACGGAATGCAGATAAAAGTGGAGTTTTTAAAATGGGTAAGACCGGAACGGAAATTTCATTCTCTGGAAGAATTGAAAAATCAGATGCACAGGGACATCATTTCCGGCATAAATTATTACACAAATATTACAGATATATGTTGACATTGTGACTCACACTTGCTATACTTCTAACAGTGAAACGGATACGCAGGAAGAAAACAGTCTTAGGAGGAATTTATGAAATTCGGGAATAAGAAATTAGTCGGATTATTAACGGCAGGAGCGATTTTACTTACGATGCCCGTTCAGTCGGGAGCGTCAACGGGGATTACGGCAGGTATTTCGCAGAAGATTGCAGCAAATATAGAAACGGTCGCAGGAGGCAATGCGGGAGTATCGTCTGCGCTGGCATCCTGTATGGATGCGGAAAGTGCGGGAATTTCGGCAGGGGACGCTGCGAAAACAGCCGCGGGAGCGTCGGTCTGCGGATATTCCAACCTTGGCATCGCCAAGGTAGAAGGCAATTTGAATGTCCGGGAGGCAGCCGGAGAAGACGCTGAGCTTGTCGGTAAGATGCCGGGCAATGCAGGCTGTGAAATATTGGGCGTCGAGGGCGACTGGACACAGATTCAGTCCGGAGAAGTTACCGGTTATGTAAAAAGCGAATTTCTGATGACCGGAGCAGAAGCAAGAGCTTATGCGCCGGAAGTATCCTCTACCATAGCGACCTGTACGACGACGACGCTGCGTGTCAGGGAAGAGCCGAATACGGAATGTGAAATTCTGGCTCTGATGCCGGAAGGCGAAGAAGTGGAAGTCATTGAAGATCAGGGAGAATGGTTAAAAGTCAGCGTGGACAGTGAAGAAGGTTATGTCAGCGCAGATTATGTCACGGTTTCCAATGAATTGAATAAAGCAATGACCATGACGGAAGTCAAATACGGTCAGGGTGTTTCCGATGTCAAAGTAGACCTGGTATCCTATGCATGCCAGTTTGTCGGCAATCCTTATGTATGGGGCGGTACCAGCTTAACGCACGGCGCGGATTGCTCCGGGTTTACTTTATCTATCTATGCAAAATACGGCATTTATCTGCCGCATTCATCTGCTGCACAGGCAAATTACGGCAGGCGAATCAGTGCAAGCGAGGCTCAGCCGGGAGATCTTTTCTTCTACGGCGGAGGAAGGATCAGCCATGTGGCAATCTATATCGGCAACGGACAGATCGTGCATGCAAGCAGTGAAAGAACAGGAATTAAGATCTCCAACGCATTCTACCGTACGCCGGTCTGCGTGGTAAGACTGCTGGATTAGACCAAAACAGACAGTATAAAAGCACACCGCTTTTCTCAAAGAGAGGCGATGTGCTTTTTTAGGCTTTTTAGACGGGTACTTTATTTCGGAATATAAATTTGTGCGGTTACGGTTCCGTCTTCATTTAATGTGTACGTTTCGATGGTTACGGAATCCAGGCCTTCCGATTCTTCATATCCGAATCCGAATGACGGGGACATTCCGGGTTTGCCATCCGGGAATAACCAGGAAACGTGTGAGGATGAGCTTCCGCCGGAACGGCCTTCTACGTCAAAGGAGTAAGAGACCATGCCTTTGTGATCCGGCGTCAGGACTTGTTTCGTCTCTTCTAAAGGACTGGCATATTCGTCGATGTTTTCCGGTGTCAGACGGTCAAAAAATTCAGATAATACGGGGTCTTCGAAATGTTCGGAGTCTCCGGTCTTCTCTTCTGTGTGATCATCTTCTAATATGCTCCGGATCATTTGTTCCGCTGCTTTAGGATCTGCTTTGGAAGGATCGAGCGGAAGGGAAAACAGTGCGTTTAACCCGTCATAGCTTTCGTTTCTTGCAATCGTTCCGGTGGCTTCATCGAATGTGTAGGCATCTTGGTTGTAAAAGCTTCCTTCGGAAACGCACAGATAGATAGCATGATCCGCAAACATTTCGATATTGTCGCATTCTGCGATTCGGTACTGTACACCGTCTTCCACCCAGAAAGAAGACGCCCCCGTCATTGTAAAAATGTTGTAATGGTTCGGGTCGTATCCCTGGATCAAAGGAGAGACCAGAAAGCTTTCTTCCGTGGATGATGACAGCATAGGCGTAAGATCGGAATGGCGGATGGATACGACGGCGTAGGTTCTGTCTTCGTGTATTCCGTCAGATGAGCTGACCAGGGATTTGGAAAGATTTTTTCCGGAGACAACGCCAAGGAGCGTTACGTCATATCCGCCGTAGCTTTGTGTTTCATTGATAAGAACGGCGTCTTCTCCGGAAAAGGCATCAAACAGCCCGGGATCTGCAAAATGTTTCTCCACGGCTTTGGGGAGCAGCAGTTTTCGTGCGGCGTAAATGGATACGGAACCTGCGGCAAGGACAAGCGCCGCAGAGCATGCAATTGCAGTAAATTTTTTTATTTTGTTCGGTTTCATAGAATGATCCTCCTTTGCCTGTGCAATGATTGACTGGTTTAACCGGAACTCAGGTTCCTCGGATGGAGTAAGGGCGTTGGTTAAGATATCATCCATAGATTTCATCGAAAATTACCTCCAAATCTTTTTTTAAAATCGTTCTTGCCCGGTGCAGCCTGCTTTTTACGGTTCCGTCCGGTATGTTTAAAATGCCGGCAATCTGCGCTGTCGAAAGATCTTCCATATAAAAGAGCAGAACGGGGATTTTCAGCCGGTTTGGCAGCCGGTTTACGGCATGCCGGATCTGCGCGGCTTCTTCCTGTTTTAAAATCAGCTGTTCCGGATTGCTTTTTTCCGGATGACATGCCGTTTTGGCCTCGCCCTCCGGCAAGGCATCCATTGCGGCGATCCGGTTTCTCCAGGCGAATTTGCGCCGTTTATTTTTCCAGATTCTGATGGCGACAGAAAGCAGAAAGCTTTTTGGGTTGTGATCGGAACGGATGGAAGCGTTTAATTCCACCGCTTTTAAAAAAGTATCCTGATACAGTTCGTCCGCCTCCAGCGTGCTTTTGGTAAGCTGCCTGCAGAAGGAATAGATGTCCCTGCCGTACGTTTCAATACAGGTTTCGAGTTCGATTTTCGTCATTTGATCAACACTCCGTTTATAAGACGTCTTATATTTTATATTGGCCCTTCACTTATACATTGTAACAAGTCGGCAAAAAGTTCAAATCTTTGTGCGCAAATTTTAATGATAGGAATTTAAGTTGTTCTTATGATAGAAATTAAGATTCGGAAACGGAAATGTACTTTCGAGTCTTTTTTTGTTCCGAAGATTAGAGATTATTATTCCTATAATATTGATATTATTCCGAAAAAGTGGCATAATGTCGTGGAAAGCGAGGTGTACTTTTTATGTATATGACAGTAAAACAAGCTGCAGAGAAATGGGGAATTTCAGATAGGCGTGTGCGTATATTATGCGCGGAAGGAAAGATTTCAGGTGTTATTCATGAAGGACGTCGCTGGATGATTCCGGCAGAGACAGGAAAACCGGCGGATGGACGGTTTAAAGCAGCAGAAAGCTTACTGGCAGCTATAGACAGGAAGAAAAGCGAACTGGATGCCAGACGCCCACTGACAGTGGGGGAAGCGGAACGTCTGACAGAGGAATTTATTATTGAGTATACCTACAATTCAAATGCAATGGAAGGAAATACCCTGACCCTGCGTGAGACGGATATGGTTTTGCGTGGTCTGACGATTGACAGGAAACCGTTAAAAGACCATATGGAAGCAGTCGGGCATAAAGAAGCATTTGATTTTGTGCGGGATTTGGTAAAAGAACAGGCACCTTTATCAGAGAGTATCATCCAGCAGATCCATTATCTTGTATTGGTGGATAAACGGGAAGATCGTGGGGTTTACAGAAGAGTCCCTGTCAGGATTATGGGAGCGAAACATGATCCGGTACAGCCATATTTAATCCAGCCTAAGATGGAACAGCTGTTGGAGGATTATAGGAATCATACAGATCATATCATTCCCCGGCTTGCACGGTTTCATATTGAATTTGAGGGGATTCATCCTTTTATTGACGGAAATGGCAGAACCGGGAGGCTGCTTGTAAATCTGGAATTGATGAAAGCCGGATATCCGCCAATTGACATTAAATTTGCAGATCGGATTTCTTATTATAATGCATTTGATGAATACTATGTAAAGCAAAATCCTGGCGCAATGGAGAAGTTGTTTGCGGGTTATGTGAATGCAAGGCTGGATAGTTACTTGATGATGCTGGAAAAATAATTATATGGGAGAGAAATTTATATGCTTGTTTCAAAATACTTTGGATTAATTCAATTGTTTTTGTGATATTTTAAAAATTTTCAGGCATAAAAAACAGTGTCCTTCCTTCCATGATAGAAAACCATTGAAGTGATATTTAACGGAATGACATTGACAGAATATTGCGTATAGATAATTAGACGGAGGACTAGAATGGAGCTGAATGGTAAATCATACATTATTAAAATTGATGGCAGTTATATATATATTATGGATGCCTTAACAAATGAAATTATTCAAAAATTCGAAGTAATTGATAATTTTGTCCGTGGCATTGAAGAGGATCAGAAATTTAGCGGCATTACTTCTGAGAATGAAAACCTGTACATATGGAATGCAGATGTTATGGAAGATGGAACATTAAGAATATGCATATACAGTGAGGCTGGTTTCAATATTCATACAAATGACGAAGTTAAGGCTGCACAGTTTATAGAAGAACTGAACGAGTACCTGGCTAATATAATTATTAAGGAAAGTGAGTCTGTATATTTCAGTATTGAATCCATGTAGCCAGTATATTTACACAATGGAGATACTATCGTATGATGGATGAAAAGAAAATATGTAATTTATATGATACAGAACGTAAGCTGTTGGATGAGTATAATAATGACATTAACAATAAGGAAGCGTATGAACGGTTGAAAAAATGCCATGAGGAACGTGAGAGCCTGATGGAGGGAAGACAGCTCAGTACAATTTATGAAAATATTCGCGGAATTGCTAATTCAGTAACAATTGATTTGCTTTTCGAAGAGGCTGAAGCATTGGAAAATCAGTTCCTGGACATGCTGTCAATCTATAAGCATGCTTTGGAAGGCTGTATCATTCTTTATCAAGAAACTGGTGAAAAAACGATTGAATGTAAACTGCAGATAGTAACATGTATTCAGTTGTATAGAAAGGAACACGATTGCCTGCCTCAAGATATGAATCAAGACGAATTAATCAATAGGCTTGAGGATATTTTTACTCATTCGCATGCACATCCATTGTATGGGACTTATATTACGGTTATGCTTTGCGATGAATATATTCACAATGGAAAAAAAGCAAGAGCGCTGGAGCTGTTTCGGCAATGGGCCAGTGAACATCCGTTGAATTCGCAATCTGACATAGAAGTAGTTAATGCATGGATTGAATATAGCAATTTATTGGGAGAACTTGGCTTTTATAAGCAGTCTTTGGATAATGCAGAAAATATATTGACTTGTTTGAATGAAGTTTTCGACGGGGAGATGAGCGACAAACTTTATTTCTATCGTAGAATTTCAGATATTTATATATCATGTAGTCGATACCAGATGGCAATACAACTGCTGGAGGAAGCTCTTTCTAATGCCGGCCTGCCGAATACTGACGAGGATGAACTTTTCAACATAGATACACAGCTTGCCCATGCATATTATCTACTTGGAGATATTGTTACTGCAGAAAAGAAAATCCGATTGATAAGGGAAAAACTGTTGGTATCTAATCGCTTAGAACATCCATCACGCCTTCAATTCGAAAACATTGCTGGAAACATCGAGGGTAGTCTTATGAATCAGAAAGAGCAGTATGACAGAATGCTTTCTGTATATGAGGAAAGTCGTAAAAGATATGGCGATAATAATATGGATACGGTTCTTTATGAATATAATCTGGGCATTGCTTGTTTTGAATTATATTATGTGGCAGATGATGATGAAAAAGAAAGTTACATTCAAAAGGCACAAGAATACATGGAGGATGCCTACGAACGTTCCGTATCTTCCAGATTGAATGATACACTGTTTGCATTAACCGTAAAGAGGAGCCTGTCAGAAATTCTTGCGGAAAAGGGGGACCTGGAAGCTGCAATTCAGGAGCTGAAAGCGATATATGAATCTACGAAAGATCTGCTTACGGAAGATAGTATGGAAACAGCAGATGCTGCTATAAGATATGGTGCATTAGTACTGGAAGTCCAACAGAACAACGATGACGTTCCTGAATGGATAGATGAAATTGACCCTGAATTGATATTGAAATACAGTTATGAGCTAAAAAAAGAGTATTTAGGTGATCTGAACGGAGAAACTGTGGAAGCATTATCTTTCTATACGCAGGCTGTGCAGAGTAATGAGATCATTCGTTTTCTGCAGGGAAACGTAGAACACGGGATGGAACATTCATGGAAATTGCATTCTGAACTGATCAGGCAAATTACGTTTAAAATTGAACAGGCAGCCTATATTGATAGTATAGAAAAACAGAGTCAGTTTCTACATTTGCTGGAAGAAGAATTATATCAGTATTTTTGGTTATTAGATAACTCTGTTTCATTGGATATTCCGCATGACCTGAGAGAATTCTACAATCAGGTGGCACCTTATAAAAATATCATTTATGATATGCAATGTGAGGCACATGGTTTTATAAAACGAAATAGTAGCACGGAGCATTTTTCAAAAATCAACGTAGATCAGCTTTTGAACAGAATGCGTTCGCTTGAAGGGCTTTATATCGATATATGGCAGGAAGCTAACGGCTGGCTTGTGTTTCTGATTGATCAGAACGATATCTATTATGAAAGCCTTCAGATGGTTGATGATGAGGATATTCCTTTTATTGAGAATGCCAAAATCTCTGATGTGATTCAGCTTGATAAGAAGGAATATTCTGTTGAAGAAAAAATTAATGCTGCATATGAAATTGCCCGAAAATTGGAAGAAATCATGAATGGGCATTCATTCTGCTACAAAGATATTTATCTGAATCTCCAGAAACAGATTACAGAATTTCCAATTGCTTCAGCAATTCATGATTGTATATCAGTTGATGTTCATGTTATTGCATCAGAGAGAGAGTTATTCTTAATTGATATGCCAATGAGAACAATCGATGTGGTTGATTTTATGGAAAAATCTGTTGATTATCAAGTTGTTGGCAATGTCTTTAAAACAACAATATCAAAGAAACTTTTGGACGCGAAATGTGCACTTGTTTTTTCTGGACACGGTAAATATCAAGATATTAATTCACTGAATGCGGAAGAAAGAAATTATGTTTTAACACCAGATGGAAAAACATTTTATAGTAAGGATTTTATGGAAACTGATCTTTCAAACCTGGAGATTGTTATGCTTCCAGTTTGTCAAAGTGGTTATGGAAGGGTGTATGCTAATTTTGGCATATTTGGCATTGGGGCGGCTTGTAGAATCGCAGGTGCCAGGGCAACATTAGAAACGCTTTGGAATGTTCGCTCATCGGCATCATTAGTATTTGAATATGAATTTTTCTGCGCAATAAGCGAGAAGCATACAATAACAGAAGCATTTTGGATCGCCTTAGACAAATTAAAAAATTATAAAGGATACCAATTGAGAAAATTTTGCAATATGTTAGAGAATAATACACAAAATAGAGAATTACGTCACAGCTTATATATCGAGAGCCTAAACGAATATCCATTTAGCGACCCAGTGTGTTGGTGTGGTTTTGTTCTGATTGGAGGGGTGTAATTGAAGAATAAATTTTGGAAAAAACATAGTGTTTTTATTGCTTTAACTGCAATGCTGATACCGGCAGTGCTGATTATTGCGAGATATAGCACATGGCCATCTATACTTCCATTTCCGACAATACTCAATGGACCTATCCCGAACGATCAGATTCCATATGATTTGGCTATCGGATATGTTGCCTGTTATTTATTTTTTTTGATACAGGTTGAAATTCCGCAATTAATGAAGGAGAAGAAAGCTTATATGACATTGCAAAATGATATTGTTCATGTGATACTTCAAGCAGAATTAATGAAAAAGATTCTCGAGCATCAATCATTATTAGAAATAGCTCAACATAAGGGGGCATTACCAAAATATAAATATACTTTAAATAAAAAACTGGTAGGAAACGAGAATTTTCCGGTTGCACAAGATGCACCCAAACCAGCTGATGAAGACGGATTTTATAATTTCCTTTGGAAAGCAAATTATGATTATGAAAAATTAAAAAATCAGATTGTTTTTCAAAATCTGAATGAGTTTTTAATTGAGCAGATCATTAAGTTAAATATCACTTTTTGGTTTCAAACATATCATAGTTTCATAGCTGTTCCCTTGTTACAATCTATTCCAAATGCAACAATTAAAGTGGAAGACGATACTGAAAAAGAAAAGTTAAAAGAAGCTTTAAAAGAATTAGAAATTACTTTGGGAATAAGCATCATCATTAGTGCTGCATAAAAATGATATTGAAAATATCAAACGGTATCATATCGGCAAGGGCGGCTATGGCTTTCTCCCACATAGGGCGGTGCATAGTTTATGGTTACATTTATTATTCAAGCGACAAAAACTTTTGATATTAATATTTGAATGCCGGACTATGCCCCAAACTTACTTTAGTGATTCCGACAATCAAAATCCCAATAAGTGCAACCGTATCTACAAGTAATACAGCAACTACACTTTTTATCAATCCATATACAAACATTATAGAAAACACCTCTACTGACAGAGCAATAAAACATAAATAGTTTGACATATTTCTCAACCTGTAAGTCGTCAAAACTGATATTTCCAGATTCAAGCATTCT
>BLMD01000181.1 GCA_011959925.1 Lachnospiraceae bacterium
TAAAGACGGAATGGAAAACGGAATGTACCTTATGGTAGCAATTGCGCTTTTGATTCCGATTACTTCTTATTTAACGCAGGCTCTGAATTTAAAGCTGATGCCTCAGGCAGCCGGCGGAGAAGACGCTATGGGAAATCAAATGAAGATGATGAATAAGATTATGCCTTTGTTTTCTCTGTTTTTTGTATTTTCCATGCCGGTCGGACTCGGTGTTTACTGGATCATCAGTTCTGTTGTCCGCAGCGTTCAGCAGGTTGCATTAAATAAACACTTTGAAAAGATTAATTTAGATGATATTATAAAAGAGAATCAGGAAAAAGCCAAAAAGAAGCGTGAGAAAAAGGGAATTGCCGAAAATCAGATCAATCAGGCTGCAAGAGTCAATGCAAGAAGGATTCAGGAATCAAAAATGTCTGAGAAGGAAAAAGAACAGATCCTGGAGAAGGCAGCGGCTGCCAGAAGTAATGCAAAAACCGGCAGTATGTCTGAAAAAGCGAATCTTGTAAAAAAATTCAATGAGAAAAATTCAAAGTAAGGGGGCAGATCGTATGGATTTTATTGAAATATCAGCGAAAACTTATGATGAAGCTGTAACAGACGCACTGGTACAATTAGGTGTGACAAGCGACCAGGTGGAAATTGAAGTAATTGATAAAGGAAGCGCGGGATTTTTAGGAATCGGATCCAGGCCTGTAAAGATTAAAGTATCCAAGAAACTTACAGTAGAAGGATATTTAAAGAAATTTTTATCGGATATATTTGCAGCAATGAAGATAGAGGCTGAAATTATTACAAAGTTAAATGAGGAAAATCATTCGATTGAAGTTGAGTTAAAAGGCGATGAGATGGGAGTTTTAATCGGAAAGAGAGGACAAACCTTAGATTCCCTTCAGCTTCTTGCAAATAATGCAGTTCATAAGAATTTTGAGACTTATTATAAAGTGAAGCTGGACACGGAAAATTATCGCATCAGAAGAAGAGAGACTTTAGAGAATCTTGCAAAAAATATTGCTTATAAAGTAAAAAGAACAAAACGTTCTGTTGCCTTAGAGCCGATGAATCCATTTGAAAGAAGAGTGATCCATTCGGCGCTTCAAAGCGATCGATATGTGGTTACTCACAGTGAGGGAGAAGATCCGTTTCGTCATGTGGTTGTTTCTCTGAAAAGATAATAAACGAATTTTAAGGCTGCTGCAGTATATGATACTTTCGTATGTTTCGTAAGTTTGTGTCTGCAGCAGCTTTGTTTTTTGGAAATTTTTATTTCTTATTTATAAAAGAAAAGGGGATTTATTCTATGGGAGGAGATACCATTGCTGCAATAGCTACGGCAATGACAAATGCGGGCATTGGAATTATAAGAATCAGCGGAACAGAGGCTGTGCATATTGCGGATCAGATGATTCGTTTGAAAGGGAAGAAGAAAAAGATTTCGGAGTGCGGTACACATACGATTCATTATGGATTTGTAATGGATGGAGAACGTATCGTAGACGAAGTGATGGCGGTAATCATGAAAGCTCCGCGAAGTTATACAAAGGAAGACACGATAGAAATTGACTGTCATGGCGGAACACTTGTTATGAGAACAATTTTGGATTTGGCAATTCGCTGCGGGGCAAGAGCGGCAGAACCGGGCGAGTTTACAAAACGGGCTTTTTTAAATGGAAGAATTGACCTTGCGCAGGCGGAGTCCGTGATCGATCTGATCAATGCAAAAAATGAGTTTGCCTTAAAAGCTTCTGTGGATCAGTTAAACGGAATCGTTTCAGAAACGGTAGAGAAGATGCGGAAAAAAATTCTTTATGAAATTGCATATATTGAGTCTGCAATTGACGATCCGGAACACTATGATTTGGAGGATTACGGAGAACGTCTTTTATCTGTGTCAGAAGATTTGCTGTCGGAAATTTCAGGTCTTTTGAATAATGCCGAAAACGGTTCTTTGCTGAAAGAGGGAATCCATACTGTAATTGTAGGTAAGCCAAACGCAGGAAAGTCTTCTTTGCTCAATGTTCTTGCAGGTAAGGAGAGAGCCATTGTAACCGAAGTTGCCGGAACAACCAGAGATGCAATTGAAGAACAGGTTTTGTTAAACGGAATCTGTCTGAATGTGATCGATACTGCGGGAATACGCAGTACAGAAGATCTTGTAGAAAAAATAGGAGTAGATAAGGCAAAAGAATATATAGAAAAAGCGGAACTTGTGTTATATCTTGTGGATGCGTCCATTCCGATGGATACGGATGATTATGAGATTATAGAACATATCCGGGATAAAAATGTGATTATTCTTCTGAATAAGTCGGACCTGGATGCAGTCGTTACAAAAGAAGAAATCATAAGCCGGCTGGATAAAAAAATTCTTTTTATTTCCGTAAAAAACAGAGAGGGAATGGATAAATTGTATACCGCAATTGAAGAGATGTTTTTTCAGGGAAAGATTCAGATGAATGACCAGGTATTTCTTCACCACGCCCGCCATAAACAAGCGCTTGCAGAAGTGCAGAAAAGTCTTATTCTCGTAAAGAACAGTATAGAAGAGGGGCTGCCGGAAGATTTTTATTCGATTGATTTGATGCATGCATATGAAGAACTTGGAAAGATTATCGGAGAATCGGTAGAAGATGATTTGGTAAACGAGATTTTCAGTAAATTTTGTATGGGTAAATAAAAACACTTATAAACAAGTAAAGCGGAATTAAGATACATTTTGTGGAAAGAAGGAAGAAATATGCCTTATGTTGTGGAACATTATGATATTTGTGTTGTCGGAGCCGGACATGCCGGATGTGAAGCAGCTTTAGCTGCAGCAAGGCTGGGACATAAAACGATTTTGTTTACAATCAGTATAGACAGTGTTGCTTTGATGCCGTGTAATCCAAATATTGGCGGAACGTCAAAAGGACATCTTGTACGTGAGATTGATGCTTTGGGCGGAGAAATGGGAAAAAATATTGATCAGACATTTATTCAGTCAAAAATGCTGAATAAGTCAAAGGGTCCTGCCGTGCATTCTTTAAGAGCACAGGCAGATAAAGCGGCTTACAGTATGCAGATGCGAAAAACGCTGCAGTCGCAAAAAAATCTTACACTGCGTCAGTCGGAGGTATCTGAAATTTTAACGGAAAAAGAAAACGGTCAGGATCGCATCATAGGATTGAAGACAAGTTCCGGGGGAGTTTATTATTGTAAATCTGTGATTTTATGCACAGGTACTTATCTGAATGCAAGGTGCCTGACTGGTGAGATGGTGACGCATACCGGACCAAATGGTCTTTTGGCAGCAAATCACTTGTCGGATTCGTTATTGGATCATGGAGTAGAATTATTCCGCTTTAAAACTGGAACACCGGCAAGAATTGATGGAAATACGATTGATTATTCGAAAATGAAGGAACAGTTTGGAGATGAAACCATTGTGCCTTTTTCGTTTACTACCGATCCGAAGGATGTTCAGATCGATCAGGTTTCCTGCTGGCTGACCTATACAAATGAAACGACGCATGAAATTATTCGGAATAATCTAAATCGTTCTCCTTTGTTTGCGGGAGTAATTGAAGGGACGGGTCCAAGATATTGCCCGTCAATCGAAGATAAGGTTGTTAAGTTTGCGGATAAGGAAAAACATCAGGTGTTTATTGAACCAGAGGGACTTCATACAAATGAAATGTATGTTGCGGGAATGTCAAGTTCTCTTCCGGAAGACGTACAATATCAGATGTATCGAAGCGTTCCCGGACTGGAACATGCCGAGATTGTAAGAAATGCGTACGCAATTGAATATGACTGCATCAATCCGAACCAATTATATCCGACATTGGAAATGAAGCATGTGAAAGGTCTTTTTTGCGGAGGACAGTTTAACGGAAGTTCTGGGTATGAAGAAGCAGCCTGCCAGGGATTAATTGCAGGAATCAATGCAGCTATGTATATTCAGGGGAAAGAACCTTTGGTTTTAGATCGCTCGGAAGCTTATATCGGTGTTTTGATCGATGATCTTGTAACAAAAGAAAATCACGAACCTTACCGCATGATGACTTCAAGAGCGGAATATAGACTCATTTTACGTCAGGATAATGCAGATCTGCGTCTGACAAAAAAAGGATATGCGGTCGGTTTGATTCCAAAAGAGCGGTACGAGTGGGTTTTGAAAAAAGAAGAAATGATTCAACAGGAAATGGAACGTATTTCAAAAGTGATGATAGGCGCCAGTAAAAAGGTTCAGTCATTATTGGAATCTTTCGGAAGTATTCCTCTTAATACAGGAACTTCATTGGTAGAATTGATTCGTCGTCCGGAATTAAATTATGATTTGTTAGCTCCAATTGATGTCAATCGTCCAAAACTTCCGGATGAGGTGACGGAACAGGTAAATATTAATGTAAAATATGAAGGTTATATCAGCAGGCAGATGAAACAGGTTGGGCAGTTTAAAAAACTGGAGAAGAAGAAACTGCCTTTGGATTTGGATTATGAAGACATCCACGGTCTTCGGATCGAAGCGGTTCAGAAGTTAAATTTGGTGAAACCG
Source organism: Lachnospiraceae bacterium (assembly GCA_011959925.1). Classification (GTDB taxonomy): domain Bacteria; phylum Bacillota; class Clostridia; order Lachnospirales; family Lachnospiraceae; genus Roseburia_B. Next base: position 4,535 of record BLMD01000181.1, read on the forward strand.
GTTTCCATCGGACAGGCTTCCAGAATTTCCGGTGTGTCACCGGCAGATATTTCTGTTATTCTCGTATATCTGGAACAAAGAAAATATGAAAAAGAAAGGAAGAGCAATGGCAGATAATTTTGCATATATGACGGAACAGTTTGAATCTTTTGGATTTGCATTTTCTGAATTACAGAAGCGGCAATTTTATACATTTTATACGATGTTGATAGAAAAGAACAGGGTGATGAATCTGACTGCAATCACGGAGTTTCAGGAAGTTGTGAAAAAGCATTTTCTGGATTCTCTGTTTTTGAACCGGGTTGTGAATTTAGAGAAAAATCTTACGATTTTAGATCTGGGTACAGGAGCAGGGTTTCCTGGGATACCGCTGAAAATCGCATATCCTCATCTTTCAATCACTTTGATGGATTCTTTGAATAAAAAAGTAAATTTTTTACAGGAGGTTATACGGGAATTGGAATTGAGCGGTGTGGACGCCATTCATGCCAGAGCGGAGGAATTGGCACATAGAAAAGACTATAGAGAACAATATGACCTATGTATCTCGCGAGCCGTGGCAAATTTATCCACATTAGAAGAATATTGCCTTCCGTTTATCCACATAGGCGGCACGTTTGTCTCTTATAAATCCGGAGAGATAAAGGAAGAAATTCAGGAATCTAAAAAGGCCTGTTATTTATTGGGAGGAAAATTAAATCAGATTTATCCGTTTGATCTGGCAGAACATAGACGTTCTTTTGTCATTATTGACAAAGTAAGAAATACGCCCAAGAAATATCCCAGAAAAGCCGGTACTCCTTCAAAGATGCCTCTGGTATAATAGAGCATCGAACCAGAAGAAAAAAGTTATAAGAAATCGCCGTAAAGACAGAACAGAAAATTTTGTCTTTGCGGCGATTATTATTTTATGATATATTGCGATAGCCTATAGGATTTAGTCTTCGTAGAACATACGGATGATTTCAAATAATTTATCCGGAACTTCTAACTGGGGCAGTTTTTTACAATTGGATACATATGCGGTTTCTATAATTTCATCGTATTTTACATAAGAGTCTAAGATACGAATGGAAGAATCGGATTCTCGGCTTCCGATGATAAAAATTGGATGTTCTATTTTTTTCAAAGCAGGTATGATATTAATATTTGTATAGTTTCCGATCATGCTTCCGTAAAGGAATCTTCCTCCGGAATGATCCAGATGTGCCGCTTCATAATAGGAATCTTCTAAATTTCCGGATATCAAAGATTTGCGGAAATAAAATTCTTTTTCAAAAGTTTTACGTATTTTATCTTCTGTCATCTGAAGATTATAAAGAAATGTCCCAATGATAGGTAATTCTAATATGTTTTTCAACCAATTGGTCTGACGAGCAGGATTTTTCTGTAGTGACTCCAGAGAAGGAGGACTGATGAAAAATAGCTTTCCGAAAATTGTATCATCCATGTGTGCTGCCATTAAACTAAACGAACAGGAGCTTCCTGTTGCAATAAGGTCTGATTTCTGCTGAATATTTTTTTTTACAAAATCGGTGATCAATTGTACATACATATAGTTTGTGTAAGTAAGATTTGGTTTATCCGACCGGCCGCATCCTAACAAATCAATGGCATATACCGTATGGTACTTTGCAAGTTTTTTTAAGATCTGATTCCATTCTATAGAGGAGCTTGCCGGATGAAGGTCGTGGATGAGAAGAATGGGAGAACCGGTTCCCTGTTTTGTGTAAAAAATTTTTCCATACCGCCATTCAAAATAATACCCATCTTGTACTGTCAATCTTTTTTTGATGCATGAAGTCGTTTCTATTAATTTATTGAAGCCATACATGCAGCCTGCAGCCAGACCTGACAGCAAAAAGAAATGTCTGATGTTTTTCTTTATATTTTTCATAATGAACCTCCTTTATTTAAGTTACTTCTATATATTATTATATCTGAAAATTGTTGTAGATACAATTAGAAATATATTCTTTCTTTTTTTAGAAAAGTGGAGTAGAATAATTTCAGAGACAAGTTGTAGTGATGAAGAATATATGTTCTAAGAGGGTATTATGGTAAATGAGTTTTTAAAAAGCATTCGTTCCGGTTGTATGGAACAAAAAATGGAATTGGAAACAGAATATAATCGAATCCTGATCAAGCAAAAAGAAAATGAAAAACAAATGCTTAGATTAAAAGAAGAGGAAATGCAAAATTTTGATGCTTTTTCTCCGAGAAAGCAAAAATCAAATTTGAAGGATACGATCAGTAATCTGGAAAAAGAAAATCAAATGTTTCATCAAAAGATCGAAGAGATGAAAGAGCAGAAGAAGAAATTAGATGCTGAAATTTTGAAAATTTCTTCTGTTTTGAAGTATTTCAAAGAAAATTATATGGAAAAAAAGGATCTTACATTATCTTCGAAAGGAAAGAAAAAGTATCAGAAGTTACAGGAAAGATACCAGGGAGAACTTGGAGAATTGATACATAAAATAGAGTTTTGTTTCACGTTGATTGATTTAGATCCGGTTCGTTGTAAAATAGAATTATCAGCATTATTGAATCATTTATACTCAAAAAAAGAAAAACGAGAGGAAACGGAAAGGGCAGAATTGGTGAAGGATAAGGAGGAATAAATTTGAAGAAAATTAAGATTCTTTTGATCGACGACGCTCACTTGATTCGAGAAGCACTTAAGTATTTGTTGGAATCGGAAGATAATTTTCTGGTAGTTGCAGATACTTCGGACCTTTTGGAATGTGAAAATATTTTAAAAGAGAGACGTCCTGATATTATACTGTATCATTTCAATATGAATAAAGAACTAGAACTGGAATTTTTATTGAAAATAATTGACCAATATCCGTTGATAAAGATATTGATTTTATATGATAGCTTTCATACATGGTTTCTGCAACATTCGGTTTTACACCAGAGGTTTTCAGTTTATATATCAACAGAAGAAAAGTTCTCTGAGATAAAAGAGTTGATTTATCGTATGTGGAAGGGACAGTCAGATATTATTGTGGAAGGTAAATTTTTTGATCAATCTAAAATAAAAGTAAGAGAGGAAGATCAAATAAAAATTCAATCTTTAACAAAACGAGAGATGGATATTTTAAGAAATGTTGCCTTAGGAATGTATAATAAAGAAATTGCTCTGAAATTTGAAATCAGTGAACGTACCGTTAAGAATCATCTGTCAAATATATTTAAAAAAATCAGTGTTTCAGATCGAACTCAAGCAGCTGTATTTGCAATTAAAAATCATTTGGTAAATATCTATGGATAAAATGTTTCACGTGAAACATTTTTTAGAGATAATTATCGAATAGAAAATTAAACAAAGAAAACATATAGAAATTAGCCTTATTCATCTTATTTACTATAGAAATAAAAAAGAATAAATGATATAATTCAACCAAGAAAAAAGAAAGGATTATACAAAAAAATGGGAAGAGTGATAGCCATCGCAAATCAAAAAGGCGGTGTGGGCAAGACGACGACGGCAATTAATTTATCGGCATGTCTGGCAGAAAAAAACAAGAAAATATTGACCATTGATATCGATCCTCAGGGAAATACGACCAGTGGACTCGGTGTAGATAAAGATGATCTGGAAAATACAGTATATGAATTGATGCTGGATGAGTGCACCATAAAAGAATCTATCGTAAAGACTGAAATAGATAACTTAGACTTAATGCCTACAAATGTCAATTTGGCAGGTGCTGAAATTGAATTACTGGGAATCAATGATAAAGAATATATTTTAAAAAATGCGGTAGATTATATCAAAGATGATTACGATTTTATTATCATTGACTGTCCTCCTTCTTTAAATATGCTTACGGTAAATGCCATGACAACGGCGGATACGGTATTGGTTCCGATCCAATGTGAATATTATGCGTTGGAAGGTCTGAGCCAGTTGATACATACGATCAATCTTGTGCAGGAAAGATTGAATGCAGATCTTCAGATAGAAGGAATTGTTTTTACTATGTATGACGCCAGGACAAATTTATCCCTCCAAGTTGTTGAAAATGTAAAAAACAATTTAAATACAACGATTTACAAAACGATCATTCCAAGAAGCGTCAGACTTGCAGAGGCTCCCAGCCATGGTCTGCCGATTAATAAGTATGATCCGAAATCGACCGGAGCGGAGAGTTATCGTATGTTGGCAAAAGAAGTAATAGGAAGAAAGGACTTATAAAATGGCAGGAGTAAAAAAAGGCGGATTGGGAAAAGGACTGGGAAAAGGAATTGGAATCGATTCACTGATTCCTCCGGAAAAGGCTAAAAGTAAAGATGCCGTAATGATAGATATTCAAAAAGTAGAACCAAACAGAGAACAGCCAAGAAAGAATTTTGATGAAGATTCCCTGTTGGAATTATCCGACTCAATTAAACAATTTGGAATTTTACAGCCTCTTTTAGTACAGGATAAAAACGACTACTATGAGATTATTGCCGGAGAACGTCGATGGAGGGCAGCAAAATTAGCTGATTTAAAAGAAGTTCCGGTTATCGTTAAAAAGCTTACGGATCAGGAGATTGTTGAAATATCTCTGATTGAAAACATTCAAAGAGAAGATTTAAATCCAATTGAAGAAGCAATTGCATATAAACGTCTGTTGGATGAGTTTCATTTAAAACAGGATGAGGTAGCAGAGAGAGTTTCCAAGAGCAGAACTGCAGTGACAAATTCTATGCGTCTTCTAAAGCTTTCGGATCAGGTTCAGCAGATGGTGATCGATGATCTTCTGACGACGGGACACGCAAGGGCTCTGCTTGGCATTGAAGATAAGGACAAGCAATATGCACTTGCACAGAAAATTTTTGATGAAAAATTAAGTGTAAGAGAGACTGAAAAGCTTGTAAAGAAAATGCAGAACGAGAAAAAAGAAACGCCTGCAAAAGAAACTCCAATAGATCCAAAGATGGATATTATTTATCAGGATCTGGAAGAAAAGATGAAAGACATCATGGGAACCAAAGTGAGTATTCGCAGAAAAGATGCAAAAAAGGGAACAATTGAAATAGAGTATTACTCACCGGAAGAACTGGACCGGATCATGGATTTATTCCAGTCAGTGAAAACAATTTAATAGAAAAGGAAGAAGATTATGATAGAGTATTATTTAGGATTTGATTCAGACTATATACTGCTTGGACTGGCAGGATTGGCATTGATTTTGTTGATTATACTATTAATAAATTCCATTCAAATGCATAAGCTGAAAAAGAAATATAAAATGTTTATGGATGGAAAAAATGCAAAAACTTTAGAAGAATCTATTATGAGCCGAATGGATCAGATTGATTATCTGATTTCCTCCAATCAGAAAAATGAAAGCGATATCAAAACCATATACCAAAAAATGAAGAATACATTTCAAAAGGTAGGTTTGGTAAAATATGACGCTTTTCAGGAAATGGGAGGAAAACTGAGCTTTTCGCTTGCTTTGTTAAATGAAGCAAACGACGGATTTATTATTAATGCGATGCACAGCAGAGAAGGATGTTATACTTATATCAAAGAAATCATAGACGGTAATTCAATTATTGCTTTAGCAGAAGAAGAGAAGGAAGCATTGGATATGGCAATGTCATATTACTCCAAAGAACAGATTTAAAACATATGTTTGCCTATTCTGATGCGGAAAAGAAAGGAAAAGAATGCATAGCTATTTAAGGACAGTTGGATTTGAACAAATGAATCATGCAAAGATTGATGAAATTTTAAATAAAGTAGCGGAGCAGCCAAATTATATGAATCATACAAAGGATTCTCAGGGAAATGATTTCGTGGAATTTTCTAAAGATTTCGGCGATTCCATAGGCATTACCGTATGCGGCAGTTATTCGGAAGACGGATCTTTTCGGATGGATTACTATTATCCGTATTTTCGGGGAACCGGAATTACAAGCGAAGAACATATAGAAATTGAAAAGCATTCAGACAAAGAATCCTATGCTGCAGTTTGTGATGATATTAAAGTTGGAATTACTTTGATTTTCTATTTGCAGAACGTATCGGAATATCTGAAAGAAAAAAGCCATTGGAAGAAGGATCAATATCCGAAAATGACGGCTACGCTTGCAGGACTTTCTTTGAGCGGCAAGATCCTGTTTCCGATCAATAAAAGTCAGGGGCAGATTTTAAAACATGAAGAACTGACACAGAACCGCAATCACTTGCTTGCTGCAGCAAGAGAGGGGGATGAAGATGCAATCGAAAGTTTGACACTGGAAGATATTGATATGTATTCTATGCTTTCTAAAAGAATTGTGCATGAAGATGTTTTGAGTATTGTGGATTCTTACTTTATGCCTTTTGGTATTGAAAGCGACCAGTATTCGGTATTGGGAGAAATTTTAAATGTCTGTTATACGCAGAACATGGAAACGGGACAGCGGGTATGTATTATGACAGTAGATACGAATGATTTGATCTATGATATCTGTATCAATGAAAATGACTTATTAGGTGAACCGGTCGTCGGAAGAAGATTTAAAGGAAATATATGGCTTCAGGGATCCGTTCGTGTAAAAAATTGATTGATTTTTCTTAGATAGAGTGATAGAATGTAATAGTGTCAAATGTCGCTATAGCTCAGCTGGATAGAGCGACCGCCTCCTAAGCGGTAGGCCGGAGGTTCAAATCCTCTTAGCGACGTCTAAAGAAATACCGAGAATACTGGGTTTCCAGAGTTCTCGGTATTTTACTATATCTGAGTTTGCTAATCAAAATAGCGGTTCTGCTAATTGTCCGAAAAATTTTGCTGAAAATCTTGTTAATTGAAAAGGCGAGAGTTTTTAGTTCAAAAATATCAAATTTGTCACAAGTTGGGACGAAGTTATGACACCTACGAAGATGCTTCTTTGAAAAATTGTAGAAAAATAATTTCTGTATGATATATTGTAAAAACAAACAATAAGCGTACATAAAACTTGGTATTCCGATTTAGAATTTCGAGTTTAAGGTTAGAGAAAGTAACAGAACTTGAAGTCGCAAATTGTGATTTCAAGTTACTCAGAGTTTCGAGGTTCCAATCTGGCACTTCAAAATAGAAAGGACGATAAAGATGGCTGATACAAAACAAACAGCTCTGGCAAAGGCAAATAATGATACCCAAGAAATAAGCATTGAATCAGTAGAGTCCGATATAAAAACCATGATATATGTTATCCGTAACCAGCAGGTTATGATAGACAGCGATTTAGCGATGCTGTATCAAGTAGAAACAAAGCGATTAAATGAAGCGGCAAAACGTAATATCTCAAGATTTCCAGAAAGATTCCGATTCCAACTGACGAAAGAGGAATATGAAATCTTGAAGTCGCAAATTGCGACTTCAAGTTCGGAGGATGATAATGGATATGGCGGGCGTAGGAAACTGCCATTTGTTTTTACAGAACAAGGAATTGCAATGCTTTCTGCGGTTTTGCGTAGTGATGTTGCTATCCGAGTAAGCATTAGGATTATGGACACTTTTGTAGAGATGCGGAAGTATATGGCAAATACACCTTTGTTGTATGATCGGTTAAAGGAAATAGAGGTTCGCCAGATAAATTACCAAACGGAAACAGACGACCGTTTTGAGAGAGTTTTTGCGTACATATCCGAGCATGAGGAATCCAGTCAAAAAGTATTTTTTGACGGACAGATTTACGATGCGTTCAGTCTGATCGTAAGTCTAATTCAAAAAGCAAAGAAAGAAATCACTCTGATAGACGGATATGTAGATGTTGGGACATTGAATCTGCTTTCAAAGAAAAATTCTGATGTTGCAGTTACAATTTATACACAGAAGAAGACCAAGCTAACGAAAGATGATGTTAAAAATTTCAATGCACAGTACCCGATATTGAAAATAAAATATACCAAAGTATTCCATGACAGGTTTTTGATTCTTGACCAAGCGACAGCCTATCATGTAGGAGCGTCTTTGAAAGATGCAGGAAAAAAGTGTTTTGGAATCAATTTAATTCAAGATGCAGGCATCATCAAAGACATCCTGCAAAGGTTGGAACTGGAAACGGAGAAATAAGAAGTTCTTTGAGGTCACAATTTGTGACCTTAGAAAAAAGCAAAGAGGAATGATAAACTCTTTGAGGTCGCAATTTTCGACCTTAGAAAAAATGCAAACAGCTTAAACTATTCTGGGATTCGTTGTGAAATGCAGGTATTAATTGGGAAAGATTTTACACCGTAACATTTCCCTAAATTCAAGCCCCTTGCTAATCGCCTGCTAAAAGGAGCATTTAAAATACCTTAAAATCAGCAGTCACACGGAGGTACGAGATAACATTCTGATTCCGTGACAAGCAAGGAAATAAAGGGATTATATAACACTAAGAGGGAGCTGCTTACTGGCAAATGGTTCTACTCCTAAGCGGTAGGCCGGAGGTTCAAATCCTCTTAGCGACATCTTAAAAATTCCGGGAATACTGGGATGCCAGAGTTTCCGGTATTTTATTATATCTAAGTTTACTAATCAAAATGGCAATTCTGCTAATGGTTCAAAAAATTTTACTGAAAACCTTGTTAATTAAAATAGAATAAGTACATAAACGTATCGGCGCTATGAAAAGATGGCATAGAATTAATAAACAAATACTGCAAAAGCTTTTTCATTCTTTAAAAATATGATATGATACAGTCAGATGTTTAAGTTGTTTCGAGATGATTATTTTTTTATCATATGCTCATAAAGCAAAGGAGGAAAAGTAAGATGCGTGAAATTACAATCCTAAAGGGAGATGAATTTAAGATTGCGGTAAAAGATAAGATTGAAGAGAATGATATCTTTTTTGAAGAATACAGGCGTGCTGCAGAGATGCTGAATGAAATCACAGGGGCGTGGATCAGTAAAAAAGCGAGGCAGAGAGAATGGTCCTGGAAAGAGCAGGATTTTGAAAATAACATCATTGCATTCTGCGGTGAACGGGGAGAAGGAAAAAGCAGCGCGATGATGACCTTTGTCAATGCAGTATATGAGGATAAGAAAAAAGAAAATAAGGTTTTTTCAGCGTGCAGATTCTTAAAAGAAGTGCGCTTTTTGACACCTATCCTGATAGATCCCACGCAATTTGACGATGTACATAACGTATTGGATATTGTTTTGGCAAAGATTTTTCAGAATTTCTATATGGAATGTAACGATGATACCAGTTCTTATGAAAGAAACAGAGAACAGCTTTTGGATCGGTTTCAAAAAGTTTACCGTTATATTTCTCTGATCAATAACCAGAAACAAATGCTGGATGATGAATTTGATTATGAGGGGAACATCAGTAAATTGACAAAACTGGGAGAAAGTACAAGATTAAAAGAAGAACTCTCAAAATTGATTGCAGAGTACCTTGCCTTTATGGATCAGAGTGAAAAACAGCATCAGCTGATCATTGCCATTGACGATTTGGATCTTTGCAGTGCAAATGCCTATAAAATGGCGGAGCAGATCCGAAAATATCTGATGATTCCGAATGTATCGATTGTGATCAGTGTAAAGATCGACCAGCTGGAATTATGTATCCGGGAAAAGAATCTGAAAGATTTTGAAGAAATCTATAAAAACAAAGAAGAAGCCGTATACAGACAGTTAAATAATGAAGTCAGTACAATGTCGGAACGTTATATTTCTAAGCTGATTCCGAAACAAAGACGAATTTATCTTCCGAAAGTGCAGAGTTTTGATCAGATCCATATTACATACAAAGACAGAGAAAACGATACCATAATCTGGGAGTCGGTTCAGCCGGAAGAAGGAGAAAAAAATTTCACCTCCGTTATGCTGGATATGATTTATAAAGCTACGGGAATGCGGTTTCTACCGGAAGAAGGTGGAAAGAGTTATTTGTTTCCGAATAATCTTCGGGATATGATCAGCTGGATTGCCTTAATCGGAAATTTCAGTAAAACAGAAAACAAAGAAAACGGTTATCTTGAGAATATTCAGGAATTTGAGCGTTATGTACAAAGAGAGTGGACAGAAGATCATTTAAAGCTGTATGAAGGCCTCACCTTACAGGATATTGAAACCATGGATGCTTACCACATGCATATTGCGGTAAAACGCATATTGGAAGGAATTTACAGTGAAATCAATCCAGGCTATGATCCGAAATATCATGTTCCCACACATGATCGTATGGACAGTTTTTATCAGGTCATCGGCTGGTTTTATATTTTTAAAAAAAATGTGGTGGATATCGGTACAGAAGGCTATATCAGCCGGCTGCGCACCATCTATACAATACGAATGAATCGGTGGCTGAACAGCGGAGAACAGACGGAACTGACAGAATTTATGAACGGATATTTGTTCGGAGAATATTTTTCAAATGTACTGCCTGCGCATGCAAATAGCGGTATGGACCGTTCCCGGTTTCCGGTTCCAACCATAGAATGTTATAATCAGATATTAAAGATGATCAAAAGTAACTTGCCTGAACTTTCGGTTCCGGAATACGGAAAGATTTACAAGATTTCTAAAATCAAACAGGATGAAAACAGGACCTGCTGTTTACAGGCATGGATTGTGCTCGGATTATTGTCGAACATATTTTATACCAATAATAATCAGGTGATCTTTTCTTCTGACGGAACTGTCATTTATGATAACAACAGCATCAATTATTTTATTCATGTCAGCTTAGAAAATTATCTGGTTGGGTTAAGCGATCTGGATGCGATCTATGATAAGGTAAATATGGCAAGGCTGGGAATCAAGGAAGAAGAATTTAAAGAAACGATCCGCAGGATGCAGGAAGAAAATAAGGAAATTATAGAGTGTGCAAAAAAACTTATCTGTAATGTAGATTTAATTCTGGGAATGAAAGATTACTGTATCAAACACCGGGATTATAAAGAAGATACAACGGATGATACGGACAGGTGCCGAAAGCTTGCAGATACATTTTTGAAAAATACTGCAGAGTATATGAATCAAAACGGGATCGCATGCACGCCCGAAAAATTTCAAACATTTTCTTTGGGAGACGAAAAAGAACCGATGGCTGTGAGCAGCCTGTACGCAGAATTATTTGATTTAAGCCTGGCAAATAGAAATGTTCAGAAAGAATTTGAAAGAAAGAAAAAAGTAGACGATCTTGTTTCGGAATTTCGAAGAAAATTGGTTGAAATGCCGGATTACTGGAATCCCAAAGAAGTTGCGGTTCCAAAAACATTGAGAAAATTAACGGCAGAGAATTTGAAACTGCATTTGGATGATTTGGCGTCTAATATTCAGCGGTATAACGGAATTACGAAAAAGCCGCTGGAACATGTGGATGTAGAAGGATTGTGCCGGTTATACGGAGCAATTGCGGATCTGTATATCAGAAATAAAGAATTAAATGTTCCTGAAGAATTGTATGGAGAATATAAACGCCTGGTACTCATTCAGGATCAAATAAAACTTGAGGAATCTTAAAGCACAGGCGCTTTGAATGACATGAGAAACAGATTCTGCAGCGGGCGCTGCATAAGACAGAGGAAACCATATGGATATTGAAAAAGGAAATCTGGAACTGTTATTTTTAAAAATACCATATACGAAGATAACAAAAAAACCGACATTAGAGAAATCAGGGCATGATTACAGACAGGTAAATAAAGATCTTTATATGCAATATGCCCAGAATGTATTTTCCAATTATTCGGAAGATGAACGATATCATCATTATCAAAAACTGCTTCAGGATATGAAAAACAATCCGCAGGGAAATTGCAGCATCTTTCACTTTATTATGACAATTGCAAAAAAACTTCTGGTCTATGACGGAAACGAAATGACCTGCCGGTTTCAGGAAATCCTGCGCTGGCGGGAAGTTTCTTTTTTGCTGGGGCAGGATTTTTTCACCTGTGCGTTTTTGGCGGCGCATGATCTGGAAAAAGGATATCAGTCGAAAAATTTTTCCTGGCTGCCGATCATACGCAGCAACGACAATCGCCTGCATAATATTTTAAAACGCGGCATGGCTGAGAATCATTTTCATTTGGCAGGATCTACCAAGGTATTTGAATTAAACTGGATCTGTCTGATGAACTTAATCGAAGGCAGAATGCACGATTTTAAGAAACTGCCTGCGGCGCTGCAGGTTCATTCTGTGGATCGGATTCGGAGTGAGGGAAACAGAGAAAGCTTTTATGCAGAATGCCAAAGAGCGGCGCTTTACCGGGTCTATCTGTTTTCAGTCCTCAAGCAGGATTACGCACTAAAGGAAAGAATAGAAAAACTGGTGCAGAAAGCAGACCGGGAAGAACCGATGGAGCGTCTGACGGCAGAGATTCAGGATATGATCGTGCTGGCAAAATATTTGTACGGGGCAAAAATAGAAAGCGCCGGTTCATCAGAGACCGACAGAACGATAAAATGGAAGCAGATTAAAAAAGGTTCTGTTCTGGATTATGCATTTGAAAAGGATATGGCAGATAAAAATGACAGAGATTGCTGTCTTTTAACGGGAGAACGGCGTTTTTTGTACGAATGTTACAAAGCGTCTGTCACCGGAGCATTTAGCGGATATCAAAAAAATCTGTTTTATATCTATTTATCGATCCGCACCCATTTCCGCGGAGAATTGATACAAATCAACAGACAGGTGGGATTTGCAAATTTCAGCAATTATCAGGACAGAAAAGAGATTTTTATTGAAGGACAGAAAGAATACGAAGATGAATTGATTCGCCTGGCGTTAAATGAAACGATGCGGAAACAAAATATCGTTTCCCTGGAAGCAAGGATCTGCCCAAAAAACAGCGCGGCAAAATTATATCAAAGTATTACAAAAAGCCAGAATATTGCAAAAAGCGAAACAAAAGCAGAAGAAAAAGTGATCTATGTGCTGCATTTTCCGAAAAAGAAAGATCAGGCGTTTAGTGCAGGTACGCCGCGCAACCAAAACGTTCGAATGGCTTCGTTTCGACAGGCAAGAAGCATTGCGGCTTTGTTGGAAAAGGAAACGGATATCAATGAAAAGATTCGTGGAATTGATGCCTGTTCCAGTGAAATTGCCTGCCGTCCGGAAGCGTTCGGACAGGTATTCCGTTATTTGCTGGATTTGGAATTTCCATGTAAGAAAGGCGGTATGAAAACAAAACTGCATGCAACATATCATGCCGGTGAAGACTTTTTGGATATTGCAGACGGGCTTCGTGCAATCGACGAGGCAATAGAATTCTGCGGGCTGGAACGAGGAAGCAGGATCGGACATGCGCTGGCGCTTGGTATTTCTCCCTGGGATTACTATAAATATAAAGGATGTAAGCTGACACTTCCCAAGCAGGTTCTGTTGGATGATCTTGCCTGGATATTAGCCAAAGCAGACGAAACGGGATGCATCATAGAAAATCAGTTGCGAGCAGAATTAAAAGAACGATTTTATCATCTTTATGAAGAAATATACGGAGAACATGTGAGTACAAAAAACAAGGTATCTGTATGGGATTATTATCAAAGCTGGAAACTGCGGGGCGATCAGCCTGCTTTTTACCGGTTAGAAGAGGAGGAATTTTTAAAACAGCTGACAAGGAAGCAGATTCAAAGATTTGACAGATACGGGTGGAACCATAAGGCAGGCAGTCATATCAGAAAAACGGAATGCGCCAGAAATTTATATTTTGCCTACCATTATAATCAAAACGTCAGACTAACCGGCGATGAAAAGACAGAATGGAAAATGGATCAAAGATACGCGGATCTTATTTATCAGCTTCAGGAAAAAATGATACAAAAACTGGTGCAGGAGGGAATCGGAATCGAAACAAATCCGTCGTCGAACTATCTGATCGGTACCATTCAAAAATACGATGAACATCCCATCTTACGTTTTAACTCCAGAAAATTAAAAGATGTTCCGAAGAACATGTCGTTACATGTATCCATGAATACGGATGATCAGGGGGTATTCGATACATTGCTGGAAAATGAATATGCATTGATGGCCATGGCTTTGAAAAAAGCAAAAGATGAGAATCATCAGCCGTTATATGATATCGAAGATATTTACGAGTGGATCGATTATGTGCGGAAAATGGGAGTTGAGCAGGTGTTTGTATAAAAAATACAATAAGTACAGGGAATTTCCGGAAATAATCATAACAATTTTTATATTTTGCACAAACAATGAGGATAAACTTGTGAAAATTCACAAAAATAAAGTAGAAAAGCATGTTTTTTTGTGATATACTGAACACAGATTTATCAACTTTTATAGAGGAGAAGGGAGTATAGTATGAGGATAAAAACAATTACAAAGCTGTTGTCAGCAGTGTTATCGGCTTCGATATTAGCCGCATCCGTGCCGACGGCATTACTGGCGGAACCTGCGGTGCCGGCAGAAGCCGGTGAAACAACAACGGAAAGAAATCCGCTGAGGTTATGGTATAATACCGCGGCTGAAAATTGGCAGGAGCAGACGCTTCCGATTGGAAACGGTGATATCGGAGCCAATATTTACGGCGGAATTGCAAGCGAACATCTGACATTTAATGAAAAGACCTTATGGACAGGAGGTCCCAGCAATTCCAGACCAAACTATAACGGGGGTAATTTAGAAAACGTAGGAAACGAGGGGCAGCTGGTAAAAGAAATTCAGGAGTTGTTTGCGGCGGGAAATTCAACGGCAGCCACTAACAAATGCAGTACACTGATCGGTGCGCAAAATGGTTATGGCGCTTATCAGGCGTGGGGAGATATTTATTTTGATTATGAGGGAGTGACTGCCTCAGCCGCACAGGAGTATGTCAGGGACCTTGACCTTGAGACAGCATTGTCAACGGTAAGCTTTCAGGCAGACGATACGAGATATACGAGAGAATATTTTGTCAGCAATCCGGATAATGTTCTGGTGGCAAAGCTTTCTGCAGAGGGAAGCCGGAAATTGAATGTAAACGTCCGGTTTACATCGAAGCAGGGTGTTACGGCAATGGCTTCCGGCGATACGCTTCTGGTAGCGGGAAGCGTTTCTGACAATCAGTTAAAATTTGATTCTGTGTTAAAGGTGGTAAATGAAGGAGGAAGCGTAACGGAAGACGGAGCGAGTCTTCAGGTTCGGGATGCTTCATCGATTACCGTCTATGTATCAGCAGCGACGGATTATAAAAATATTTATAAAACTTATCGTACAGGAGAAACGAGCGAAGAACTTCATGCCAGAGTGGCAGAAGATGTTGATGCAGCGGCACAGAAAGGATATGACGCGGTAAAAAGAGATCATATTGCAGATTACAGGGAATTGTTTTCACGCATGACGTTAGATCTTGGGGCTGAGGTTTCCGATAAGCCGACGAATGATCTGTTAGCTGCATATAAGGAAAATACTGCAAGTGAAGCGGAGAGAAGGCAGTTAGAAACGATGCTGTTTCAATATGGAAGGTATCTCACCATTGCTTCTTCCAGAGAAAACTCTCAGCTTCCGTCCAATCTTCAGGGTGTCTGGAATGATTCAAATTCACCGCAATGGGCTTCGGATTATCACTTAAATGTAAATCTGCAGATGAATTACTGGCCGACATATGTGACAAATCTGTCGGAATGCGCAGATCCACTGATCCGTTATGTAGACTCTCTGCGCGAGCCGGGAAGGGAGACGGCAAGAATTTATGCGGGTATTGTAACAGATGAAGAGCATCCGGAAAACGGATTTATGGCGCATACGCAGAATACGCCGTTTGGATGGACCTGTCCGGGCTGGGATTTTTCCTGGGGCTGGTCGCCGGCGGCAGTACCGTGGATTTTACAAAATTGCTGGGATTATTATGATTTTACAAGAGATGAGGAGTATCTGAAAGAAAATATCTATCCGATGATGAAGGAAGAGGCTGTGCTTTATGACCAGATGATGATCGAAGATGAAGACGGTAAGCTGGTATCTTCGCCGTCTTTTTCACCGGAGCACGGACCGTATACAAGCGGCAATACCTATGAGCAGTCGTTAATCTGGCAGCTTTACGAAGATGTGATTGAAGCGGCAGAAATTGTAGGGGAAGAAGATACGGAAAAAATAAACGGCTGGAAATCCAATCAGGAACGGTTAAAGGGACCGATTGAAATCGGTACGGACGGACAAATCAAAGAGTGGTATACAGAAACTACGCTGGGAAGCGTAGGAGGAGAAGGATACGGGCACAGACATCTTTCCCATATGCTTGGGCTGTTTCCCGGAGATTTGATTTCGGTGGAAACGCCGGAATGGCTGGAAGCGGCAAAAGTCTCCATGAACAACAGGACGGATGCAAGCACAGGCTGGGGCATGGGACAGAGAATTAACACCTGGGCTAGGCTCGGAGAAGGAAATAAGGCATATAAGCTGATCACGGACTTGTTCAAAAACGGTATTTATGCAAATCTCTGGGATACGCATCCGCCGTTCCAGATTGACGGTAACTTCGGTTATACCGCAGGCGTAGCGGAGATGCTGGTTCAGAGCAACGTAGGGTATATCAATCTGCTTCCGGCGCTTCCGGACGTATGGCCCAAGGGAGAAGCAAACGGTCTGCTGGCAAGAGGAAATTTTGAAATTGACATGAGCTGGAGCAAAGGTCAGGTAGATACGGTAACCCTTACATCCAATAAGGGAAATAAAGCAGTCATACAGTATAAAAACGTGATTCTGGCTATGGTTACAGATGCAGAAGGCAATCCGGTAGAAGTGGAAAAATTAAGCAATAACAGAATCTCATTTGACACGGAAGCAGGGAAAACATATAAAATTTCCGGTTTACCGGAAAAAGAAGAAGTCCCGTCTAATCTTAGAATTGAAAATAAGGCAAAAGATACGGTAACACTTGCATGGGATGCAGTGGAATCGGAAGATGCGGTATATAATGTATACCGCAAAACAGAAGGCGGTGTGATCACACAGATCGCTTCCGGAATCTCAGATACTTCTTATACGGATGCAGAAGCGTATGATATTTTAGGAACGCTCACGTATCAGGTAACGGCGGGTTCCGGAATGACTGAATCCATTATGAGCGCATCGGTCGAGAAAACAGAAGAGAGCCAGATGGTAGACGATACCAGTTCTGACATTACATATAGCGGCTGGGCAAAATGGGACGCAACCGGACATTACGGAGGATCCATTCAATATGTACAGAATCCGAACGGCAACGAAACCATAACACTCACTTTTACCGGATGCGGGATTGAAGTCCTTGCTCCGAAGAATGCAGACAGAGGATTTTTGGAAATCAGTATTGACGGTAAGGTTGTGGAAAAAGCAGATACCTATGCGTCCGGAGATTTGAAACAGCAGGTTGTATTCAGTAAAAAAGATCTGGATGCAGGAGAGCATACCATTGTTGTTAGAGCTGCCAATGAAAAAAATAGCAGCAGCAGAGGAACCAAGGTTGAATTTGATGCATTCCGAATTTTTACATCAATAGTTACCCCGCCGTCACTTCCGTCAGACAGCCGATATCATGTACTTGCAGTAGAAGAGGGACGCGTGATGGCACAGTGGGAAGAGACAGAAGGTGCAGATTCCTATAACATCTATGTGAACGGGGAACTTGTAAGTACATCAGATAAACCATATGCATGGATTGCAGTGGAAGCAGGAGCGGAACGTACGATTGAAATTAAATCGGTGGCAAACGGCGTAGAATCCTCAGATGGTATTTCCTTTGGTACGACGGTACCGTCAGAACCGAAGACACCTGAAAAAGTAACCGGTCTTACCGCGGTAAGAGATACATCGGATCCTACTCTTGTACGGATTTCCTGGCAGGCGTCGGAAGGCGCAGAGAAATATCTGGTTTATCTGGATAATAAGCAAGTGGCAGTTACAGAAAATACCGAATTGTCGCTCGGCGGATTTGATACGGCGAAAGAATATACCATCTTAGTCTATGCAGTGGCAGGTCAGGACAATATCTCAGAATTTACAGAAGTTACGGTGGAAGCATGGAAAGAGATATCGGTGTCCATTTCGGTAGCTCAAAAGAGCAAAGAATTAAAGCCAGGAGAAATATATGTGATCAAAGCGTCTGCTGCACCGTCTGATGTTCATCTGATCTATCGCTCTTTAAATGATAAGATTGCAGCAGTAGATCAAAACGGAAAAGTTACCGCAATTGCGGAAGGTGAAACGGATATTGCGATTACATGTATGGAAGATGCAAAGGCTTCGGTAACCGTACATATTAAAGTAATAAAATCAGAAAGCAGCGGTTCCGATTCTGTTCCCACATTAAACAGTAAGGTGGAAGATGCAAATCTTGAGTACAGAGTGACCAAATCAGACGCCGTTAACGGTACGGTAACAGTCTCCGGCGTAAAAGCGGCGGGCAAGAAGAAAAGTACGATCACAATTCCTGCGACGGTATCCAAAAATAATTATACCTTTAAAGTTACGGCAATTGATAAAAATGTCTTTAAAAGCTGTAAGAAAAAATTAAAGAGTGTGATTATCGGAGCAAATGTGAACGAAATCGGAGCAAACTGCTTCCAAAAATGTACGAAGTTAAAAAGTATTCGTTTTATGGGCACAATTGCACCGAAGAAAGTCGGAAAAAATGCATTTAAGAGAATAAAATCGAACTGCAAGATTTACTATCCAAAGAATATGCGCAAATCGGAACTCAAGAAATTAAAGAGTAAAATGAAGAGCGCAGGCAAAAAAGTAATATATAAGAAAAAGTAAAAAAAGCAGAGAAGCTTGTTGCTTTGCAACGGCTTCTCTGTTTACAATTATAGTAAGATTGTTGTGAAAAAGGGGAAACAAACATGCAAAGAAAAACAATCTTAAAGTTATGTTCTGGAGTTATTTCGGCGGCTGTGCTGATGACTTCCATACCTGTATCGATGTTGTCGAAACCGGCAGAAACGGGAAAGGCTAAAGCAGAGAAAAAAGAGGAAAATCTGCTGAAACTTTAGTATGATGAATCAGCCGTTGAGGGGGCTGCACAGGCACAACTGACTGCCGAAAACGATATCTGGGAACAGTACACACTTCCGATCGGCAACAGTTTTATGGGAGCAAATGTTTACGGCGAAATTGTAAACGCATTTATTGCAGGAGATATCGAAAATGCGGAGACGATCTGCGGGCAGCAGCTGGTAGGGATATCAAGCGGATACGGCGAGTATCAGTCCTGGGGCGATCTCTATCTGACGTTTCAAAACCTGAATGCGGATAAGAGCACAAATTATGAACGTAATCTGGACTTAACAACCGGTATTGCAAATGTGGATTTTACTATCGGAGATACGGATTATCACAGAGAATACTTTGTCAGTTATCCGGACAATGTTCTTGCCATGAAACTGACGGCAACGAAAGAGACGCTTGATTTTAATGTCCGGTTTCCTGCGGATAACGACGATTTGAATGAAAACCAAAAAAAGTTGTTGCTTATGAAACAGAAGCCGCATCCAATGTAGGAACGATTGTAATGGCAGGGCATCTGCCGGACAATCAGATGAAAATGAATTCCATGCTGAAATTGGAGACAAACGGAACGGTTACGGAAGGTGAGGACGGAGAATCGCTGAATGTTGCCGGGGCAGGCGAAGTAA
This sequence comes from Lachnospiraceae bacterium, assembly GCA_011959925.1. GTDB lineage: Bacteria > Bacillota > Clostridia > Lachnospirales > Lachnospiraceae > Roseburia_B. The sequence continues at coordinate 24,061 of BLMD01000181.1, forward strand.
TCATTTATATTTCGGCGGACACGGATTACAAAAATCAATATCCGCATTGCCGTACCGGAGAAACCGATCAGCAGCTTGCAGAAAGCGTTGCAAAAGACGTTCTGGATGCGTCGGAAATGGGATTTGAGGTAGTGAAAAACAGACATTTGACAGATTATCAGAGATTATTTGGAAGAGTGAAGTTGGATATCGGATAGACGTTTTCCGAAAAACGACAGACGAGCTGCTTACGGCATATAAGACGGATGCAGCTTTGGAAGAAAAGAAACTCTATGAAGCATTGCCGTATCAGTACGGCAGGTATCTGACGATTGCCTCTTCCAGAGAAGGAGATCTGCCTTCTAATCTGCAGGGAGTATGGCAGAACCGGACAACAGGCATAGAATGGGGCAGTGATTATCATATGAATGTAAATCTTCAGATGAATTACTGGCCGACATATTCTTCTAATCTTTCGGAATGTGCAATACCGCTGATCGAGTATGTGGATTCCCTAAGAATGCCGGGGCGCGTCACGGCGGAGTCTTATTTCGGAATTGAAAGCAAACCGGGAGAAGCAAACGGATTTAGTGCACATACGCAAAATACCCCGTTTGGCTGGACCTGTCCCGGCTGGAGTTTTGACTGGGGCTGGTCGCCGGCAGCGGTACCATGGATCCTGCAGAATTGCTGGGAATATTATGAGTATACCGGTGACGTAGAATATATGAGAAAGAATCTTTATCCGATGCTGAGAGAGGAAGCGATTCTCTACGATCAGATACTGGTAGACAGCGGCGTGAAAATCACGTTGGAAGACGGTACGGAAAGCACGCGTTTAGTTTCCGCACCGGCATATTCGCCGGAATGGGGTGAACGTACCTTAGGTAACGTTTATGAAAACAGTTTGATCTGGCAGCTGTATGAAGATGCAGCGATAGCGGCAGATATTTTAAATGTAGATGAAGATCTGGCGGAGCATTGGAGAGAAAACCAGAGCAGGCTTTCCCCGATTGAAATCGGCGACAGCGGTCAGATTAAGGAATGGTTTAATGAAACCACGGTAAATCTAGGGCAGCATCGTCATATGTCTCATCTTTTGGGGTTGTATCCGGGAGATCTGATCGCAATGGATAACGAGGAATGGCGCGAGGCAGCGCAGGTGTCTCTGGGATACGCATCCGCCGTTCCAGATTGACGGAAACATTGTGCTTACATGGGACGCGGTAGCAGGCGCTGCTTCTTATCATGTCTACCGAAAAACAGCAAACAGTTATGAGAAAATCCGAACGACGGCAAATCTTACTTATACGGATGCCGGAAGAGTTGATTTTGCAGAAGCTGAAAAATACTATGTTGCAGCCGTATCTGCGGACGGAAAGGAAGGAGAGCATTCCGAAATCGTCAGCATCAAACGTCCGATCCGATGGGTCGACAACACGAATGAAGGAATTGAATATAACGGAAATTGGGGTACATGATCCGATGGCAAGCATTACGGAGGATCGATACACTTTGTGGAAACGATGACCGGGGATGAAACCATTGAATTTGCATTCAAAGGAACAGGGATCGATGTCATAGCTCCTAAAAACTCCGGACGTTACGGAGAACTCAAAGTATATATTGACGAAGAAGAAACGGGCATTGCAAACTGCAACTCCGACAGCGGCCTTGCCAAGCAGGTCGTTTTTTCTAAACGGGACCTGGAGGACGGAACCCATACCATTAAATTAACAGCGGAAGGGCAGTCAGGCAGAAAAATAGAATTTGATGCATTTACGGTATACGAAAAAGGATGGGAGAACATTCCCGAAATTAATGTTTCGTTTGATTTAGAAAAAACGCCGTTGTCCGGTTCTGCGCCTGCGTCACAAACCGTGCTGGCAGGAAGCAGTATCGTATTGCCTGCCTGCAGCGCATCCGTGACGGATTATCGGTTTGCCGGATGGAACGACGGAAAAAAAGTTTATGCAGCAAACAGAGAATATAAAGTATTGTCGGCAGACATGACATTTACAGCCGTATGGGAGCGGACAGCGCAGACGGTTACAAAGCAGTGTACCATGACGGTAAATCCGCCTGCAGCCGCAGCTGTCACAGAGGTTAGTCTGGAAAAAGACAGAATCGTTTTAAAGAAAGAAGATACGACTTCTCTGGTTGCCACGGTAACGCCATATTTTGGAACGGAAAAAAATATTGCGTGGTCGGTAGATGACAGTTCTGTTGCAGAAGTTAATGAAGACGGAGTGATTACGGGCAAAGCTGTCGGTAAAGCGACTGTCACGGCTACGGCAAATGGAAAATCGGATTCCTGTGAAGTATATGTTGTGGAGCATATAAACATATCCGGCAGGCAGGAATTGCTCTTTACGCTTCAGACACTAAAGGATCTTGCGGAAAAATACGGAACGGATGATTACGATGCACAGGTTGCAGAAATAGAGAAGCTGCTTGAGAACGGAGATGCCCTTTTACAGACAGAAATAGAAGAGAGTATAACAAAAATCGACAGGGCAGAAGCCACACTGATCAAGAAAGGATTGAATCTTGCAATTACAGATGCAGATCATCTTGATTTGAACGGATATACCGCCGATACCGTGCAGGCAGTCCGCGATGCGTTGGAAAAGGCAAAAGTCGTACAGAGTAAAGAAGATGCAACGGTTAGCGAGATGAAAATAGCGCTTCAGAAGCTGCCGTTTATTCGGCAGCTTCTGTTCATGATAAGCAGGCAGATAAAAGAAAAGGAAGGAAGATATGCGAAAAAAACAAAATTAAAAATATTGTAGGTTCTGTCGTCTGCAGCAATAAGTGCAACATTACTTCCGGCAGATCTTCCGGCGGCAGGTCTAAAAAAAGACTCTTTTTACATATAATGGCAGTAAAAAATCCATAGGGAGAACTGTATGAAAACAGGAATTATTACAAAACCCTCCGCATGGCTTTCGTCCGTATCCGGCGGCGGGCATACCGACGAACTTTTTATGGGATGGGCGGTCGGTATTTTAAAAGAAGAAGGCGAATGGATGCAGGTTGTAACGCATTACGGTTACAGGGGCTGCCTGAAAAAAGAGGGAGTGGAGGTAGGAAATGCAAAAGAGCTGCAGAAACGGGAACAGACAGAAAAAATGCTCATAATCACAAAAGCGTTTACCGATGTCATGGAAGAAGCAGATGTACACAGCCGTATTCTCTGTACGCTGCACCGCGGCAGTTTTGTGTCGGCGCTGCCAAAGTCAGAAAATGGATACCGCAGGATTCGTCTAACGGATCAGACAGAAGGTTATATACCCGCAGTTTCCTGCAAAGACAGGAAAGACGGCGACGGATATCTTTATGAAGAAGATCCGGATACTTATTTTCTGCGCCAAAGAAGCGACCGGATCTTTACGGAAGAGGTTTTTCGCCGGCAGGTCATTCTCAGTGCAAAAAGCTATCTGGGAACGCAGTACCGATGGGCGGGCAAATCCGCGGAAGGGATCGACTGCTCTGGTCTTGTGTTTATGAGTTATTTAATGAACGGTATATTGATTTACCGGGATTCCGAACGAAACCATGCATATCCCGTTCATGAAATCCCGCCGGAACGAATGAAACCGGGAGACCTGTTATATTTTCCCGGGCATATCGCAATGTATCTGGGAGAAAAAGAGTATATTCATGCAGCCGGAAGAGAAGACAGTTTCGGATGTACGGTTAACAGCTTTTCTCCGGAAGCATGGAACTACAGAGAAGACTTGGCAAAGTCGCTGCAGGCTGCCGGCAGCATCTGGTAAGGCGCGGGTATGTTTGCGGCGGATATGCATTGCGACACGATTTCCGAAATGTATCACGACAGAAAGCGGGGAAAACATACGAATCTGCTTTCAAATGATCTTCAGGTAGATCTTTTTCGATTAAAGCGGGGCGGATATGTGCTGCAGAATTTTGCGGTATTTGTGGATATAAAAGAAGAACCGGATCCGTATCGGTGTGCAAACGGGCAGATCCGTCTGTTTCGGGAGGAAATCGAAAGATATAAAAATCAGATTCGTCCGGCTGTAACGGCTGAAGAATTGGAACAAAACCGCAGGGAGGGATATATTTCTGCCGTATTAACACTGGAAGAAGGGGAAGTCTGCGCGGGCAGTTTAAAAAAACTCAAAGCGTTTTACACAAAAGGCGTACGGATGATGACATTTACCTGGAAATACGAAAATTCCCTGGCGGCAGCAGGCGGTCTGACAGATCTGGGCTTTATGTTTCTGGAAGAAATGGAGCGGATGGGAATGGTTCCGGATGTGTCGCATTTGTCTGATGCCGGAATTTTCGACGTCTGCCGGCATGCCAAAAAACCTGTTGCGGCAAGTCATTCCAATGCAAGAGCGCTCTGCGGCAAAGCGCGCAATCTGACGGACGAAATGATCCGCGCCGTTGCATCCGGCGGCGGAGTGATCGGCGTAAACTATTATCGTCCGTTTTTAAACGAAAAAACGGATTATGCCGACGAGTCCGAGGGAGTCGCCTATATTGCGGACCATATCATGCATCTGATCCGGACGGGCGGGATCTTATGCGCGGGGCTCGGCTCGGACTTTGACGGCATACACGGCATGGGCGGCATGGCGGATTGTTCAAAGCTTCCGCGGCTTGCAAAAGAGCTTTCCGGGCGCGGGCTTTCCGAGAGAGAGATTGAAGCCGTATTTTACCAAAATGTTTTAAGATTATATAAAGAATGCTGGTAAAGGATGGCTTAAGGTTTGACGGTTGCTGCTAGATTCATTATAATAAAAATAATAGACTGATACATAAATGCCCGGCGGGGCATAATTTTTACAGAGCGTTTGCAGGGAGAAAAAGAGAGGTCTTTTATGGCTAAAAAGAGCAGCAGCAATCATTATCTGAAACAGGCGGGGATTCTTGCCGCAGCAGGTATTCTTTGCCGGATTATTGGAATATTATACAGAAGTCCGCTGACAAGCATTATCGGTGACGAGGGAAACGGATATTATACGTCGGCGTATAATATCTATACGATCATTCTGTTAATCTCGTCCTACAGCATCCCGTCTGCAGTTTCCAAGATCATAGCGTCGAAGCTGGCATTAAAAGAATACCGAAATGCGCACAGAATTTTCCGCTGTGCGCTGCTCTATGTCTGCGTCATCGGAGGAGCGGCAAGCCTGTTTACATTTTTCGGCGCAGAGCTGTTTTTGGAAGGGGAAGCCGCGATAGTCCTCCGCGTATTTTCACCGACGATTTTTCTTTCCGGTTTTGCGGGTGTGCTGCGCGGTTATTTTCAGGCGCATGGCTCGATGGTACAGACTTCGTTTTCTCAGATCGCGGAACAGATTTTAAATGCAGTGATCAGTATTTTTGCGGCGCATATGCTGATTCAAACAGTGCAGACAAAAAGTTCTACGACGCAGGCGATTTACGGAGCTGCCGGAAGCGCTCTGGGCACGGGCAGCGGCGTGGCAGTCGCACTGCTGTTTATGCTGTTTGTGTATGTCTTAAACAGGAATATGTTAAACGGCAGGATCGAGAAGGACAGGCATCGGTATACGGATACTTACGGAGATATTTTAAAAGGAATGCTGCGTACCGTAACGCCGATCATCTTAAGTACGTTTATCTATAATTTTTCTACATCTTTTAACCAGACCGTATACGCGAAAGTAATGATGAATGTCAGAGGGATGAGTCTTGCGCAGACGGCGACGGCGTATGGGGTATTTGCCGGAAAAGCAATGGTGATTATCAATATCCCGATCGCCCTTGCGGCGTCTTTGTCTGCCGCAATGATTCCGGCGATTTCCAAAAGTAATGCGCTCGGCAGCGACATGGGAACGCGGAAAAAAGCCGAAGATGCAATGCTGACGACGATGCTGATTGCGATCCCTGCCGCAGTCGGCTTGTTTGCACTTGCAAGACCGATTATGCAGTTGTTGTTTCCGCAGCCTGATTCTTTGGAATTGGCGTCTGAACTGCTGGCAATGATTGCGGTAACGGTGATTTTCTATTCTCTGTCTACTCTGACAAACGGAATCTTACAGGGAATCGGCAAGGTGAACCTTCCGGTTCGCAATGCCGGAATCGCGCTTGCCGTACAGACGGCGCTTCTGATTGGGATCCTGATGTTTACAGAGCTGGATTTATATGCGCTTGTAATCTGCCTAATTGTGTATTCGCTGTTGATGTGCGTGTTAAACAGTATTTCCGTCCGGCGCTGTATCGGCGTAAAGGAGGATTTTAAAACTATGTTTTTTTTGCCCTCTCTTGCCGCAGCGATTATGGGGCTGGCTGCAAAAGGCACATATATGGGTCTGAACCAGCTGATTGAGAGCAATGTGATCTGTTTGATTCCCTCCATGATCGTCGCCGTCTGCGTATATGCAGCAGCCGTTTTAAAATTCGGAGCGATCAAAAGAGAACAGCTTTTGGGTTTTCCGAAAGGGGATCTGATCGTGCGGATCGCCGGGAAATGCCATTTATTAAACGAGAAAAAATGATTCACTTTTTTCGTTTAATGTGATATATTCTAGTATATGGAAACAAAAATTTTAAAATTGGACAGTCAGGCGCTGGGATGCGCGGCAATTGGGGAGGCCGCAGAAGTTATCCGCAGCGGCGGGCTGGCAGCATTTCCGACCGAAACGGTTTACGGACTTGGTGCGGATGCGTGCAATCCAAACGCGTCAAAAAAAATATACGAGGCGAAGGGACGTCCGTCGGACAATCCGCTGATCGTGCATATTTCATCATTTGAAGATCTGATACGGATCGCAAAAGCCGTTCCGCATACCGCAAGGCTTCTGGCAGACGCATTCTGGCCGGGACCTTTGACGATGATCGTGAAAAAGAACAGGGCAGTGCCCGATGAGACAACCGGGGGGCTGGATACGGTGGCTGTCCGTATGCCAAATCATCCGGCTGCTCTGGCATTGATCCGCGAGAGCGGCTGTCTGATCGCGGCTCCGAGCGCAAATACGTCCGGGCGTCCAAGCCCTACGTTAGCGGAGCATGTAGCGGAAGATCTAAACGGAAAGATTCCGGTTATATTAGACGGCGGGGAAGTCGGGATCGGCATAGAATCTACGATCGTTGATTTGACCGAAGAGATACCTTTGATTTTAAGACCGGGATATATTACGCAGGCAATGATAAAAGAAGTGATCGGAGATGTTCGTGTGGATCCGGGACTGACCGCAGAAGACTCTGAAATTCCGCCGAAAGCGCCCGGCATGAAATACAGGCATTACGCGCCGCAGGCGGGGCTGATGATTGTAGACGGTTCAAAAGATGCGGTCATTCAAAAGATCAATGCGCTGACGGATCAGATGCATGCCGCAAAGAAAAAAGTCGGCATTATAGGAACGGATGAGACGGCTTTTGCTTATCATGGGGATGTGGTTCTAAGTGTAGGAGCCAGAGAAGAGGAAGATGCCATTGCAAGGCATCTGTACCGCATTTTGAGAGAGTTTGATTCGGTCAGTGTGGACATCATTTATTCGGAAAGTTTTCAGACGCCTAAGATGGGACAGGCTATTATGAACCGCCTGCTGAAAGCGGCAGGCCATCAGGTGCTTATGGTGCAGTAAATACAGTGGGGGAAAGAAAAGTGTATACAAAGATAGTATTTGTAGCGGAAAGCGGGACCTGCAGAGAACCGATGGCAGTTGCTATTTTCAATCAGATCGGATGCAGGTATCCGATGGAAACGGCTGCCCGCGGGCTGGTCGTACTGTTTCCGGAACCTTTAAATCAGAAAGCGGAGGCGGTTATGATCAGCAACGGGCTTCCGACAGAGGGATATATGTCGTCTCCGCTGACAAAAGAGGATTTGGAAGGCGATACATTGATACTTACGATGGAGCGCAGACAGCGGGAGAAAGTTTTGGAAAAGTTTGAGGAGGCAGATCCCGGAAACGTATATGTCTTGACGGAATTTGTAGGCGACGAGCTGGAAATCGTCAATCCGTACGGAGGAACGCTTCAGATGTACGGGCTCTGTTATGAAACGCTGCTGACATCGATCCATAAATTAGCGGCTATATTAAACGAAGGAAAATAAGGAGAAAAAAATGTCAAAAGTGATTGTAATGGACCATCCTTTAATTCAGCATAAGATCGGCTGGCTGAGACGAATCGAGACGGGTTCCAAAGATTTTCGGACCCTGGTCAGTGAGATTGCAATGCTGATGTGTTATGAAGCGACCAGAGATTTAAGGCTGACGGACGTAGAGATCGAGACGCCGATCTGTAAAACGATCGTCCGGGAACTCAGGGGCAAAAAACTGGCGGTCGTTCCGATCCTGCGGGCGGGACTTGGGATGGTAGACGGTATGTTAAATTTAATTCCTGCGGCAAAAGTGGGACACATCGGGCTTTACCGGGATCCGGAGACGAAAAAACCGGTGGAATATTACTGCAAACTGCCCGAAGACTGTTCGGAAAGAGAAGTATTTGTCGTAGATCCCATGCTTGCAACGGGTGGATCTGCCGTGGAAGCGATACAGATGTTAAAAGACAAAGGTGTAAAAAATATCCGTTACATGTGTATTATCGCCGCTCCTGAAGGAGTGAAGCTGATGCAGGAGGCACATACTGACGTAGACGTATATATAGGGGCTTTGGATGATCACCTGAACGAAGACTGTTATATTGTTCCGGGTCTTGGAGATGCGGGGGATCGTATTTTCGGAACAAAATAAGGAGGATGTAGTGAGCGATAAACGCCAGGATTATATCAGCTGGGATGAATATTTTATGGGGGTGGCAATGCTTTCTTCCATGCGTTCCAAAGATCCGCACACACAGGTGGGAGCCTGCATTGTCAGCAAAGACAATAAGATTCTTTCCATGGGATACAACGGGTTTCCGGCGGGTTGCTCGGACGATGCCTTTCCATGGGCAAGAGAAGGAGAACCACTGGATAATAAATATCTCTATACCACACACAGTGAATTAAACGCAATCTTAAATTACCGGGGCGGCAGCTTAGAAGGAGCGAAACTATACGTTTCATTATTTCCCTGCAACGAATGCGCGAAAGCGATCATACAGTCAGGGATCCAGACGATTATATATGATTCGGACAAGTACAAACATACGCCTCCGGTCATGGCGTCGAAAAGAATGTTTGACGCCGCAGGCGTACGCTATTATAAATATGAGCACACAGGGCGTGAGATTTGCTTAAACGTATAGCGGGAGTGAGGGCTGTATGAAATACAGAAAAAATGTATATCAGTCTTTTACCATGGTGATGCAGTTCGGTCTCAACATGATCGTTCCGATTTTGATGTGTACGATGTTGGGAGTATATATCGGAGAGAAATATGATATATTGTTTATAGTAGCGCCTCTGTTTTTTATCGGGGCGCTGGCTGGGTTCCGCAATATCTACAGGATGGCAAAAAAAATATTTGAACAGGAAAGCGACAGGGACACAAAGGATGTTAAGAAGACTGAATAAGGTTCTGCCGGAATTGATTTTGGAAATTTTCATATATGGCGTTCTTCTTCAGCTTACCGGTGTGTGGCTGACGGAGGACAAATGGATGTATTCCTCCGGTTTATGGATCGGTATCTTCACGGCAGCGGGGATGGCAGTTCATATGGCGGCAGTGCTGGAAGATGCCGTAAGCGGAAGCTCGGGCAGAGGAAAGTTAATCACCATGTCCCTGCTTCGTTATGCGGTTGTCGTTGTTGTATTTTTTGGTATGATTCAATTTCGGCTGGGCAATCCGATCGCCGCGTTTTTCGGAGTAATGGGATTGAAAATAGCTGCTTATATGCAGCCGTTTTTTCATAAAATGATTTTAAAATTGCAAGGAAGGGAGGAGTATTCCGCAGACAATGGAATAGAATAAAGCAGTATAAGGAGGTGAGAACTTGAACAATGCAATTTTAATGTCTTCCGGCGCAGATATTGATATTATGGTACATGGCCTGATTTCCTATAAGATCTTCGGGCAGACTTGCTGGATCACCACCACTCATGTATGTACATTGATCGTAATGATTCTTTTGATCGGCTTCTTCATTGCGGCAAATCGAAAGATTTCGCGCGCGAAGGAAGTGCCGGACGGTTTTCAGAATGTACTGGAACTGATCGTGGAAATGCTGGATAAGATGGTGAAAGGCGTTATGGGAGTTAATTCTGCCAAATTTGCCAATTATATCAGCACGATTTTCATTTTTATCCTGATGAGCAATATTTCCGGCGTCTTCGGCTTAAGGCCGCCGACGGCAGATTACGGTGTGACGTTTGCGCTGGGCGTTATGACATTTTGCCTGATACACTTTAATAAATTTAAACATCAGCACGTATCAGGCGTATTGAAAGGCCTGTGTGATCCATGGCCGATCTGGGCGCCGATCAATATTATCAGTGATATAGCAGTGCCGGTTTCACTGTCGCTGCGTCTGTTTGCGAATATTTTGTCAGGGACGATCATTATGGCGCTTGTTTACGGTCTGCTTGGCTGGATAGCAACGTTTTGGCCGTCTGTACTTCATGTGTATTTTGACTTGTTCTCAGGAGCGATTCAGACTTATGTATTCTGTATGTTGACTATGACATACGTAAACGATGCAATTGGTGCAGAGTAATCAACAGTTACAATTCTATTTTAAACAGGAGGAATTTTATTATGAATATTTCAGGAAATGATTTAATTTTAGCTTGTTCGGCAATCGGCGCAGGTCTTGCAGTTATCGCAGGTATCGGACCTGGTGTCGGTCAGGGTATTGCAGCAGGTTATGCAGCAAATGCCGTAGGAAGAAATCCGGGAGCAAAATCAGATATTACTTCTACGATGTTATTGGGGCAGGCAGTTGCGGAGACAACGGGTCTGTATGGTCTGCTTGTTGCAATCCTCTTACTTTTCGTAAAACCTTTGACATGGTAAGCAGCGCTTTCCGGTATGCCTTTATGCGCAGGAAGATGCGCAGATATATGGAAAGATCAGGAAGTTGAATACGAAAAAAAGGAGGGTGAACTTCTAAATTATGGACAGGTTGTTTGGACTTGATATGCAGCTTTTGATGGACGCCCTGCAATTTGGGGCTTCTGTATTCGTGCTGTTTACGCTTGCCAGCTATCTTCTGTTTAATCCGGTCCGCAAGCTTTTAAAAGACAGGCAGGAAGGGATCAGGAAAGACCTTGACGATGCCAGTGCAGATAAGAAGAGCGCGGCTGATTTAAAAAATCAATATGAAGAAAAGTTAAAAGGCATAGATAAAGAGGCGGAGCAGATTTTAAGCGAGGCACGTCAGAAAGCTTTAAAGAATGAAGCCAGGATCATAGAAGAGGCGAAAGAAGAAGCCGCCCGCATTATTGGGAGAGCAGAAGAAGAGATCGTATTGGAGAAGAAACGCGCGATGGATGAGGTAAAACAGCAGATGATTTCCATTGCGTCCATGATGGCAGCCAAAGTGGTTGCGGCTTCGATCAATACGCAGATCCAGGATACGCTTGTGGATGAGACATTGAAAGAAATGGGTGATTCGACATGGCAAAGCTAGTATCAAAAACATATGGGGACGCATTGTTTGAGATTGCGGCGGAAACGGGACGCATGGAGGATCTCTGCAAAGAAGCGGAGATTGTGTCTGCCGTTCTGGCAGAAAATCCGGAAATCTCCAAATTGATGAATCACCCAAAGATTGTAAAAGAAGAGAAAATCGAAATCATAGAAAACATTTTCAAAGGGAAGATATCGGATGAGCTGGTAGGACTGATTCGCATGATCGTCGATAAAGGCCATTTTCCGGAGCTGGATTCCGTGCTTGAATATTTTATTACGGAAGTAAAAGAATCCAAAAATATCGGAACGGCTTACGTGACGACCGCGGTTCAATTAACGGACGCGCAGAAAGCGCAGGTAACGGAAAAGCTAATTCAGACGACAAAGTATGTGGAATTTGAGATGCACTATGATGTAGACGCTGCATTGATCGGCGGTATGGTCATCCGTATCAAAGATCGTGTCGTAGACAGCAGCATCAAGACAAAGCTCTGCGATTTATCCAGAGAATTATCCAAAATTCAGTTGAAAGTAGGTGAATTCGCTCCATGAATTTAAGACCAGAAGAAATCAGTTCTGTGATTAAAGAGCAGATTAAAAGATATGCAGCGCAGCTTCAGGTAGCGGATGTGGGAACCGTAATCCAGGTAGCGGACGGTATCGCCAGAATCCATGGCCTTGAGAATGCCATGCAGGGTGAACTTCTTGAATTTCCGGGTGAAGTATACGGAATGGTACTTAACTTAGAGGAAGATAACGTTGGAGCCGTATTGTTAGGCGACGGCAGAAGCATTAACGAAGGCGATACGGTAAAGACGACTGGAAGAGTAGTAGAGGTTCCGGTTGGAAACGCCATGGCAGGACGTGTCGTAAATGCATTGGGCCAGCCGATCGACGGAAAAGGTCCTATTGAAACAGATAAATTCCGGAAGATCGAGCGTGTGGCAAGCGGCGTTATTTCCAGAAAATCCGTAGATACTCCGCTTCAGACAGGAATTAAAGCGATCGACGCCATGATACCGATCGGACGGGGACAGCGTGAGCTGATCATCGGCGATAAACAGACCGGAAAGACGGCGATTGCAATTGATACGATTATCAACCAGAAGGGCAAAGACGTAAAATGTATTTACGTGGCAATCGGCCAGAAAGCGTCAACCGTTGCGTCGATTGTAAAGACACTCGAAGAGTTCGGAGCTATGGCTTATACGACAATCGTGGCTTCCACGGCAAGCGAACTGGCTCCGCTGCAGTATATCGCGCCGTATGCGGGCTGTGCGATCGGTGAAGAGTGGATGGAGAATGGAGAAGACGTGCTCGTCGTATACGATGACCTCAGCAAACATGCGGCGGCTTACCGTACGCTCTCATTGCTGTTAAAGAGACCGCCGGGACGCGAAGCTTATCCGGGCGACGTATTCTACCTGCATTCCAGGCTGTTGGAACGTGCCGCAAAATTGAACGACAGTTTAGGCGGAGGATCCTTAACCGCACTGCCGATTATCGAGACGCAGGCGGGCGACGTTTCCGCTTATATTCCGACAAACGTTATTTCAATTACAGACGGTCAGATTTATCTGGAAACCGATATGTTCAACGCCGGATTCCGTCCGGCAATCAATGCCGGGCTTTCCGTATCCCGCGTAGGAGGGGCAGCACAGATCAAGGCGATCAAAAAGATTGCAGCACCGATTCGTGTAGAGCTGGCGCAGTACCGGGAACTTGCCGCATTTTCGCAGTTTGGTTCCGAGCTGGATGACGATACGAAAGAAAAGCTGGCACAGGGAGAACGAATCCGCGAGATATTAAAACAGCCGCAGTATAAGCCGATGCCGGTAGAAAACCAGGTAGTCATCATCTATGCTGCTACGAAAAAGTATCTCATCGACGTACCGGTAGACGATATTTTACGGTTTGAAGAAGAGCTGTTTAACTATATTGAAACGAAGTATCCGGAAATCTTAGAATCGATCCGCAAGACAAAAGAGATGACCGAAGATAATGAAAAAGCATTGATCAAGGCAATTGAGGAGTGTAAAGCAGCTTTTAAATAGAACGCCCTGCGGGCATCCCTCTATGTGCAGAAAAAAAGCACAATAAAATAAAAAAGGGCGGTGAGAGAAATGGCCTCGATGCGGGACATAAAGCGAAGAAGAAGCAGCATACAGAGTACGCAGCAGATCACAAAAGCCATGAAGCTTGTATCTACCGTTAAATTGCAGAAAGCAAAAAATCGTGCGGAAGAGACGAATCCATATTTTAATCATATGTATCAGACAGTCGTTTCCATGCTGAAACGTTCGGGGACGATTATGCATCCGTATCTGACGGCGGGAGAGTCGTCAAAGAAAGCGGTTGTTGTCATTACGTCTAACCGCGGGCTTGCAGGCGGTTATAATTCCAATGTTGTAAAGCTGATTACCGACAGCGGATGGAACAAAGAAGACGTGACGGTCTATGCGATCGGAAATAAAGGAAAAGAAGCATTGGAACGCAGAGGCTATACGGTTTTGGTGGATTACTCCGAGGTAATCGAGTCTCCGGTATATGAAGATGCGGCAGCCGTCTGCGGACAGGTACTTAAAGCGTTTCAGGAAGGGGAGATCGGAGAGATTTACCTGGCGTATACCCATTTTAAAAATACGGTGAGCCATGAACCTACTCTGATGAAACTGCTTCCGGTAGAAATCGACGAAACAGAAGAAACGGAAAATTCCAATATCTTGATGAATTATGAGCCGAACGACGAAGAAGCTTTGGATATGATCATTCCGAAATATATTACAAGCTTATTCTACGGCGCGCTGGTAGAAGCAGTTGCCAGTGAAAACGGAGCCAGAATGCAGGCGATGGATTCGGCGACAAGCAATGCGGAAGAGATGATCAGTGACTTGTCACTGAAATACAACAGAGCGCGTCAGGGCTCGATTACACAGGAATTAACAGAAATTATAGCAGGAGCGTCAGCGATATCCTAAGGACTGCCAGAGGGCAGAACGGTATGCCCACAGGGGGATTCCCAATGATTGCGAACAGGCACAAAGGGATATCCGCAGGGGAGTTTGGGATCGTGACGTACACAGGAAACTGAAAAAATTAAGGAGTGATAGAAAAAGATGGCAGAAAAGAATATAGGTAAAATCACTCAGATTATCGGCGCCGTTTTGGATATTAAATTTTCCGAAGGGCATTTGCCGGAGATTAACGACGCTATCAACGTTACCATGCAGGATGGGAAAAAACTGGTAGTGGAGGTATCTCAGCATCTGGGTGATGATACGGTCAGATGTATTGCCATGGGTTCTACCGACGGGCTTGTCCGCGGAATGGAGGCGGAAGCTACCGGAGCGCCGATCAGCGTACCGGTCGGTGAGAATACATTGGGACGTATGTTTAACGTCCTGGGAGAGCCGATCGATGAAAAAAAGGCTCCGCAGAAAGTAGAATATTGGCCGATCCACAGAAAAGCGCCTTCCTTTGAAGAGCAGTCCACGTCTCAGGAAATGCTCGAAACAGGAATTAAAGTCGTAGATTTGCTCTGTCCGTATCAGAAGGGCGGAAAAATCGGGCTTTTCGGCGGCGCAGGCGTTGGAAAAACGGTATTGATTCAGGAGCTGATTCATAATATAGCCACGGAGCACGGCGGATATTCCGTATTTACCGGCGTGGGCGAGCGTACCCGTGAGGGAAACGACCTGTATTATGAAATGAAAGAATCCGGCGTTATCGATAAAACGACCATGGTCTTCGGTCAGATGAACGAGCCGCCGGGAGCCAGAATGCGCGTGGGATTGTCCGGGCTTACGATGGCAGAATATTTCCGTGACAAGGGCGGAAAAGACGTGCTTTTATTTATAGACAATATTTTCCGGTTTACACAGGCAGGTTCGGAAGTTTCCGCATTGCTTGGACGTATGCCGTCGGCAGTTGGTTACCAGCCGACGCTGCAGACGGAGATGGGTACGCTGCAGGAGCGTATTACATCTACAAAGAACGGTTCTATTACGTCTGTTCAGGCCGTTTACGTGCCTGCCGACGATTTAACCGACCCGGCGCCGGCAACGACATTTGCTCATCTGGACGCGACGACGGTATTGGAGCGTTCCATTGCGGAGCTTGGTATTTATCCCGCTGTCGATCCGCTCGGATCTACGTCCCGTATCTTAGATCCGCGTATTGTCGGACAGGAGCATTTTGAAGTTGCCCGCGGCGTACAGGAGATCTTGCAGAAGTATAAAGAGCTTCAGGATATCATTGCAATCCTTGGTATGGACGAATTGTCCGAGGAAGATAAACTCGTGGTAAACCGTGCAAGAAAAGTACAGAGATTCTTATCCCAGCCGTTCTTCGTAGCGGGACAGTTTACCGGACTCGAAGGAAAGTATGTGCCGATTGCGGAAACGGTAAGGGGATTCCGTGAAATTATTGAAGGTAAGTTAGACGACGTACCGGAAAGCCATTTCTTAAATGCAGGAACAATCGATGAAGTGCGTGCCCGCGTGAAGTAAGGGGTGATGGTATGGCAGATAACGAGAAGATGTTTCAGGTAAAGATTATTACGCCGGATCGTGTGTTTTACACCGGTGAGGCGGAAATGATCGAGTTTATGACAAGCTCGGGACAGATCGGTGTGTATAAGAAACATATTCCGCTGACTACCGTATTGGCGCCTGGAGCGGTAATGATCCATGAAGAAGGCGGAGAGAAGGTAGCAGCAGTACATGCGGGATTTGCGGAAGTGCTGCCCGATCAGGTGACGCTTTTGGCAGAAGTTGCAGAGTGGGCGTCGGAAATAGACATCGACCGTGCGGAAGCTGCGAAACAAAGAGCGGAAGAACGCCTGCAGGCAAAGGCGGCGGATCTTGATATTGCGCGTGCGGAATTTGCGCTGCGCAGGGCGTTAACGCGTATTGACGTAAAAGAAATGAAATAAATAGACGGCAAAAAGCCGGGCGATAGAAACGCGCCCGGCTTTTTTGCTGTTTTTTAGAAGACTTCAAGAGCCGGAAAAAGATTCTTGACGTATAGAAAAAAAGGAAGTAAAATTAAAAATGTAAAAATTAATTTCATTTTCAAATCTCATGAAGTGTCGCAAAAAGTACACAATTTGAGACGGGGAAAATTTATACCAAACAAAAAATTTTCGTTACATTAAAAAAAGCTGTTTTACAGCAAAAAGCCTGTAAAACAGCCTAAAAGAGACAGATTATTAAAATCTGTCGATTTTTCACATATTTAAATACTTTCAGACTTTTCCAAATCTTTTTTTGTGTACAATTTGCGACAGAAATGTGGGAAAACAAAAGGAGGTAAGGAGTTAATGAAGCAAAAATTTGCACCCGGATTTTGGAAGCGCAGCTTATGTAAAGGGCTTTCTCTGGCTGTAGCGGTTACAATGATTCCGTCAGTCGGAGTACAGGCGGCTCCAAAAGAAGGGGAAGGACAACCGGAAGCGGCTGGTAGCGTGGAAGCAACGGAATCTATGACGACAAGGGAACAGCCGTTTACGGTAAAAACGGGAAGCGCCAATTTCAGCTCACCGGCATTTGTTGTCCGTCAGATCGTAGAAGGTGAACGGGCATCGGGTACAACGGTTCGTCCAGTCAGGCCCACGGACCCGGATATGGGCGTAACTGGGGCGCAGCAATCCGATTTATTGATTGCAGCGGCAGAAATGAAATACGATACAACGGCAGACGGAGGCGGACAAGATATTATTACATCCGTATCAAGCGACAACGGAGCAACATGGAAATACAGTTTTCCGTTCTATTTCCCGGATAGTGTGGGCAACGGTGTAGAAGGGGCTACATCGGTGAGCAATCCGGTTGTGGCAGATGCAGAACGACTGAATAATCCCTCCGGAACCGGCGGCGATGTAAAACCGGGATTTGTAATGGGCGGAACCACTTATTTATTTGCTAATGTATATCCGGGAGGCGTCGCAGTTTCGTCAGACAGCCGTTTTGAGGCGCCAAAAGCGGGATCCGGTTATATTGAAATCGGAGAGGACGGAAGTAAGACAAAGAGGCTTGCCTTAACGGCATCCCTTGATAAAACAAGTACAAATCCAACGGCATCCGGCGCAGGCTACGAGTATTATGTAGGCGATTTCGAGAGTGACGGATATGCAAAAGTATTGAACGTTTCCGACAATACAGAAAGCAATTACAAAGTAGACAAGTGGTATAATATTTATAAAAAAGAAGAGAACAGATCTAACTATACGGCACTTACGCAAAATCAGCTTGGATCCGCAGCCAGCAGTAATGCACCTGTGTTAGTGCAGCAGAATGTTTTTTATAAGGATTCCGAACTTCACGTTTATAAAACAGGCTATGTGATGTGCGTAACGTCTGAGGACGATGGAGACACATGGAGCGAGCCGGAGATCTTAAACGCGTCTTTGTATGAAACGGAAGACGTTCTTTACACTCTGGAGTCCGGAAAAGGTTTATATACCAGCGGAAAACGAATTGTAATTCCGGCTACCGTGCAGAAAGGGGATACCCAGGCGGCAGCAATGCTCTGGAAATGTACGACGGATGAGTCGCATGGCTGGCATCATGCAGATGTGCCGGCAATTTCGGCAGAAGAAGGAAATTCTTCTCCGACATGGACCAAGGGCGGAGAAATTGTGGAATTGAGTAAAGGACACCTCCGTATGTTTGTCAGAACCGGCAGGACAACTGTGTATTATGCAGATGCGGCCAGAGGGCTTTCCAAAGAAGAAGGCGAAGCAAGCGGTAATTCGGATATGTTTACCTTTACGGCTCCGGTATCTACCGCAAGCAGTATAACGGCAGACGCTAAAATCACCGCCATCGATTATTCCAGGCAGGTAAACCCGGGAGCGGACAATGCCGGAAAGGTAATTTTGGCTGCTATGCCTACAGGTTCGGGCCATACAAACGGACTGCTTCTGACCTTTGAGAAAAACGGCGGTACGGATGAAAATCCTACGATTACACGTCATGGGAACGGATATTCCCTGTACAGAGGCAACTTTGCAATGGCTTCGCTGGATGAAATGTACTACGGCAGCAAAATAGGTATGCTTTGGGAACACGGAAAAGGCACGATACGTTATGAGCAGTACCAGACATTAGATGTTTTGGATAACGATCTGTTCGTTCCGTATCTTGAGTATGATCTTGAACTGGATCCGGATGATGATCCTTATACAAGAAGTTATCAGGTGACGGGAACGGAGAATTTTGAATCGGCAGACAGAGACTGGGCGGCGGCAGGAAATGCATCCGTTGGAGTTTCATTTAATGCAGGTACGGCGACAAAGAAAAAAGTTCCTTCTCTGTACTCTATTTCCACGCATAACAATACTGCAAAGAAACTGGAGCAGGCGTTCGGAGCGGCGCCGGATGCTTCCGTAAGAATTGAAAATGCCGAATTTACACTGACGAGACCGTCGGAAGCAAATACAGACGTTTATACGGTCTATAGTGAAGCGGCACAGAGATATCTGACAAACGCGGTAGACGGAAGTACATTTTTTACAACAACGCTCCGGAACAATATGAAAGTAGTAGGATACGATACAGACCGGGAAAACGGTTTTGGAGAAGGATGGATGGTTTACAGGGATAACGATACCAGATGTATTCTGTTCGATCCCGCAAAATTTTACAGTTTTGATTCCAATTCCAGTATTGGAGGATTAACAGCAAATACGCAGTGGACCATGCATCTGCAGCTGTTAAAGAAGCTGACGGCAGCGGAACTGGCAGCGATGGAAGATAAGTCAAACGTAGTCGATTTCACAGGCGAAGCAGGGGATTTATATAAATACCTGCCGTTGGGAGCAGACGATCAGATTCAATCGGGCCGTCAATATTTAATCGGGTATAAAGTGGATGCAAATGCGGAAGATACCAGATTCCCGGAAGGCGGATATGTCATTTTGTATCCGCGCAATATGAAGCAGAATTATGGTAAATTGATTTATGGCGTACGCGAAGCAGATGTTGCAGCACAGAAGACGCTGACAATTACGCCGAAAGCAGCGGCAGACGGTGTACATGATCTTACCGTAAACAATATTACTTATCACATTACAGTAAAATATGAGACCATTCAGATCAATAAAAACGGAAGCGCATTTATTGATAACGTTTCATTAGAAGATGTTGATTTAGGCGAGACCACGATTGTAACGCCGCAGGGAGCTACGGAAGAACGAAGAGTGCTGTTTGACTGTAAAGGCGAGGCGGATAACAATTTAAGCGGGTATGACACAACGCCGAACTGGAATGCGAATGTGGAAAATGCAGAATTTATTTTTACAAAAGTCGGAGAGACGGACGACGGCAGAACGACCTATCATATTTTCAATGAACTGGAAAATAATTATCTGGTAAATCAGAATGCAACCAATTATTTTACATCGACGGCAGTAGCGCAGTCGGTTGAGGCACAGCCGGACGGTGAGAATATTTCGTTTGAAATCCGCAGGTATGATCCGAATAATACAAATGCGGAACAGCGAAACAGGTACATGTATTTCTACTATAAGAGAATGGCATTTGATGCGCTGGATAGAAAAAATGCTGATTTTGAGAGCAAGGGCGATTTTAAGTTTGAACTTCTGACAAAGAAAGCGAACGGAGTAGAATCCTATACGGATCCGATTCCGGGTTATGAACGTGCAAGTAAGGTCGAATCCGGCAAAAGCTACCTGATTACGGAATTTTATACGGACCGGGAGCGTGGAGATGTCGTGCTTGTTATGTATCCGAGAACCGGAATTGTAAATCAGTCTAAACTGTTTGCATCCACAGAAGTAGAAGGCGTCAGGCTGTCAGCTTCAAATGCAAACGAAGGCGACAAGGCGAATATTACAATCGACGGTAAGACGTATACGATTGAAATTATAGGCGAATGCGATCACAGCGATTACGGCGTTACCATTACCGAAAAGCCGGCAACCTGTCTGGAAGAAGGATATCGGGACAGAACCGTATGTAAAAACTGCAAATCTATTGTGAATGAAGGAACGAAACTTGAGAAGCTGGATCATACCTGGGATGGTGAATGGGAAGTGACTACGGCGCCGACGTACAATACGGATACGCACGCAACAACAGACGGCGTGAAAACACAAACCTGCAGCGGCGGGGAATCAACAAAGACGAAACCATATCCTGCAACAGAGAAAATCCAGGAAGATATGGAAGCTTTGATCACAGCAATCAACGCATTAAAGACCGGAGATACAGAGTATGCCAAGGAAACGTTGGCAGCGCTGGATACAGCGCTTGCAAAAGCAGACGGCATTACGGAAGTTACAGCGGAGAACCAGAATGCGGCAATGGATGCGATTGCGGCAATGAGGGAAGCGTCAGATGAAGATAACCTGATCACAAAATCTGAATATACAGAAAAAGAGACTGAGTTCCTGACGCTTTATAATGCTGCAAAAACGGAAATAGCGAAAACGGATCTCTATACACAAACATCAATCGATGCATTACAGCAGGTTCTGGATGACATTGATGAGATGAAAGATGAAGAAGGAAATTTAAATTATGCAGATTTGCTGACAGCGATTGAACGGCTGCAGGAGAATCCTCTGAAAACAAAAGAATCGGAAACATGCGAAAAACTGGTTCAGGATCTGAAAGCGGCACTGACAGATCAGGTGAAAGCCATTGCAGAAGCAGGACAGAAGAATTATACGGATGAAACATGGAAACCGTTTAAAGCGGCTTATGACGCAGTCAACGGAAAAACAGACGAAGAGCTGATGGCGCTCGGTTCCGAACAGCTGGCAAAACTGTTGAGTGATTTGAAAATTAAACTGGTAGAAAAAACATCCAGCCCGCAGACAGAGACACAGGTAAAAGACGGTCAGGTCTTTACGATTGCAAGTGGCACATACCAGGTAGCAAGCGCAAAAGATAAAACCGTCATTATTACAAAAGGCAAAGATGCAAAAACCGTGAAAGTAGGACCAACAGTAGTCATCAACAAAGAGACTTATAAAGTGGTCGGCATCGGCAAAAAAGCATTCAGCGGATTGAAGA
>BLMD01000182.1 GCA_011959925.1 Lachnospiraceae bacterium
AGAGCACTTGACTTTTAATCAA
The DNA here is from genome assembly GCA_011959925.1 of Lachnospiraceae bacterium. GTDB lineage: Bacteria > Bacillota > Clostridia > Lachnospirales > Lachnospiraceae > Roseburia_B. Next base: position 23 of record BLMD01000182.1, read on the forward strand.
GTTGTCCGGGGTTCGAGCCCCCGATGTCTCATTAGTAAATGTATGGGAATCCTTGAAATACAAGGGTTCCCGTTTTTTGCATAATTCTCAATTTAATTACACTTTTTCAGGAATAGCAAGCGCTTTTTTGATTGATTCCTGTGTCTGCGTTTAGCATGTAGTTCTACGCACTTTTTTTGAATTTACTCTTTTTTGTGAGTTCGAGTGAATGGAATAGGACAATTTATTGTTTCATAGAGTTTAACGAAGAAGTTAACGAAGGTGAAGCGTTGAAAAAAAAGATTGAGCTTGGTATGGCAATTGTGATCTTGGTTTCTGCATTTGTACTTTCAAAGGGAGAGACATTTATTATGGCGGGAAAATCTGCCGCAGGGATGGTGAACGAAAATTGTATTGTGGTGGATGCCGGACATGGCGGTGACGATCCCGGGAAAATAGGGATTAACGGGGCTTTGGAAAAAGATATTAATCTTAGCATAGCCCATAAATTAAAGCTTCTTTTAGAAGAGCAGGGCTTTGAAGTAATTATGACGCGAGATACAGGTGAAGGCTTGTATCAGCCTGGAACGAAAAATATGAAAGTGGAAGATATGCAAAAGCGTTGTGAAATTATAACAAATGCCATGCCGGTGTTTACTGTCAGCATACATCAAAACAGTTATCCGGAAGAATACGTGAAGGGCGCGCAGGTGTTTTATTACGGTCAGTCTACAGAAGGAGAGGCTTTGGCAAAGAAATTGCAGGGAAGTTTAGTAGAACATTTAGACCCGGAAAATAAACGGGTGGAAAAAGCGAATGAAAGTTATTATTTGTTAAAAAAGACGCCGACGCCGACGGTAATTGTAGAATGCGGCTTTTTAAGCAATCAGGAAGAGGCAGAATTATTGAAATCGGAAACATATCAAGATAAAGTTGCATGGGCGATCATGATGGGAATTGTTCAGTATATCAATGAATGATTTCTGTTCACTTGTGATGAGTAAAGGAGAGGAAACAGATGAGCAAAGGAGTTGCCGGAAAAAATAGCTGGGCATTGTTTTTATTGATGCTGACAGGGATTGTCCTGGGAGGATTTATTGGAGAATTGACGAAAGGGATCGCGGGATTAAGCTGGCTTAGTTTTGGACAGAGCTTTGGATTTGCAGAACCAATCGTGTTAAATCTGGGCATTCTTGTGATTACGTTTGGATTGACAATCAAAATAACGATTGCCAGTATTGTGGGGGTCTTGCTAGCGATTTTTATCTATCGGCTTTTGTGATAAAAAACAGAGGATATTCGGATGGGTCCGAAATCCTCTGTTTTTGTTATAACCGATATTCTTTTACGGCAAGCTGCCAGTGTTCCGTTTATTGGGTCAGATCAATTTGGCTTAATGGTTGGAATCCGTTTTTGCTGTCATAGCTTGTTATATTTAAAGAATTTGCAATGTAAAATATATCATTGATATATAAACCCCGTACAGTACCGGAAATAATTTCCTGTCGTATGGGTTCTCTTAATTTTTGTACAAAATGGCCGTCCTCCCATGCAAAGAGATTGTAGTCCATATAGTAGTCATCCGTAATATAGTCGTATTCTGCAGTAAAGCCGATCATATTTTTGGAAGCGTCGGCAAGAATACATTTATAATCATAGAGCGCTGAGGAAAAGGAATAGTTTTTCAATATGAGGCTGTCGATCGTCTTTAAATCAGCGGAATCGGATATATCAAACATGACTAGCTTTAATCCTTTTCGATTTCCGGTTTCCGGATCGGTTTCATAACCGATGCCTAAAAGTTTATCTTTGCCCCAGAAGTGCAGATATTCCGAAAAGCCGGTGATTTCAAGCTGTCCCAGCAAAACAGGATTGTCCGGGTCGGATAAGTCTGCGGCAAAGAGAGGATCCGTATTTTCATACGTGATAAAATATGCGGTATTTCCAAGGTATCTTGCAGCATAGATTTCTTCTCCGGGCGCAATATTATGCAAAGTTCCTGTAAGAAGCAGATCTTTATCCAACAGATAAAGATTGTTGGAAGGCGTGCCGTTTGTGTCATAAGAGGTGGTGAGTACGCGGAGTGTATGTTCGTATTCATTTATGGCGAAGGTATCGTAAATCTCACCTTGAACGGAGGAGGCATTTACGGCATTGATGGTTCCGTTTTCTATTTCAAATTTTGCAATCTGCGTGACACTGTTTTCATTTACATAATCCCATTCATACAGATAAAGAGAGTCCGGACCCACATAAATTTTAGCATGATTATGGAGAATCATCAAATGATCCAATATTGTATCGGGCTGTCTGATATTGACAGAAGAAATGATAAGGCCTTCCTGTCCTTCGTTCGACAGATAAATATGGTCATAGAGGATGTCTTCTCCATTTATGTGAGGAAGAGATGCTTTTTGCACGTCTGTGGGCACGGGAGTGACAAGGGTTTGCTGTGTAAAGAGGTATACGATATCTCCGATTTTACGGGAGGTATAGTAAAATCCGTCCTGTGTGGAACTTCCCGTCAGTATTGGATGTTTAGGGTCTGTAATATCATACGTATAGAGTGTTGTGGAGGACTTGGCAGCCATATAATTTACTTTCATGCATTTGTCGACAGAGGCAAATCCAGGATCGACTTCTCCGGTAACGGCAGAATCCGTTTGTACCGAGGAGACTTCATCCAAAGAAGTTTCATAATGTTCAACCAATAAAAGAAGCGTTGGGCCGTCTACATAAAGTTCCAGAATAGAGTCGGAAGGTCCAAGATCCGGATCAATCGCTGCTGCAGGGGTTAAAGCTGCATTTGAAGTGTCGGTGATACAGACTTTTTGATCGGTAACGGTATAAATGTAGGTTCCGTCTGTTTTTGTCGTATCGCTTTCGTCAACACCCTGCGTTTGAAGGTTTGTGGAAGAGTAAGTATTTTCAGCGGTTTTTGTGCTCCCTGTGTCTAGGGAAGTTTCTGCAACCGCCATTTCTTTTTGCATCCCTGCCGTTTCGTCTCCATCGGCTGCGAAATCCGCCGTATTTCTGGAAATATTGGAAATTTCGGGGGAACGTAAGTGCCGGTAAACGTCGTCATAGCTTTCTGCTACGGTGTAAAGCGATCCGGCGTTGCGTTTCGGAACTTCTTTGACAGCAGTATCGTTTGTCTGGACGGCAGCATCGGTATGCCGGGCTGTTTCGTTTAACGTGTGATTGCTTTTTATGCCGGTATGGGACGTGGTCCAGGCGGTACCCGAAAGCAGGCAGAACAGCAGAAGGACGGCGGCGGCCGAATATGTGCGTCTGAAAGAAACGTGCCGCGGTTTTTTGAGAGTTTTAGGGGGCGTAAGCTTTGCGGCAACGGATTCCGGCGTGAGAGATTCCGGGGCTTTGATATCCTGGGCAGATTGTTTGATTTGTTCTAATAATTCATGATCAGTCATTGGCTTCACCTTTCCTTTTAGAATCTGTTTCGGACAGCTTAAGGGAAAGCTTTTTTAAAGCCCTGCTTTCCTTGGAGCGGACCGTATTGGCGTTCATATGAAGAATTTTTGCAATTTCTCTGGTCGTATATCCGGCAAAAATGTGCATGCTGATGATCAGGCGCTCTTCGTTTTTCAAAAGAAAAAACTGTCTGCGTATATCGATCTTTTCTGCTACATTGTTTAGATGATCCGTATCGGGAATATTTGTCAGATATTCTTCAGGCAGTTCAAAACGGTTTTTCAAACGTCGTTTGCATTTTGCGGACAGAATTTTAAAGATCCAGGCTTTAAAGGACGCTTCCAGCCGCAATTTTCGTATAGAGGCAAAAGCGTCGATCACTGTTTCACTGACGGCGTCTTCTGCGTCAGCAGGGTTTTTTAATGTGTAAAGCGCAAAACGGTATAAATCCGTATAATAGATACGGTATAGGTTTGCAAAGGCGTCTGTATCGCCGGATTTTGCTTGTTTTATCTGCTGCAGATTTTGATTCATAATCTCTCCTAATATAGTTTGTGCGATCCCTGGCAAGACGGGCGCATGATCGTCAATCGCCCGCTTGGCTTTGTACAGTTGATATATAGTAGTGTGCAGGATTCCGAAATTTGTTGCAAGTAATTTGAAAAATATTTTGACATTACCCTAGTAACTTGGTATATTAAAAGGGAAACCAGAAGGGAACATATTGTATGGAACAGTGAGATGCTGAATGCAAGATCCGTAGGAACAATGATGGGATCAAACAGTGAGACAGGAGGGGAATTTATATGAAACGAATGCACAAATTATGGCGGACTCTTTTGATGATATGTTTGTTGTTAGCAGTTTTGCCGCAGACGATATCGGCAGGGCAGGGACTGAAATTCCATGCGAAGACGTCCGGATCCGAACGTACGATTTATGTAAAAAAGATAACTTATGAAGGTGAAAACAAAAATCTCCGAAGGGGAAACAAAACATTGCATGAACTGGATGTTGATTTTTCTTCGGACGTGACATGGGAACCCAGAGCGAAAGTTACTTCGGTTAAAGATAATAAAGGGAAATCTTACCGGGGCTATTTATGGGAGATAGACGACGACAGCTGTGAAATTGCCATAGCAGGGTTGAAACAGGGACGCACGTATACGATAAAAATTACCGGGATAAGACACAGGCAGGCGGCGAGTTTTGGCAGATTGACATTGAAAGTAAAGATACCTGTACAAAAATCAGCGTCTTCTGATATTTCTGTGAAAAAAGTATCTGTGGACGAAGCTGACGGTGAAGTGGATGTGAAATTTGCATCAAAGGTGCTTTGGAAATATGATGCAGAAGTGATTTCCGTAAAAGACAACAAAGGAAAGAAATACAGAGGATATCTGACAGATACGGATGACGACGAATGTGAGCTTTATATTGACGGAATGAAATACGGGCGGACTTACACAATCCGCATATCCGGAATTAAGGAACGCGGCGCGTCTGCTTATAAAACCGTTGCGATTAAAGTAAAAGTGCGTGCACAAAAAAATAGTCTTCGTGTCAAGAGGGTAACATATGACGAAGATTATGATGACGGAAGAATGGAATGGGAGGTTTCCTTTGCGTTTAATAAGGACGTTGTTCATAAGGTTGGAAGCTATGTGATCATTCGGGATGCCGGCGGAAAGGTGTATGCGTCCAGATCTTCTTATGTGGATTGGGATGACGATGAATGTGACGTCCGTCTTTCGGAGGGATTGACGCTGGGAAGGACTTATACGTATGAAATAAAAAATGTAAAAGCAGCAGGAACAGGTAAATATATGACATTAAAAGGTCAGTTTACGGCGCGTTACTAAAGGAAAGCACAACCCCTTTCATCCGTAGCAGATACGGAGAAAGGGGTATTTTATTTGCTGTTTTCACAAAAATTACGTTGAATCAGAAGGCTCTTTTGTATATAATTAATAATAAAGTAAAACTTAGAAAATTTGAGTAATCAGGAAGGAGAATGGGCGAAATGAAGTTGCTGAAGAAGATGTTTGGTATCATTCTGGCAGTTATTATTGTGATCGAAAACAGCAGCGTTCTTGGAACGGTCAAAGCGGCGGAGACAGACGATCGTATATCCGTAAGTATGGAAAATGGCCTGCGGGCAGAGGATTTGGTTTTTACAGGAAATCCGATTGAGGTTTCAAATACAGGATTATTCGTGGAAAATGTCAAAGATGCGGGCATGCTGGACATTCGTATTCAATTTAAAATTACGGATGCAGCCACAGATTATATTAATTTGCTGGAAATCTGTGATACGTCGGATCAAAGTTCTTCGTCTTCTGACGTGCAGCCTACGATTGCAGTGATCGTGTCAAAAACAGGAACCGTTTTTTTTGAGACGGGAGCGGCGAGAGAAGGCACGGATTGGCAGACGTCGTCCGGCGTATCAAATCTGGCAGACGGAGCTTTTCATACCTTGCACATCAGCGTATCGGCAAACAGTCTCAAATGTCAGATGGACGCTGCGGCAGAAAAGGAAATTGCGGCAGACGGAGGAAGAAATACCAAAAAGTTTATGACGGCATTTTTTGGCAAGACGGTAGACGGCTATCGGGATTGGCGCAGCGGGATAAATGCAATTTATATCGGAGGACTTGGAGAAGGCAGTTATTTTGAAAACGAAGCGTACTCCAATCTGACCGGGGAAATTTCAGAATTGTCGATCATGGGGAAAGCAGGTCCCGTGAATCATGCGGGAAGCGGTTTTGCAGCAGGCATGTTTTCAGATGCGAAGGACAATACGTGGCTGTTTGGCGGCGGAGTGGAAACACAGGGGAGGTTTCGTGAAATCGGAGGTGTAAGAAATTATGTCAGGCAGTTTGAAGAATATATCCGATGGACAAAAAGTGAAAAGAATTCGGATCAGCCCCTGACCATGCAGCGATATATGATAAATATTGGAAAAGAAGGATTGGATGCGGTTGCATTTGCAGCAAAACTTCCGGAATATATCAAAAAAACAGATCCAAAAGCAGTCTGTTATATGATCGGACCGGAAGATTACAAAAAAGGAGAAGAAGGAATTGCTGCATTTAAACAGGCGGTTTCTACCATTCTGGAAACCTCCCTTCATATGAAAAAAGATACCGGCGGCGGTTATGCCGTGCTTCAGATGCCCCATGCGGTAAATGATGAGCTGCTTGCGCAGGACGTTTCTCTGTATGCCAGTGCGGCAAAAGAAGTATACGATGAAATTGCTTCGGTCGGAGAAAACGGAGAACATATGGCATGTGTGGATCATCTGGCAGGAACTGAACAGGAGAATTTTAAGGAGAAAAAGTTAACGGGAGAATTATTGAATGCAGACGGTCATCTGGAAATTGCAAAGCAGCTCGCAGAGACAGTATACGGCTCTTCAGACGGGTTTCCTGCAATTACGCAATCCTGGAGTGCCGAACGCAGCGCCGACTTGTTTTTGAAAGAAATACCGGAAGCAGTCGTATCCGGCCGTAATCTCAATGTGACCGTTCCAAGGCAGGTACAGGGTACAAAATGGCAGTATGCACTGACGATATGCGGCACAGTCATATGCGGAACGGTGTTTGAGAATCCGTTTGTGATTGAGAATCTGCCGGAGGATGAAGCATATCAGCTGACAGTCTGGAGTATAGACGGAGAAACTACGGCGCAGCTTTCACCGGTAGAAGGAAGAATCCGAGACCATGCGGCGGCAGAGCGGCCGAATATTTCAGGAGAACTGCCTAAAAAGATACGAAAGCTGGCGGATGAGACAAAAGGCTCTCTGACATGGCTGTTTATGGGAGATTCCATTACACATGGAGCAGCACATACAAAAGGATATGACAGTATCTCCCAGCTGTTTGAAAAATACTTGAAGGAAGATTTAGGAAGAGCAGATGATATCGTAGTGAATACGGCGGTTTCCGGGGCTACTACGACAGACGCAGCGGGAAGAGGTACATATGCGCATATAGAAGAGCGTATGGAAAAATATCATCCGGATATTGTATCCGTTATGTTGGGAACGAACGATACGATCAACGATGCATATGAAGAAAATCTGAAAAAAATCGTGGATAAGATCAAAGAAGTAAACAAAAACGCAATTATCATTTTCCGGACGCCGTCTGCGGCTCCTGTCGGAAGCGGTTATGCGGCGAAGTTCCGAGGAGAAAACGGCGCTGTGGCACGAATGAAGAAAGTGGCGGAGGCGAATGGAATTTTGTTTATTGACCAGTTTACAACATGGGATCAGGCAGCCGCAGAATATCCGTATTTGATGGCAGGAAACGAATTTTATCTTGGAGACGGGAATATCCATCCGGGACCGGCAGGTCATTTGAGTATGACGCTGCAATTTATAGAAGCGTGCGGGTTAGATACCAATACCAGAATTGCAGAAATCTCTTATCCGTTTACGTATACGGAAGAAATGAGCGCAGGTGTACCGAAAGCGGAGATGGGCGAACAAAAAGATTCGGTAACTGTCAGCAAAGCTGCGCTGCAGGAAGCATATGCAAACGGAACGATCGGTGATGTGAACGTGATGGTAACAGATGCAAACGGAACGACATATACGAAACATATGGGGTTGGAGGATGAGACGGCGACGATAGGTCTTGCGTCAAACGGTCGTTATACGGTAAGCATTACGGCATTAGTAACGGGAAGCGAGGCAAAACGCGTGACATTTCCGGAACAGGAAATTCTTTTAGTGAAAGGGACACAAAGTGCGGCTGACCGTCAGGCGGCAGAGGAAGTGACAGAAAAGATCAGGGCGATCGGCGCCGTATCGGAAGAATCATTGGATGATGCAAAGAAAAAAATGATTAAAGCTGCAAGAGCTGCTTATGATGCTTTGTCGGAAATACAAAAACCGTTGGTATTAAATACAGATATGAAACATCTGATGGAAGCGGAGGTGATACTGGATGCGCAGGAAGCAGGTGCAGTGAAAGCTCAGATTAATCTCATATCGTCTTTTTCGGAAATGAATGAAGGAAAAAAAGAAGCAATTCTGACTGCGAAGGCCGCTTATAAAGCGTTGACAAAACAGCAAAAGAGCTATATTTCCATTGCGGTAAGAACGGTACTTGCAGATGCGGCAGAAGCACTGGATACGTATGAAGCATCCTTGGTAGAAGCAAAGATTCATGCGATTGGGGCAGTTGTCCATACGGCAGAATGTAAAAAGAAAATCGAAACCGCCAGGAAGGCATATGACGCCCTGACGGATATACAGAAACAGAGGATTCCGGGAAGTGTCGTAAAAATATTGACCGATGCAGAAGAGACGCTGCGTATGCTGGAGCAGGCGGGTCAGGAACAGAAGATTACAATAGGCAATACATATGCAAGTGGAAATTATCTGTACCGGATTACAGGCGATTCTACGGCAGAGGCGGCAGGAATTCAAAAAGATTCGGAACAGGTGATCCGTATTCCGGATACGGTTGTTTTTGGAAATAAGAGTTACCGCGTCACATCGATTCAAAGTTCTGCATTTACAAAGAAAAAAGCGGCGGAAGTTACGATCGGAAAAAATGTGGAGCAAATCGGAAAGAATGCATTTGCAAGCTGTAAAAAATTAAAGAAGACTGTGATCAAAAGCACAAAATTAAAAGAGATTGGAAATAAGGCATTTCGCGGATGCACAGCGATGAAAACCATTACAATCAAAAGCAAAGGAATAAAGAAAATCGGAAAACATGCTTTTCAGGGGATCAGCAAAAAGGCCGTAATCAAAGTTCCTGCCAAGAAACGAAAAGATTATACAAAACTTCTGAAAAAGGCGGGATTGAATAAAAAGATTAAAATCAAATAGAAGCCAGACCTATATAAAAATCAGATGATTTATATTAGAAATGATGAAACACGGGACTGCTGTACAAAATAAAAATTGTGCAACAGTCCCGCGTTTTAGTGTTTATTACTCCGGCATATTTGCTTTTGACGATTCCGAAAGTGTAATGAGTGCATCATTTTTTCTCATAAACAGCAGGCCAAAGGAACCAGAACCGCAGTTACAGGCAATTGCAGAGGACGCTTTCTGCAGGTAAACCCGTTCAAACGGACAATACTGCTGTACCAGCTCCTGAATATATTTGAGGCTTTTTTCATCGATTCCGGCATATGTGATAAAGAGAATACGAGTGTCAATATTTCTTGGATGCAGGAGGACTTTCCGTACATAACGTTTTGCAACATGTTCAAAACTGCCCATTTCTATGCTTCCGACTACCATTTTGCTTTTCCTGAGTATAATGATCGGATGCAGCAGAAGCGCGTCGCAGAGAACCTGTATTTTTTTGGAAATATGACCGGACTGACACATCATATGTGTGCTGTCAATAATAAATGCCGAAGAAATATAGCGTCGGAGATATTTTACGGTTTTTACAACTTCTGACCGCGTAGCGTGATTTTCTGCCATAGACGCTGCATACAATACGATCAGGCCGAGACTGCTGGAAAGATGTCCGGAATCAATTACCGTTACGTTTTCAAACGATTTTGCTGCTTCTTTCGCATTGGCGTATCCGTCGCTGGCATGTTTTGCCATTGCTATATGAATGATATTTTGTGTTTCCGTCAGATTTTCCGCGAAAAAGTGTTCATAATCTATTACATCCGGAGGCTGGGAAAAGCCGCTGTCCCCTTCCAATAAGTGCGGCAGGAGTTCGTCTGCTTTGATTTCCCGTTCGTCTAAAAATCGCCCATGGTCTGTACAGACATAGTACGGACAGATTGATATATTAAATTCTTTTATGAAAGATTCGGGAAGGTCGCATACGCTGTCGGTTGTAATCATAAGAGGAAGCCTCTGCGCTTTCTCAAAAATAAGTATGTCTTTTCCAATTTCTGACTGAACCGTTTCGTCGCTTAATTTTACCAGTTCCCGCGGCAGAATACTCAGCACAGCTGCTTCCAGCAGGGCACCGCTGACCGGTTTTGCAAGATAACCGCTAAAGCCTTCTTTGCGGTAGAGAAGCTGATTATCGCTTCCGGCATTGGCTGTCAGTGCAATCACGGGCACATCCTGACATAATCCGCCAGGCTGCGAACGCAAGGCATGCAGACATTGTATGCCGTCCATTTCCGGCATCAAATGATCCATCAGAATACCGTCATAGTGGAATTTCTGCGTTAGTTTCAGACATTCCGCTCCGTCGGGCGCCGTATCGATCTGAATTTTCGTGTCGGCAAGCAGCTTTTGTACGACGATCAGATTCATCTCATTGTCGTCCACAACCAGTATATGCGCTTTGGGGGCTTCAAAACTCTGCCGGTATTGGTCTTTGTCATGAATTTTTGTGCGGGAAGCCAGCGTAAATGTTCCAAGTTCTTTATTGTCTACGATATCCTGTTCTAACATGACAAGAAAGGTGGAACCTTTGGTATAAACGCTGTTTACACTGATCTCTCCGCCCATCAGCTCAACCAGCTGATGGACAATGCTGAGTCCGAGTCCCGTTCCCTCGATATGGCGGTTTTTTTCCTGGTCTACCCGTTTGAACGCATTGAAAATATAAGGAATGTTTTCTTTTTTTACGCCAAGACCGGTATCTTCGACTGCATACCAGACGCGTACCCGGTTTAATGACAGCCGTTCACAGCGGACGGAAAGCGTGACGGATCCCTCGGTTGTGTATTTTACGGCATTGTTCAACAGGTTGATCAGAACCTGCTTGATCCTGACTTCGTCCCCGCAGAGCATGCTTGGGATAGAAGAATCTACATGCAGCTTAAATTCCAGGCCTTTTTGTTTTGCTTTGATCCAGATCATGTTTACGATTTCTGAAAAAAGGGCGCCTGTTTCATAAGAAACGTTTACGATTTCCATTTTTCCGGACTTAATCTTAGAAAGATCCAGAATGTCATTGATCAGCGTGAGCAGCATTTTGCTGGCTCCCTGAATGTTCCGTGCATTTTCGGCTATATCGTCCGGGATGTCCTGCCGCAGGATAATTTCGTTTAATCCGATGATCGTATTAATCGGAGTACGGATTTCATGGCTCATGCTGGAGAAAAAGTGATTTTCCGCTTTATTGAGTTCTTCAATTTCTTTCTTTTGCTGTCTGGAAAGTTTATTTTCATCTTCATACAATTTGTTCAGGAACATAATCAGCACGCTGGTCAGCATGCCTACCAATATGACAGAACTGGCAGAATCAAAAAAGGAATGTTTCTGCGTATTCTGCGATACAAATTCTGGAAAATAAAAGGCTATGTAATAACAAAGCAGAGTTTCCATTGTACAGAAGAGAAACAGTATGCTTTTCCGTCTTCCTTCCAGGGTGATACTGATATATATAAAGCAAAGTACGAACCATTCCGGCATTCCGCTGTAAAAGCCGCCTGCTGTAAAAAAGCTCAGCGGAAAAAGTATAAGGAGCAGGATGGTAATGACTGTCGCTCCCCCATTGATACATTCTTTTTGAATACTGATTTTTGTGACAATGTAGATAAGGAGAAGACTGGCTGCCAGTATAATCAGATTCAAAAGGTTTCTTCCCATAGGCAGTATGACCATCAGCGAAACCATACAGATACCTGTGACGATCCGGAACATACGTTCCCTCAGGCTGATCCTATGGTCAAAGATAATATCAAACCATTTTTTCAACATCTGGTGATTCCTCCTGTTATGTTAGGATTGCTTTGTTTCATGATTTGTAGTCCTATAGCGCGGCAATGCATTTACATGTTTCGTCATATAAATCAAGCAGCTGAAGATGATTTTGCCGGATATAGTCTGTGTCGTTCTTTTTTCCCGCCTGTTCCAGCATTTTTGCCTGTTCGGAAAGTTTTTCGGCGCCGATTGTCAGGGCAGTGCTTTTTAAGGCATGCACTTTGATCGTGTAATCTTTCCAGTTTGCCGATTCATAAAGCGCGATGATTTCATCTTTTTTTGCGGCGCCCTGCGAACGGAACGTGCGCAGCATTTCCAGATAGAAATCGTCGTCTCCGCAGCAATAATCCAACCCAAGCTGTACGTTAATGCCGATCTGTTCCAGAGGGTCAAACGATACAGCAGACGATTCGCCGACAGACGTATCTTCCGGCATGGAAGTATCCGGAACAGAAGCCATAGTTTGAGGAGCTTCCTTCGTTTCCGTCGGATCCGGGACGGAATCTGACGGTTGTTGTATATTGCTGGAAGAGGCGGGAGCTGTATTGTATTGTATGCAGCGCTTTGGAAGAACTTTGCGCAGTACCCGTTCCAGAACGGCTCGTTCAATCGGTTTTGGTATAAATTCCGTAAATCCCTCATGACGGAACATTTCTCTTGCGCCGCTGATGGTATTTGCCGTTAACGCAATGATCGGAAGATCCTGATACATGCCGTTGTTAATCTCCCGAATCTGTTTTAACGTTTCCACTCCGTCGAATCCCGGCATCATATGATCCAAAAATACAATATCATAAGCAATGCCGGTACAGCGTTTGACGGCTTCCCGACCGCTCAGGCAGGTGTCAACCTGAATCCCGTAACTGCCGAGGACGCCTTTTGCGACCACAAGGTTCATCTCCTCGTCGTCAACGGCAAGTACATGGACGTTCACGCAGGAAAACGGCCTGCGGCCTGCGGCCTGTGCTTCGTCAAATCCGTTTTCTTTTATCTGTCCGTTTAAAAGATTGACGACAGAAAGTGCAAAAAACGGTTTATGTATCACCAGCAGCCGGCTGTCTCTTTTTAACATAAAATCTTTTTCTGCGATCACTACTACCTGAAGAGTACGGGAAAGCTCTTCGTAATAAGAACTGTTCTCGTTATATTCTGCCTGTGCAATGAATACATGGGTAAGCGTATGTGTGTTCTGCAGCTTTAGGAGTCCTTCAAAATTATGAGCCTGATACCCTTCTAGATCAAGACCTTCCACCATGTGCAGGATCATATTGTCATAGTAGCTTCTTACTGCGTCGCCATTGTATTTTTCCGGGCGGAAATAACATGCAATACAAAGATCTCCTGCATTGGCAAGCTGAAGCGCCGGCGTATCGTCTGCCACCCCCTGAGGAATGGTAATATGGGCATGAAGTCCTTCCTGGCTTTTGCTGTCAAAATGGATAAATCCTCCCATGGCATGTAAAAGTCCCTGTGCAATCGGAATTCCCAGACCCAATCCTCCGGCAAAACGGCTGCTTGTGGAATCCGCCTGATAAAAATCATCGCACATCTGTGAAATCTGCGAAGTTGTCATGCCGATGCCGGTATCGTAGATATCTATGATCAGATTTACGCCGTAGCTTTCTGTTCTGAAATCAATGCGGACATCGATACCGCCTTCTTCCGTAAATTTAATCGAATTTTCCAGTAAGATCTTAAGGACATGGGAAATTTTTTCCGCATCTCCGATCAGAACCGATGGCATCCGTGGATCAATATCAAACACCATTTCCAGATGCTGCCTGTTGTTTTGCATTGCAGTCATCGTAATAATGTCATTGAGTATAGAGGTGATCATATAGGATTCTTTTGCCGGTATTAATGTGCCTTCCACAATCTCTGTATAGTCAAGGATGTTGTTAATCTGATTGGAGAGACGTTTGCCCGCCATTTGTATGGAATGGATGTCTTCACGGATTTCGGGAGAAATGTCTTTTTCTAAAGTGACTTCGCTGATTCCAAGGACCATGTTGATTGGGGTCCGAAATTCATGTGATACATTGGATAAAAATTCTGCGTTCTGCCGTCCTGCCGTTTCCAGTTCTTCCAGGGTTTTATCATACCATTTTCTGGATTGCTGCCTTCGATTGATCCGATATCTGGCGATTGCCGTTGCGCCCGCTGCCACGGCAGCGCCCAGTCCCAGGCGGATAAACTCCTGCGCGTCCATATCTTTGGTTATGGTGCGAAGGAAAAAGCCCTGATATAAAAGATCTAAAACATATAGAGCGTTCAGCAGATACAGCAGCCGTTTTTTGTCAAACATGGAAAAAATAAGAACGAGTATGCAGGCTACGGCAGGTATGTCATACAGGATGCCTTTATGTACTCCAAAGAAAAAAAATCCGATCATCAGCAGGCTGACGCATAAATTTTCATAAAAAGCATCCGTACCGCTTCTTGTAATATGCAGACACCATATAACTGAATTTCCAATCACAATGATGGGAACCATCCAAGGTTCCCATGACATAGCGAATATAATCAAAATTAAAAAAATACCGAATATGGTGACGATGCTGGCAAGGAGGAGGTGGATGCTGGTCTGAATTTTCGTTCTCATTTCTGCTCCGATCCTTTTGCAACACGTTTTAACAGTTCCTGCGGAAGAAACGGTTTTTTCAGGTAGTTTACAGCTCCAAGCATAATTGCGTTCAAAACGTCGTCTTCATATCCGGACGCTGTAAGAAAAATAACGGGAATATCCTCGGCATAATCTTTCATGCGCTGAAAGGTTTCCATGCCGTCCATTTCCGGCATTGCTATATCAAGCAGAACCAAGTCGATAATTTCATTCTTAAGAATATCAAGAGCTTCCTGTCCTGATTCTGCAAGAAGCACGTCATAGTGCTTCTTCAAAATGATCATTGTTCTTTTCAAATTCATTGTGTCGTCATCCACTACTAAAATACGTTTTTGCATATAGCTGCCTCCTTATTTAATCCGGAATTTTCTAAATTCTCACAGATTTCATTTTAAAACAGGATTGCAATAAAATCAAGACAAATGAAGCTTTGAGAGACAAGAAATCCAGGTGGTATTTTTTCGGACAGAATGATTCATAATTTAAGTAAGATAATTTTTTTGTACAGAAAGGGGTTTCGATCATGGAAATGACATTACGATGGTACGGCGCTGCCCATGATACTGTAACACTGCAGCAGATTCGTCAGATTCCGGGCGTAACCGGGGTGATTACGACACTGTATGACACTGCGCCGGGGGAAGTATGGAGCCGGGAAAGGATCCGGGCGATGAAAGAAGAAGTGGAATCGGCGGGACTTCACGTTTCGGGGATTGAAAGCGTCAATGTTCACGAAAGCATCAAAACAGGAGCGCAGGAGAGAGAGACATACATCCAACATTACTGTAAGACGCTGGAACATCTTGGAAGAGAAGATATTCACCTGGTCTGCTATAATTTTATGCCGGTATTCGACTGGACAAGAACGGAGCTTGCAAGAATGCGGCCGGACGGTTCTACGGTATTGGCATATACCCAGGAAGCGGTAGATCGGTTGGATCCGGACCGTATGTTTGCGTCGATTGCAGACGACATGAACGGTACGGTGATGCCGGGCTGGGAACCGGAACGCATGGAACGGGTCAGAGAATTATTTGCAATGTACCGGGGCATAGACGATGAAGCGCTGTTTGCGAATTTAAAATATTTTCTGGAGAGGATTATGCCCGTCTGCGATGCGTATGATATCAATATGGCAATTCATCCGGACGATCCGGCGTGGAGCGTATTCGGGCTTCCAAGAATCATTATCAATAAGGAAAATATTCTGCGTATGATTCGGATGGTAGACAACCCGCACAACGGCGTGACGTTTTGTTCCGGCTCCTATGGAACCAATCTAAAGAATGACCTGCCGGATATGATACGTGCTTTAAAGGGAAGAATACATTTTGCCCATGTGCGCAATTTAAAATTCAATTCGCCGACTGATTTTGAAGAAGCGGCGCATGTATCGAACGACGGAAATTTTGATATGTATGAGATCATGAAAGCGCTGTATGAGATCGGTTTTCACGGTCCGATCCGTCCTGATCACGGGCGGATGATATGGGGAGAAAAAGCGATGCCCGGATATGGTCTTTATGACAGGGCATTAGGGGCCGTTTATCTGAACGGTCTTTGGGAAGCAATTGAGAAAAATGATAAAAGGAGTGCAGGATGAAATTAAATACACAAGGCGTCAATAATCGGGCGCAATGGGAGAGCGCAGGTTATCGGCTGCCGGAATTTGACAGGGAAGCGGTTGCCGGGCGTACAAAACAACAGCCGGTCTGGGTTCATTTTGGCGCGGGGAATCTCTTCCGCGCATACCAGGCAAATGCGGTTCAGAAACTGCTGAATGAGAATGTTATGGACCGGGGGCTGATCGTGGCGGAAGGGTATGATTATGAGATTATTGAAAAGATGAACCGCCCGCATGACGATTATACGATTCTGGTTACGTTAAAAGCAGACGGAACCGTGGAAAAAACCGTGATCGGAAGTATTGTGGAATCGCTTGCACTTGATTCGGAAAACGATACGGATTACCTTCGGCTGAAAGAAATTTTTTGTCAGGAAACTCTTCAGATGGCTTCTTTTACGATTACGGAAAAAGGGTACAGTTTAAAAAACGGGAAAAAAGAAACGCTGCCTGACGTGGAAAAAGATTTTAAAAACGGACCTGACCGACCGTCCAGCTATATCGGAAAAGTAACGTCGCTTTTATATGAGAGATATCGAAACGGGAAATATCCGATCGCGCTGGTAAGCATGGATAACTGTTCCCACAACGGGGACAAACTGTACGCGGCAGTCTGTGCGTTTGCCGAACACTGGATGCAAAACGGCTTGACGGACCGGGGATTTTGGGAATATGTCTGTAATGCAGACTGCGTGTCGTTTCCCTGGACGATGATCGATAAAATTACGCCGCGTCCCGATGCGGCGATCGAAGCAGATTTAAGGAAAGACGGAGTAGAAGACTTAGAAGCGGTAGTGACTGCCAAACATACGTATGCAGCGTTGTTTGTCAACGCGGAGGAATGCGAATATCTGGTGATTGAAGACGCTTTTCCAAACGGCAGGCCAAAGCTTGAGAAGGCGGGTTTTTTGTTTACGACGAGAGAAACCGTGGAACAGGCAGAAAAAATGAAAGTCTGTACCTGTTTAAATCCGCTGCATACGACGCTTGCCGTGTTCGGCTGTCTTTTGGGATTTACGTCAATTGCCGAAGAGATGAAAGATCCAGCGCTTAGAAAACTGGTGGAAGCAGTCGGTTATACGGAAGGACTCCCGGTGGTGGTACATCCCGGAATCATAGATCCGAAAGAGTTTATCGATACCGTGTTAAACGTCCGGTTTCCGAATCCGTTTATGCCGGATACGCCCCAGCGTATTGCAACCGATACGTCGCAAAAGCTCGCCGTTCGGTTTGGAGAGACCATAAAAGCATACGAAAATGACGGGCGTTTGCGTGTATCGGATCTGAAAAAAATACCTCTGGTATTTGCCGGATGGCTTCGATACCTGACGGGTGTGGACGATCGGGGCAATGCATTTGAGCTAAGTCCCGACCCGCTGTTATCCGCCGTCTGCCCGTATGTCATGAAAGCAGAGCAGAACGGAGGGGCAGATACGGAGGCGCTGCGTCCGATTTTAAGCGACGCCAGGATTTTTGGAGTGAATCTGTATGAAGCGGGGCTTGCAGAGTGCGTATGCAGTTATTTTACTGAAATGTGCAAAGGTCCGGGCGCAGTGCGGGCGGTATTGGATCGATATTGCCTGTAGAGCAGGGCAGAAGCGGAATATATGAGAGGGCGGCAGCAGCCGTCTTTTCGTATGTCTGCGCTTGGAACGGGTCAAATTTATGGTTTTCATTGACAAAATATGTGTAAGTTTCTATAATGAATCTAACTTCAGGGTGGTAACACGAACAGAGAAGTCTTCTTCCTTTAATGGCCGGAAGGCTTTTTATGATTGGCGTAAAAGAAGACGCAGGGGTTCTTAAGATCGCCGGAACGATGAAAAGGAGAGAACATATGACATTATACGATGAGTTGGTGGCAAGAGGATTAATTGCCCAGGTAACGGATGAGGAAGAGATTAAGGAAATGATCAATAATGGAAAAGCCGTGTTTTATATCGGATTTGATCCGACAGCCGACAGCCTGCATGTAGGGCATTTTATGGCGCTTTGCCTGATGAAGCGGCTGCAGATGGCGGGAAATAAACCGATTGCTTTGATCGGCGGCGGAACGGCAAGGATCGGAGATCCGTCGGGACGCAGCGATTTGCGCCAGATGATGACGCCGGAGACAATACAGCACAACTGCGACTGTTTTAAACGCCAGATGAGCCGGTTTATAGATTTTTCCGACGATAAAGCGCTGATGGTGAACAATGCCGACTGGCTGCTGGAGCTGAATTATATCGATGTGCTTCGGGATGTGGGAACGCATTTTTCGGTGAACCGGATGCTGACGGCAGAATGTTATAAACAGCGTATGGAAAAAGGCTTAAGTTTTCTGGAATTCAACTATATGATCATGCAAAGTTATGACTTTTATGTGCTGTACCAAAAGTACGGCTGTAATATGCAGTTCGGCGGGGACGATCAGTGGAGCAATATGCTCGGCGGAACGGAATTGATCCGCCGGAAACTGGGAAAAGACGCTTATGCAATGACGATCAACCTGCTGCTCAATTCCGAAGGAAAGAAAATGGGGAAAACACAGTCCGGTGCCGTTTGGCTGGACCCGCAAAAGACAACGCCATTTGAATTTTACCAGTATTGGAGAAATGTTTCCGATGCGGATGTGTTAAAATGCATCAAAATGCTTACGTTTCTTCCGCTGGAAGAGATTACGGTGATGGAATCCTGGGAAGGAAGCCAGTTAAATGAGGCGAAAGAAATCCTTGCGTATGAACTGACCGAGCTGGTACATGGGGAAGAAGAGGCAAAAAGGGCCAAAGAGAGCGCTAAAGCGCTGTTTTCCGGCGGAAATGCGGCGGAAATGCCGACGGCAGCGATTACGGAAACGGATCTGCGGGACGGCTGCATTGATATTCTGGGATTATTGGTGAGCGCATCGCTGGCAGAATCGAGGGCGCAGGCGCGCCGGAACGTAGAGCAGGGCGGCGTGACCGTAAACGGAGAAAAGATCACGGATATTCGAAAAACCTATACGCCGGAAGAAATTATGGCGCAGGATTTTGTGCTAAAGCGCGGAAAGAAGAAGTTCTGCAGAGTGATTTATAAATAAGTCTGAACATCGGAATCGGATACCGTAAAAGAATCGTAAATGGTCTGACGGTATACATTTTTACCAGTATTTTCAAAAAATATGTTAATAAATTCGGGAAAAATGCCGAAATAAACGATATACCTTATGAGACTATTCTACAGCAATGTGACATGTGGCGGTATTCGTAGGGGATCAAAATGATTACATGGATGTAAAATGGGCAGGAGGGAACCGGGTGAAAATATATAATGTCAGTAAAATGTATACAAAGACAGAAGAAACGGCTGCAGGTAATCAGGCAATGGATTCTGAAAGCAGAGAGTTTCAGGATCGGATTGCCGGCGCAAAAAATCGCCTGAAAGAATTATCTGCGAGCAGAGAGCTGAATGAAGAAGAAAAACAGAAAAAGCAGCAGGAATTGAGACGGCAGATCGCAGAGTTAAACCAACAGTTAAAGCAGCGCCAAATGGAAGTAAAACGGCAGGAGCAGGAACAAAAAAAGAATGCGTCGGAGGAATTACGAAAAGAACAGAGCACAGATCCAAAAGAAGAAGAACTGTTTCCGGAGGGTCTCACTCAGACCGGCATGAAAGCGATTGTTACCGCAGATGCTTCCTTAAACCACGCAACGGCGCATGGAAATATGGCGCAGGCAATGGAAGGGCGCGTACGAGTGCTGCAGGGAGAGATCAAGCAGGACGAGATGCTTGGAAGGGATACGGAATATAAAAAACAGGAGCTGGAGAAACTGCAGAAAAAAGCTTCTCGGCTTCAGGGCGCCAAAATGGGATTTCTTTCGGACGCGTCCTTAGAAATGAAACAGGCGGCAGAACAAGAACGTGCTTCCAATCAAAAGACGGGACAGGAAAAAAAGAACGGAACGGTCCGCAAACTGTCTGCCCCATTCCAACGGCCGTCCAATCACAAAACGGATATTTATAAAAAGGGAACCCTGTTTTCAAATGTGGAATTTCATTTTTAACGGGTTTTGATCATCGTCTGCCGTGCGGAAGGCTATCCGGTACGCCGGCGGATGTATCAGGCTCCGTCAGAGATTTGACGGAGCCTGAAAAGAATTTTCTACTTTTTTTCTAAGATTAAGCATTTGACGGTCAATATTGCTGATCACGCTGGAATACATTTTCAGATCTTTTTCTGCTTTTTTGATATCTTCCGGACTTTTTTTATAACAGATGTGGTTATCTACGCCTGCCCAGAAATCCATGGCAACGGTGCGGATCTGGATTTCTACGCGCTGGTATTCGGTTGTGTCATAAAAAACAAGAGGAACATCCATAATTAAATGCAGGCTCTGGTAGCCGCTTTTTTTTGGATGTTTAATGTAATCTTTTTCGTTGACTAAGGTAAAGTCTTTCTGCTGTTTTAACAATTCCGCAATTTTATAGACATCGTCGCTGTAGAGGCATACGACGCGTATGCCGACAATGTCGTTGAGCGTTCGGACGGCGTTTTCAAAAGTAGGAGCATGGCCCTTTTTGATCAGCTTGCGGGAAATACTGTCCGCTTTTTTGATTCGGTGCTCTACTTTCTGCATCACGGTCCGGTTATATGTGTTTGATAATTCTAAGTCGATCATATTCAGTTTAAATTCTATCGTCTGAATCGTCCAGTTTTTCTTTAATAGAAATTCAGCGTCCGATAAATGTTCATTTAATGTATTGATTTTGTCTGTTTCCTTTCTGTCTGCAGAATCATAAATTTCGGTATGATCCATCGGTTCACCTCGTATCGCATGATTTACTGTAGTTCTGATACCCAAAGGGCATCCCGCATGACGCGCTTCTTCGAAGCGGTCTAATAAAGTATACATCAGGATTTTTGACTCCACTATTATATTTATGTGAAAAATCGTAAAAAATGTGTAAAATATTTATGAATGGAATATTTTTACTTAGATTTTACATAAAACGCTTGTCTGTTTTACATCATGTGGGTATGATACAGGCAATACGGTTATAATGAAACTATAGCGCGGGAACATCCGGGCGCTTATGATGGAGGTTATGATGGATATTTTTGGTGTGCTGACGTTAGTCGGCGGTTTGGCATTATTTTTGTTTGGTATGAGTGTAATGGGGAGCGGACTGGAAAAACTTTCCGGCGGAAGACTGGAGAGACTGTTGGAGCGTTTGACCTCAAATCCGCTGAAAGCCGTGCTGCTCGGCGCAGGCGTAACGGCGGTCATTCAGTCTTCGTCGGCGACAACGGTTATGGTCGTGGGGTTCGTAAATTCCGGAATTATGAAACTGTCTCAGGCAATCGGGATTATTATGGGAGCAAATGTGGGGACAACGGCAACGTCTTGGATCTTAAGCCTGACCGGAATCGAAGGGGAGAGCGTCTGGATCCGTCTGTTAAAACCTTCGTCATTTTCTCCTGTTCTGGCGGCGGTCGGCATTATTTTGTATCTGTCCGGCAAACAAGGAAGAAAAAGAGATCTGGGAGAAATTTTTCTCGGCTTTTCGGTATTAATGTTCGGTATGGAGACGATGAGCGGAGCCGTTAAGCCGCTGGCGGATGTGCCGGAGTTTACCGGAATACTTACCATGTTTCAAAATCCGCTGTTGGGCGTTTTCGTAGGCGCGGTTTTGACGGCAGTGATCCAGTCCTCGTCTGCTTCGGTAGGTATTTTACAGGCACTTTCGGTGACGGGCGCATTCACATACGGTTCTGTGATACCGATCATTATGGGACAGAATATCGGAACCTGTGTGACGGCGATGCTGTCTGCGATCGGTACGAGTAAGAGTGCGAAACGTGCGGCATTTGTACATTTGTATTTTAATCTGATCGGTTCCGCCGTATTTATGGCGCTGTATTTTGGCTTGGATGCAGTCATCGGATTTGAGTTTTCCGATCAAACGGCGGGCGCTGCATCGATCGCATTGATCCACAGTATCTTTAACCTGTTTACTACGTTCCTGCTCTTACCGTTTATTCGCGGGCTGGAAAAGATGGCATATCTTACGATCCCCGTTTCCGAGGAGGAAAAGACGTCGGAAGAGGATCTGGAGTTTCAGATTTTAGACGATCGGTTTTTAAAAACGCCTGGATTTGCGATTGAACAGTGCAGGAGCCTGGCAAATAAGATGGCAAAGCTGTCAAAAGAATGTTTTCTGATGGCAATCGGCTCTTTGGAGGAATGTTCCAAAGAACGGCTGGAAGAGGTGATTGCTTTGGAAAACAGGATCGATGT
This sequence comes from Lachnospiraceae bacterium, assembly GCA_011959925.1. Classification (GTDB taxonomy): domain Bacteria; phylum Bacillota; class Clostridia; order Lachnospirales; family Lachnospiraceae; genus Roseburia_B. The sequence continues at coordinate 22,594 of BLMD01000182.1, forward strand.
ATATCAGGATAAGCTCGGCAATTATCTGACGAAATTAAGCGGCAGCAATCTGGCGTATCACGACAGTCAAAACGTTTCGACGCTGCTGCATTGTATCACGGATCTGGAACGTATTTCCGACCATGCCGTCAATGTGGCGGAGGCTGCAAGGGAAATGAACCGGCGCAAACTCAGTTTTTCCAAAAAAGCGGTAGAGGAAATGGGGATATACGGAAACGCTGTGGAAGAGATTCTCGATCGGACGGTCGGCGCGTTTACCTGCGGCAGCGAGAGGGAGGCGCTGACGGTAGAACCCTTGGAAGAAGTGATCGATGAGCTGAATAAAGAGATTAAAAAGCGGCATATTAAGCGCCTGCGCAAAGGAAAATGCACGATAGAACTGGGACTGCTCTTATCCGATATCGCGACGAGCTACGAGAGAGTTGCCGATCACTGTTCCAATATTGCGGTCTGTTTGATCCAGGAACAGGATACGGAACTGGAAGCGCACAGCTATGTCACACATTTAAAAGAAGAAAATCTTTCCTTTGAACGGCAGGTGGAATTGCTGCAGGCAGAGTACAGTCTGGGAAAAAATAAAACGTAATCTTTCAAAAAATACCCGCGGGAGGAGCATATGGCGACGATATATATAGTAGAAGACGATGTAAATATCCGTGAAATTGAACGGTACGCATTAAAAAACAGCGGATTTGAAGTAGAAGAGTTTGACCGAGGCGACCGGATGTTTTCGGCAGCCAGAAAAAAGATGCCGTCTCTGGTGATCCTGGATATTATGCTTCCGGAAGAAGACGGGCTTACGGTTTTGGCAAAATTGCGGGCGGATCCGGATATGAAGCAGATACCGGTTTTAATGGTAACGGCAAAATCAACGGAAATCGACAAAGTCAAAGGACTTGATCTTGGAGCAGACGATTATATGACAAAGCCGTTTGGGGTGATGGAACTGATCTCCCGCGTAAAAGCCCTGCTGCGCAGGATTGAGAGAATTCCGGGGACGGAACAGATCTGCTGCGGCTGCATTGCGCTAGACGGGCAGAGACATACGGTAACGGTCAGTGGGAAAACCTGTGAGCTTACGTTTAAGGAATTTGAACTTCTGCACTATCTGATGCTGAACGAGGGTATCGTTTTGTCCAGAGATAAGATCATGAATCAGGTCTGGGGATTTGATTATGAGGGAGAGAGCCGTACCGTGGATATGCATATTAAGACGCTGCGGCAGAAACTGGGGGACGGAGGCGCTTTGATTAAAACGGTTCGCAACGTAGGGTATCGGCTGGTATGAAAAAGAAGATTAATGTACAGTTTATGGCGCTTTGTGCCGCTGCCATCGTGATTACGGCGCTTGTGTCCACAGCATTGTTTTATAATGTTTTAGAGGATCAGGTATTTGCCGATTTAAAGGCATATGCGCATATCATTCGGCAGACGGATCCGGAAAAACTTACGATTGGAAAAGATGAAATGCGGATCACCTGGGTGGATCGGGACGGCAGCGTGCTCTATGAGAGTCAGGCAGACGGCGCCGCGATGGAAAACCACAGCGGCCGCCCGGAAATAAAGCAGGCAAAACAATTCGGTATGGCGGTAAATGTCCGCTGGTCGGCAACGCTGTCCACGCACACATTTTATTATGCGGAACGGTTAGAGAACGGGAGCGTGCTGCGGATTGCAAAACAAAGCGGCAGTATTTCCAGGGTTATGGTGAATACGGGGCTGATTATTCTGGCGATTTCACTGGCAACATTTCTGCTGTGCGCATTTCTTGCGCATTATCTGACAAAGCGGATGGCGGAACCGATCGAGCGGATGGCGGAGAATCTTCTGCTTTTGGACAAGTCGGAAGTATATGAAGAAATCCGTCCGTTTGTGATCACGATTAAGGAACAGCATAAAAATATACTGCGGCATGCCAAGATGCGCCAGGAATTTACGGCAAATGTTTCCCATGAATTAAAGACGCCCTTAACGGCAATTTCCGGCTATGCGGAGCTGATGGAAAACGGGATGGCGAAAGAAGAAGATATTCGGCATTTTGCAAAGCAGATCCATGCCAATTCCAGCCGTCTGATCATGTTAATCAATGATATTATAAAGCTTTCTGAGCTGGACGATGAGGAATTTAAGATTCCGTTTGAAACGTTCGATCTGTTTTTGCTTGCCGAAAATACGGTGGATATGATGGAGCTTCCTGCAAAAAAGCAGGAAGTAAAACTGATTCTTTCCGGAGAACATGTGATGCTGTATGCCGGAAAAAATTTAATCGACGAACTGCTGTATAATCTTGTCAGCAATGCGATTCGGTATAATGTCAAAGGGGGCACGGTATGGATCCGCATAAGAAACGCAGACGCTCAGCCGATGCTTGAAGTAGAAGATACGGGAATCGGAATCCCCGGAGAACACAGGGAACGCGTATTTGAGCGGTTTTACCGGGTCGATAAAAGCCGTTCAAAATCAACCGGCGGTACGGGCCTTGGGCTTGCAATTGTCAAACATATTGTCGTACAGCATCAGGCGGAGCTTACATTGGAGAGCAGCGAGGGCGCGGGCACAAAAATAATTGTAAAATTCCCGTTTCAGGCTCCTAAATTGTGATATAATTGATATAATAAAGAAAGCGGATCAGAAAGGAGTACGGAATATGGATTTTTTTGAAAGACTTGGGGATACCATCGTAAGTGTGAGCAGAGACGTGACGCAGAAAGCAAAGGACGTTTCGGGCATTGCAAAACTGAAACTGGATATGAAAGCAAAAGAAGACTTTATCAAAGAACAGTATGCGGCGCTTGGAAAATGGTACTATCAGGAACACAAAGAAGAAGAAGGCGAGCAGAAAGCATGGATCGAACACATCGATGAAGCGCTGGAAGCAATTGCGCAGATGGAGCTTAAAATTCTCGAATTGAAAAAAGCGAGAGTCTGCCAGGAATGCGGCGCGCAGGCATCCGATACGGCGGAATACTGCAGCGTTTGCGGTGCAAAGCTTGTCGTAGTCGTAAAAGAAGATGTGCCGGAAGCGGACGTTGCTGCAGAAGAACCGAAAGAAGAAATCAAAGACGACGATCTTCAAATGCCTTGACAGATTGCGCTTGGCATGGTAGTCTGAAACAAGTGAAATGCGGTGAAAAAGAGAGTACGTGAAATGGAAGTTTACAGAGAAATCTCTACTGCAGGCGGATCGAACTGTTTTTTGCCGGGGAAATACCGGCAATTGTCCGAACAAAGGGCAGCAGGGAGATCGTTTGTGGGGCTGTGAGGAGATGACGGAAGTTTTACGGAAGATGGCTTTGGAGCAGACGGGATGAACCGTAAGCAGGATAATCCCGGACAGGTCCGCCTGTTACAGCGGAAGCATATCGGAACGAACCGGTACGCACGGAGGTCTGTGCCGTAAGGCATCGACGAATGGAAGTGGTAACACGGGAGTAACGTCTCGTCTTCAACAATGTTTGGGGACGGGACTTTTTTATTACAACAATGTAAGGAGGCAGTTATGAGCAGCAGAGGAAAATTTTATATGACGACCGCGATCGCTTATACGTCCGGCAAGCCGCATATCGGCAATACGTATGAAATCGTGCTTGCAGACGCGATTGCAAGATTTAAAAGGCAGCAGGGATATGATGTGTATTTTCAGACCGGAACAGACGAACACGGACAGAAGATTCAGGAAAAAGCAGAGGCGGAGAATATCACGCCGAAAGAGCATGTGGATAAGATCGCAGCCGAAGTAAAGCGGATCTGGGATCTGATGAATACTTCGTATGACAATTTTGTTCGTACGACTGACGCAGACCATGAAGCACAGGTACAGAAAATTTTTAAGAAATTATACGATAAGGGTGATATTTATAAAGGAGCTTATGAGGGTCTCTACTGTACGCCCTGCGAGTCGTTTTGGACGCAGTCACAGCTGGCAGACGGCAAATGCCCGGATTGCGGGCGTGAAGTAAAGCCCGCAAAAGAAGAGGCGTACTTCTTTAAAATGAGCAAATATGCCGACCGGCTGATCGAGCATATTCATACGCATCCGGAGTTTATTCAGCCGGCGGCCCGCAAAAACGAGATGATGAACAATTTTCTGCTTCCGGGGCTGCAGGATCTGTGCGTATCGCGGACATCGTTTCGCTGGGGGATTCCGGTGGATTTCGACCCGAAGCATGTCGTGTATGTGTGGCTGGATGCGCTGACGAATTACATTACAAAGATCGGGTATGACGCAGACGGAGATTCCGGTGCATTGTTCCGAAAAAACTGGCCGGCGGATCTGCATTTGATCGGAAAAGATATTATTCGTTTTCATACGATATATTGGCCGATTTTCTTAATGGCGTTAGACCTTCCGCTCCCGAAACAGGTATTCGGACATCCCTGGCTTCTCCAGGGAAACGGCAAGATGAGCAAGTCCAAAGGAAATGTGCTGTATGCGGATGAATTGGCGGAATTTTTCGGCGTGGACGCGGTGCGCTATTTTGTACTGCATGAAATGCCGTTTGACAACGACGGAATCATTACCTGGGAGCTGATGGTGGAGCGCATGAATTCCGATCTTGCCAATACGCTGGGAAATCTGGTCAACCGAACGATTTCCATGAGCAATAAATATTTCGGCGGCGTTGTGAAAAACAGCGGCGTAACGGAAGCGGTTGACGAAGATTTGAAAGCCGTGGTAACGCGGACGGCGGCGGCAGTGGAAGCAAAAATGGATCAGCTGCGCGTGGCGGACGCTATGACAGAGATTTTCAATCTGTTTAAACGCTGCAACAAGTATATTGATGAAACGACGCCGTGGATTCTTGCAAAAGAGGAAGCGACGCTGCCAAGACTTGAAACCGTGCTGTATCATCTGGTCGAGAGTATCTGCATCGGCGCGTCCCTCCTTAAGAGCTTTATGCCGGAAACAGCGGAAAAAATTCTTTCTCAATTGCATGCAGAAGAGATTCCGTTTGAAGAACTTGGAACGTTCGGACATTATGAAAGCGGCGGCAGGGTAACGGAGAAGCCGGAAATTCTGTTTGCAAGGCTGGATTTGAATGAAGTGCTCAAAAAAGTGGAAGAGCGCTATCCTGCGGAAGAAGAAACGACGCAGGCAGCAAACGAGGAAGAAGCGGGGATTGATATTGAGCCGAAAGAGGAGATTACATTTGACGATTTTATGAAAATGCAGTTTCAGGTCGGCGAAATTCTCGAATGCAAAGCGGTAGAAAAGTCAAAGAAACTGCTTTGTTCCCAGGTGAAAATCGGCAGCCAGGTAAAACAGATCGTATCCGGCATCCGAAAGCACTATACGCCGGAGGAAATGGTCGGTAAAAAGGTCATGGTTCTTGTGAACTTAAAACCGGCAAAACTGGCGGGCGTGCTTTCGGAAGGAATGCTTTTATGCGCGGAAGACGAAAACGGAGAGCTTGCGCTGCTTACGCCGGATAAGAATATGCCGCCGGGAGCGGAGATCTGCTGATGTTTTAGGCTTTTTGCCGAAGGCTTTTATATTTCGATATGGCAAGCGCTAAGGAAAACAGTGCGATGCCGTAGAGAACCAGGATTCCCAGATGAGCCCGGTAGGCATGCATTGTAAACGGTTCTCCGCCAAAACCGGAGATCAGGTCGTTGTTTTTGATATACCAGTAGAGCGGCAGAAATTTGGAAAAGGCGAGCACGCCTTTTCCTAACATCTGCTGCGGAATAAAAATTCCGCACAGAAAGCTCATGCCAAGCGTCAGGATATTGTTAATCATATTGATCGTGTTTCCGGAAGGCGCAAAGCAGCTGACAATAAGCGAAATGGAAACGCCGACCGGAAGCAGCAGAAAACTGTTTGCAATACACAAAAGCCCCTCTTTGGAACATATGGCCGATCCGTAGAGGATTCTGGAAGTTACGATAAATAAGACCCAGATACCCAGACAGTAGAGCGTACTGCCTAAGGCGATCTGCAGATTGCGGCTCAGCAGGCTTGTGGAAGAACAGGAAATCCGCTTTGCCAGGTTTTTTTCCTGAAAAATCGTTAAAATCGGCGTCAATCCGGTCAAGATCATACTGATGATCACATAGGCAAGAAACTGGTAAAAATAATAGACAGCAGACATGCGGGAATCGGTTTGCGTATCATCTTCCGGTTTCAGGAGCTGCACCTGGTTGGAAGAGGCTGCAAGCTCTGCGGCAGTGTGAGAAAGCGCGTCTTTTGGGGTAAATCCGCCGGCAAGGCAAAGCCGCAACGTCTTTAAGTAAGAATCGATCTGCTCGTCGATAAACGCGCTGCTGTATACGCCCGGAATCTGAACCGTTTCGTATAAATTCTTTTTTTCTCCAGCAAACAGATCTTCTTCAAATCCTTCCGGCAGAATCAATACATAGTCTAAAGTGCGGTAAAAGAGCTTATCGAGCAGGACTTCTTTTTCCTGCGCAAGCGGCGTGAGCGTATGCATGGACTCCAAATACTCACACAGCGCCCCTGACGCATCGGAACCGTCTTTATCAATAATCCCGATATCCAGCGCGGCTGTCCGGAATGAAGCATGTTCCTTATTCGTGTTAAAATTGGTGGCTGCGACTGCAATCGTGCAGAAAATAACAAAATACATCAGATTGATCGGCAGATATTTTCTGGCGGATTTTAAAAATGCTTTAAAGACTTGCATACGTTTTCCTCCTTATCATCAAACAGCCCAAAACGGTAAAACCTGCGGAAATAAACAGTAAAACGGCAAGATTTGCGCCGTACCGCGCGGTTATGCCGTAAATATTTAATGTTAAAAAGCTGTCGGAAATTAAAACGGCGGGATTGATATCGTTGATCAGCGGACAGAATTTTTCAACCGTCATCCGCATATTATCAAACATCAGGCCGCTTAAGAAGCAGCAGAGAAGCGATGCAGAAATCATAATGCCGTTTTTGGCGGCTTCGCTGACCCTGCCGATACTGCCGATAAAAAATCCGAACGAAACGCCTACGATACATCCGATCCAGGCGGTCAGCAGAATCAGAAACAGATTTGTTCCAAATTCAACTTTAATTACGTAAACGAGATACAGTATGTTTACGACAACGCACAGAAACTGTGACAGCAGGCAGGATAACAGCTGCGCCGTGACGGAAAGAAATTTGCTGTTCGGCGAAATACATTTTCTTGCCCCGAGCGCAGAAAGATTTGCCTGATGGTGCATGGCAATATAGGAACCGGCAAAGGAAGTAAACAGGCATGCCATTGCAATCAGATTAAAAAAGTATTGTATGATGCTGTCCATATTGCCGGGCGTAAGAGAAAGCGCGGTTTTGTAGGAATCTTTTGTCTGGAGCATGTCAAGGATGTCATTTAGTTTTTCCGGAGACTTCTGCGCGATTTTTTCTATAATGCCTGCGCCCGTGCGGTATTCCCGTAAAATGGTTTCTAAAATGCTCTGTTCTAAAGCAAGCGTCGCCGCGGCGGCGTTTTCGTTCGGCGCGCAGTGCAGCGTGACGTCTTTTCCGATTTTAAAAATTCCGCGTACCGTGTTTTCTTCCAGCAGGGCGACGGCGTGATCCCAGTCGGTAACCGTCAGCTCTAACAGAGGCGTGCCGTTATCTTCTTCGCTCAATGTGTGCAGCACTTCCCGGAACGGTTCGTTTTCGGATCCTGTTTCCAGGCAGACCGCCGCCGGAATCGTATGGAAATTTTCTGTCGAATTGTTCAGGTTTCCAAAGGCGACGTGGAACAGCGTTCCTAAAATCATCGGAAACAGTAATACCCAGAATAATTCTTCTTTTTGCCGCAGCACGCGGATCCATTCATATTTAAATTCATGTAAAAACAAGTCGCTTCCTCCCCTCATGCGTTGTCGCGCAGCTCTTTTCCGGTAATCTCTAAGAAGACGTCGTTTAACGTCGGAAGTTCGGAATACACACGGTCAAAGGAAAGATTGTGCTGCTGTAGATATTCCAGTATATGTACCAGATTATGCCGTCCGCCCGTGCACTGAATATTGAGCTGGCAGTCGGAATAAGCGGCGTTTGACACATGAGCAAGCGCACGGATACCCCGCAGATGTTCGTCAGAAAGCATGGGAACTTCGATTTTGATCTGTTCGCTTTTCTTAATCATCTGCTTCAGCTCGTCGGAAGTGCCGACGGCGATATTTTTGCCGCCGTCCATAATGGCGATCCGTGTGCAGATCTGTTCCACTTCTTCCATATAATGTGAGGTGTAGATGATCGTAGCGCCTTGCTTGTTTAAGTCGACGATGCCCTCTAAAATTTTATTCCGGCTCTGTGGATCGACGGCGACGGTCGGTTCGTCTAAAATAATGAGCTTCGGTTTGTGGGCGATGCCGCACGCAATATTTAAACGGCGCAGCAGGCCCCCGGAGAGCTTTTTCGGATAAAACTTCCGAAATTGTTCCAGTTCGACAAAGGAAATGGCTTCTTCCACGTATTTCTGCCGAAGACGTTTGTCTTTGATGTAAAGTCCGCAGAAGTAATCGATATTTTCATAGACGGTCAGTGTGTCAAAAACGGCGACGTTTTGCATAACGATGCCAATCTGCCGTTTTAAATCATAGCTGTCGGGGCGCATCGTTTCTCCAAAGACTTCGATACTTCCTTTATCAAAGGAAAGAAGCGAGAGAATGCAGTTAATGGTTGTTGTTTTGCCGGAACCGTTCGGACCAAGGAGACCGAAAATTTCGCCTTCGCGGATCTCGATGTTGAAATGGTCTAGGGCGATAAAATCTTTGTATCGTTTGACAAGATTTTCGATTTTAATCACAGGTTTGCTCATAAGAAATTCCTTTCTGTCATGTTTCATAGATTTATACCGTTACTTTATAAAATTGTTTAAAAAAAAGAAAGTGAACAGAATCACCGGCGTGCATGACAAATGTCATTTTTTAAAGATACTCTGTTCATGTTACAGGGGGTTTGGTACAATGAAGGCAAAAAGGAGCGGATGCGATGGAGGTATTTACCGATAAATTGATATTGCTGGGGTTTTGCATGTTTCTGCTATTGGGAGTAAATGAGGCCAGGGAGCCGGTCATTGCATTTCTTTTCGCAGTTACCGCGGGGGCGCTCGGTAATTATATAGAAGAAAAACGAGAAAGATATGTGTTGTACGCCCTGTTTTTTGCGTCGGCTCTTGTTTGGCCGATGGTTCTTTTGCTGTTTCCGGTCGTGCTGTATGATATGCTGCGCCGGAACGATTTCTTGTGGACTGCGCCGTTTTTTGTTCTGGCGCTTTTGTATCTTCCGGTGACCGCAAAGTGCGCCGTTTATTGGGTGGCGACATCGGCTCTTTGTGTTTGGCTTTCTTATACGACGGAACAAAAGAAGCGTTTGAAAGATGCATTGATCCGTATTAGGGACAGCGGCGCAGAGCTGAACCTGACGCTGATGGAGAAAAATAAAGTGCTTTTGGAAAAACAGGATTCCGAAATTTATCTGGCGACGCTCAAAGAGAGAAATCGGATTGCGCGGGAAATACACGATAACGTCGGACATATGCTGTCCCGGTCGTTGCTGATGACGGGAGCGCTTTTGACGAAGGAGAGGCAGGGGGAAACGTACGAGCTTCTTCTTCAGATAAAAGATACGCTCAATTCGGCGATGGACAGTATTCGCCAGAGCGTGCACAATCTGCATGAGGATTCGGTTGATTTAAAACAGGCGGCGTATGAGATTGCAGAATCTGCCGGTTTGGATTTTGAAGTGAAACTGGATTTTGACATGACAGACGCCGTTCCGGGACGGGTGAAATACTGCCTGATTGCCGTCGCAAAAGAGGCGGTTTCCAATGCCGTAAAGCACAGCAACGGGAAAAAGATGGTGATTTGCTTTCGAGAACATCCGGGATTTTATCGGCTGTCGGTAGAAGATAACGGTACGAATGCAAAAGTAAGGCCGGAAAAAGGAATCGGCTTACAGAATATGAGGGAACGTGCAGATTCGCTGGGAGGAACGATATTGTTTCGTGCGCAGGACGGGTTTGCCGTATTTATGACAATTCCAAAAACGGAGGAGATCTTATGCGAGTAGTGATCGTAGACGACGACAGATTAGTCGCCGTCTCTTTAAAGACAATCCTGGAGTCGGATGCAGCCATTACGGTAGCCGCGCTTGGCTATTCCGGAGAAGACGCAGTTATCCTGTACGAAAGGGAACAGCCGGATATTCTGCTGATGGACATCAGAATGAATGGAATTTCCGGTCTTGAAGCGGCAGAGCGGATTTTATTTTCGGATCCTGAGGCGAAGATCCTGTTTCTGACGACATTTTTAGACGATGCATATATTATCAAAGCGCTTCGGATCGGGGCAAAGGGCTATATTTTAAAGCAGGATTTCGAGGGGATCGTGCCGGCTCTGACAGCAGTTCTGGGAGGACAGAGTGTTTTTGGAGAAGACATTGCGGAAAAAATTCCGTTCCTGATGCATACGAAGCGGCCGTTGGATTATGCGGAATACAAAATCAGCGAAAAAGAGCGGGAGATCATTGAAGAAGTGGCATTGGGGCTTAGCAATAAAGAAATTGCGCAAAAACTGTTTTTAAGCGAGGGAACCGTCCGCAATTATGTGAGCGTGATATTGGAAAAACTGGATCTGCGGGATCGTACACAGCTTGCGGTTTTTTATTACAGACATCAGTAAACAAAACATATGCAGAGAACATGCCGGATACGGAAACGACAGAAAATCGGAAAGGAGATTTGAGATGATTTTTGAAACACATGCACATTATGATGACGAAGCGTTTGATCATGACAGGGATTTGCTGCTTCAAAACTTATTGAGCGGAGAAATTTGCAGGATTATCAATGTAGGAGCTTCGATAGGAAGCACGAAAGCATCCATTGCCCTGGCGGAAACCTATGAAAATATCTACGCAGCGGCAGGCGTTCATCCAAGCGAAATCGACGAGCTGAATGAGGAAAGCTTTGCGTGGCTGAAAGAACAGACAGCACATCCGAACGTAATCGCCGTCGGAGAGATCGGACTGGATTACTATTGGGAAAAAGATACAGAGGTACGGAAAAAACAGAGAGATTGGTTTGCCAGACAAATGGAACTGGCGAGAGAAAGCGGTCTGCCGGTGATTATCCATTCCAGGGATGCGGCGGAAGATACGATGCGGGTGATGAAACAGGTGCATGCCGAAGACATTCCCGGCGTCGTACATTGTTATTCCTATTCGCCGGAGCTTGCGTTAGAATTTGTGAAGATGGGGTATTATATCGGAGTAGGCGGCGTCGTTACATTTAAAAATGCAAAAAAACTGGCAGAAACCGTAAAGCGCATTCCACTGGATCGCATTTTACTGGAAACGGACGCGCCCTTTATGGCGCCGGAACCATTCCGTGGAAAACGAAACGATTCGGGGAAGCTTTCTTTTGTCGCGGAAAAAATAGCGCAGCTTAAAGGGATTACCAGAAAAGAAGCAGAAGATGCGGCAGAACAAAATGCCCGGAAACTGTTTCGGATCGATGACGCATCCTGAAAAATCGAAACGCTTCTTGTTGACATGAGACATAGCGAGTGGTAGTATTGAATAAAATAATACATAGTAATCAATACTACATAGTGAAGAGGCAATAAGGAGGTATCGTTATGCAAATTACAATTCGGGAGCCGGGAAGCGCGATCACACATTATATCGGTATGATGTTATCTTTGTTTGCGGCGGCGCCGCTGTTGCTGAAAGCGGAGATGAGCAGAACGCCGTCGGCCATTATGGCGATGGGTATTTTTATTCTTGCCATGATTTTATTATATGCGGCGTCTACCGTATATCATGCGTTAAATGTCCGGGAAGGAGTTTTAAAGGTATTTCGTAAATTAGACCATATGATGATTTTTGTTTTGATTGCGGGGACATATACGCCTGTTTGTATGCTGGTTTTAGACGGTGCGACGGGAATGATTCTGCTTACCGTAATCTGGGGAATTGCCCTTGTCGGTATTTTATTGAAAGCGCTTTGGATTAATTGTCCGAAATGGTTTTCTTCTATAATATACATTGCCATGGGCTGGGTTTGCCTTCTGGTTTTTCCTCTTCTGCTTCAGCGGCTTTCTGCCGGGGCGTTTGCCTGGTTGTTGGCAGGCGGAATCCTTTATACGGTGGGCGGCGTGGTGTACGCGCTGAAGCTCAAAGGATTTAACGGAGTGCACAAATATTTCGGGAGCCATGAAATATTTCATCTGTTTGTAATGGCAGGAAGTTTTTGCCATTTTATTGTCATGTACTGCTATATTATTTAAGCGTTGGAATTCGTGGAATCGGGGACAGCGGCGGCTATGGCTATGGAAAAACGGCCGGCAGCCCATTTTAGAGAACCTGGCGTCGACAATCGGATCAGATTGGATATTAAGATCAGGGGTTGACAAAGAATTTTAGGTGTGCTATTATCTGATCGTAACAAATCTGTAACAAATGTAATATTTCTGAATTGAAATGCAAAAAAAGGTTTAATAAATAAAACACATTTCAACAGAAAGATACACTTGGAGGTTGAATGATGAAACTAAACAAAAAAGTGGTTGAAAGCATGACAGTCACATCAGCGATGCTTGTTATGACGACGATCACTGCATTTGGAGGTTCCACGGAAGACAGCAAAAGCGGTTTGACAGAAACAGTTGTATTGAGCAAAGGCGGCAGGGCGGGAATCATTTCCGAACTGTGCGATAAAGAAATGGACCGGCTCAATGAAAGCGGGATGATAACAGCCAGCATTGGCAGAGGTCAAAGAGACATTGTATCTAAGAGTCAGGCCGATGCAGCGGAAACCGAAGACGCTGCAGGCAGTGCGGCAGGCGTCGGAGAATTTGCGGCGGAAGCAGCGGCTCAGAGCGTAGAAACGGATGCGGCGGAAGTGACCGCAGATGTGCCGGCAGTAGAAGAGATAGTGGAAGAGGAAGCGCCGGAGCAGTCTTTGGAAGAATCGAAGTGGCAGAACCTTGTAATGGCAAATGTGGAAGAAGATATGAATATCCGCACTGCGCCGGACGAGTCAGCCGAGCTGGCGGGCAAGTTTTACCGCGGAGACGTGGCGGAGGTTGTTTCCGTAGAGGGAGAATGGACACAGATTTCTTCCGGGAACGTAACCGGGTATGTAAAAAACGATTATCTGGTTTACGGAATGGAAGCCAGTGAATTGGCAAATGAAGTATGCAGTATCTATGCAACGGTAAATACAGACGGGCTTCGCCTTAGAAGCGAGCCGAGTGAAGAAGCCGAAGTTGTTACCACTGCAAGCAGCGGCGACAAACTGAAGGTGGATAAAGACGCAGCCGCAGATGAGGGCTGGGTGGCAGTCCATACGTCGGACGCAACCGCGTATGTCAGCGCAGAATATGTCGGCGTTGAGCTGAATCTGGGCACGGCATTAAACAGCGAAGAAGTTGCGGCAAAGGAAGCGGAAGAAGCCGAAGAAAAAGCGGCAGAAAGCGCAAAGAAGCCGGCAGCGTCAGCAAATGCCGACGAAGTGACATTGCTTGGGGCATTGATCCAGTGTGAAGCAGGAAACGGATCTTACGAAGGTATGGTTGCGGTAGGAGCAGTCGTTATGAACCGGGTAAGAAGCGGCGCGTATCCGGGAAGCATTTCCGGCGTCATTTATCAGGGCGGACAATTCCCGCCGGCATTGAACGGAAGCGTTGCAAACGTTATGGCAAACGGCGTCCGCAGCGCATGCTTACAGGCGGCGAGAGAAGCAATCTCCGGCGTGGACAATACGAACGGAGCAGTTTCTTTCCGCAGCGCGGCAAGCGGATATGCGGGAACCGTAATCGGAGCGAATGTATTTTTCTAGTTGTAATCCGAAATAAATTATAGTAGTATGTTAGATATAAAATATATCTGACATACTATTTTTATTTGGAGGAATGCATATGGGATTTTTTGTGGCATTTGTATTTTTATTTGTACTGGTTTTGATCATTGCGGCAAGCTGCATTAAGATCGTGCCGCAGGCGCACGCCGCAATTGTAGAATGCCTGGGGGCATACCGGGTTACATGGGGTGTAGGCATTCATTTTAAACGACCGTTTGTAGATCGTGTGGCAAGAAGGGTGAATTTAAAGGAACAGGTGGTGGACTTTCCGCCGCAGCCTGTGATTACAAAGGATAATGTAACGATGCAAATCGATACGGTTGTATTTTTCCAGATTACGGATCCGAAACTGTTTGCATACGGAGTAGAAAATCCGATTATGGCGATTGAAAACCTGACGGCAACGACGCTGCGGAATATCATCGGAGATCTGGAACTGGACGAGACGCTTACTTCGCGCGAGACGATCAATACGAAGATGCGCGCTTCTTTAGACGTGGCGACAGATCCCTGGGGGATCAAAGTCAACCGGGTGGAGCTGAAAAATATCATTCCGCCGGCGGCGATTCAGGACGCGATGGAAAAGCAGATGAAAGCAGAGCGTGAACGAAGAGAAGTGATCTTAAAGGCGGAAGGCGAAAAGAAATCCGCTATTTTGGTAGCGGAAGGGAAAAAAGAATCCGCCATCTTAGATGCAGAAGCGGAAAAACAGGCGGCGATTCTCCGCGCGGAAGCGCAAAAGGAAGCGATGATCCGGGAAGCGGAAGGGCAGGCGGAAGCAATTCTTAAGGTTCAGCAGGCCAATGCGGACGGCATTCGGTTTTTAAAGGATGCGGATCCCAATGCCGGCGTACTGCACTTAAAGAGCCTTGAAGCGTTCGCGAAAGCGGCGGACGGCAAGGCGACGAAAATCATCATTCCGTCGGAGATCCAGGGAACGGCCGGGCTTGCACGGTCCCTGATGGAAGTGGTCAGGGAAGAACCATAAAGAAACGGAAAACAGGGCTGTCACAGGCGGGCGCCCTGTTTTATCTTATAAGGAGACCATTTAGGTTTCTATGACGAAAGGATCTAAAGACACTGCGGAGTTGTCCGCATGTTGGATAGGAGGATATGAACATGAATTTAACAGGACGGCATTTTTTGAAACTAAAGGACTATACGCCGGAGGAAATTTTATATCTGGTGGATTTGGCACAGCGATTAAAAAAAGAGAAGAAGCAGGGGATCCCGCATGCGCATCTGACTGGAAAAAATATCGCTTTGATCTTTGAAAAGACGAGTACGAGAACGCGCTGTGCGTTTGAGGTGGCGGCGCATGATCTTGGCATGCATGCGACGTATCTGGATCCGTCTGCTTCTCAGATCGGAAAAAAAGAAAGCATCCGGGATACGGCAAGAGTGCTTGGCAGGATGTTTGACGGGATCGAGTACCGGGGATACGGACAGGATATCGTAGAAGAGCTTGCAAAATATGCGTCCGTTCCGGTGTGGAACGGGCTTACCAACGAATTTCATCCGACGCAGATGCTGGCGGATCTATTGACGATCCGAGAGCGGTTCGGCAGATTAAAAGGCATCAAGCTGGTTTATATGGGAGACGCCCGCTACAATATGGGAAATTCCCTGATGGTAGTTTGTGCAAAGCTGGGTATGCATTTTGTGGCATGCACGTCAAAAAATTACTTCCCGGAAAAGGAACTGACAGAGTATTGCAGAAAGATGGCAGAAGAATCCGGAGCGACGATTACGTTGAGCGAAGATGTGCATGCATCCGCTGCAGGGGCGGATGTGATCTACACCGACGTATGGGTGTCAATGGGAGAACCGGAGGAGGTCTGGGAAGCGAGAATTCGGGAGCTTCTGCCTTATCAGGTCAATCGTGCCGTCATGGAACAGGCGGGAGAACAGGCGATATTTATGCATTGTCTGCCGGCATACCATGATTTGAATACTTCGGTCGGAAGAAGTATTTCTGAAAAATTCGGGCTGGATGAGATCGAAGTGACGGACGAAGTATTTGAAAGCAGCCAGTCGGTTGTATTTGATGAAGCGGAAAACCGCATGCATACGATCAAAGCGGTTATGCTGGCGACATTAGGGGAGAACGTGGATTGAAATCAGAACTGTTAACGGCCATGCGGGAGGCAGGCGGCTATGTTTCCGGAGGGGAATTATCGAAGAAACTGGGCGTTTCCAGAACCGCCGTCTGGAAAGGGATGCAGAAGCTGAAAGAAGAAGGCTATCGGATTGCAGCCGTTCCGAATAAAGGCTACTTTTTGACAGAATCGCCGGATATTTTAAATGCCGATGAGCTGGCGAGTCTGCGGAAAACCGCATGGGCAGGAAAAGAAATCATATATTTTGAAGTGACAGATTCTACTAATATACAGGCAAAACGCCTGGCAGAAGAAGGCGCGCCGCATGGAACGCTCATTGTTGCGGGGCGTCAGGAATCCGGCAGGGGCAGACGGGGGCGGTTTTGGGAATCGCCGGAGGGAAGCGGAATTTTTATGACGATTGTGCTGCGCCCGGACTTTTATCCGGGACAGGCTTCTATGCTGACAATTGTAGCGGCAATGGCGGTTGCAAAAGCGATTCGGACGTCTCTTTCGCTTCCGGCGCAGATCAAGTGGCCCAATGACATTATTTTGAACGGAAAGAAGATCTGCGGTATTCTGACCGAAATGAACACGGATATCGATACGATTCATTACGTTGTCATCGGGATCGGGATCAATGTCTCTAACGAGTCGTTTGAAGGGGAGGCGGCAGCCATCGCCACGTCTCTTTTCCGGGAAAGCGGCGCGGAGGTTTCGCGGTCTGCACTGATCGAAGCGGTCTGGGAACAGTTTGAATCGTATTACGAAAGTTTTTGCGGCGCGGGAGATCTTTCCGAAATACAGGAAGAATATAATGATTACCTGGTAAACAAAGACAGGCAGGTTCGTATTCTGGATCCAAAAGAGCCGTTCTGCGGAACGGCAAAAGGCATTGCCGAAAACGGAGAACTGATTGTGGAAACAGAGCACGGGGTTCGGAGGGTTTCTTCCGGGGAAGTATCCGTCCGCGGAATTTACGGATATGTTTAAAGGAGGCAGTATGCAGCAGGAAGTCGTATTGTGCGCCGCCAGCGCGTATGAAAAGAAATTTTATATCAATCCGATGTTTGACGGAATTCCGCAGAGTGTAAAAGATGAGCTGAAAATCATGTGCGTGCTGTTTACGGAGGATGTCGGCGGGATATTGGAATTGGTTTATAACGAAGATGGAGAACTTGAATTTCGGACATCTTTTGACGAAGGAGATTATCTGTATGATGAGATTGGAAGCGTGCTTAAAGTAAAAGAACTGCAGCGGACAAAACCGGAATTATTGGATTCGCTTCAGCTGTTTTATCAGGTTATCATGGAATAAAGAATGTGAAAGACAATATTTGGCAGATGTCACAGAATAGAGAATGTGAAAGACGACAATCGGCAGATGTCCGGGACAGTCTTTATATGGGATGCGTGTTCTGTGGGAAGTGCGGGCTGTAAGCGGAACGATGTTATAAGAAGATGTTAGGAGGATTTGGTATGTTACTGACCATAGATGTTGGCAATACAAATATTACCTTTGGGGTTTTTGACAGAAAAAAACTGGTAACGACATTTCGTATGACGACAAAGCAGTTGCGGACGTCGGACGAATACGGGGTTGGAATTTTAGAGTTAATCGAACGAAATCAGTTATCTGGAACGGATATCCGGGATGTGATCATTGCATCGGTTGTGCCGGATGTCATGCATTCGCTGACCAATGCGATTCTTAAGTATTTTGAGATTACGCCCGTGATCGTGGGACCGGGAATTAAAACGGGTATCCGGGTTGTAACGGAAAATCCCAAACAGATCGGTGCAGACAGGATCGTAGACGCGGCGGCGGCATATGCACTGTATGGAGGACCCGTCCTTGTCCTTGATTTTGGGACGGCAACCACATATGATCTTGTAGACGGCAAAGGTTCTTTTGTGGCAGGAGTAACGGCGCCGGGCATTCGGATCAGTGCAAAGGCGCTGTGGGAAGACGCGGCAAAACTGCCGAAAATTGAAATCTGTAAGCCGGCAAGTATTCTTGCCCAGGAGACGATCAGCAGTATGCAGGCTGGACTTGTATACGGACAGATCGGACAGACAGAGTATATTGTACGCAATATGGCAAAAGAATCGGGTTATTCGGATTTAAAAGTAGTTGCCACGGGTGGACTCGGGCGCATTATTGCGAATGAAACCGATTGTATCGATATTTACGATCCGAACCTTACATTATCCGGTCTGCGCCTGATCTTTGAAAAACAGAAGCAATAAAAGGCAGACGATGATGAAAACACTGCAGATAGGAAATGTAACGTTGCAAAACAATCTGATTTTGGCGCCGATGGCAGGCGTAACGGATCTGCCGTTCCGTATGTTGTGCAAAGAGCAGGGAGCGGGATTGATCTGTATGGAAATGGTAAGCGCCAAAGCGATTTTATATCGGAATAAAAATACAAAAGAGCTGCTGACAATTGATCCGGAGGAACGGCCGGTGGCGCTGCAGCTTTTTGGTTCGGATCCGGATGTAATCAGTGAGATTGCAAGGCAGATCGAAGCGCTGCCGTTTGATATTCTGGATCTTAATATGGGGTGTCCGGTTCCGAAAGTAGTCGGAAACGGCGACGGTTCCGCTTTGATGAAGCAGCCTCTGCTGGCGGGAAAGATTATTGAACAAACGGTTCGGGCGATCCGTAAGCCTGTGACCGTTAAAATCCGCAAAGGATTTGACGATGCGCATATCAATGCGCCGCAGATTGCCCATATTGCGCAGGAATCCGGAGCCGCGGCAGTCGCCGTTCACGGCAGGACGCGGGAACAGTTTTATTCCGGGAAAGCGGATTGGGATATTATTCGCCGGGTCAAAGAGGCAGTGCATATTCCGGTCATCGGAAACGGGGATCTTCTGAGCGGAGAAGACGTGAGGAATATGTACCGCCAGACCGGCTGCGACGGGTTTATGATCGGCAGAGGCGCACAGGGGAACCCCTGGATTTTTCGGCAGATACTTCATTTTCTGGAGACGGGAGAAGCACTGCCTAAGCCGCCTGTAAAAGAGGTGATAGAAACGATGCTGCGTCATGCCAGAATGCTAATTGCATATAAAGGAGAGCACACCGGTATCCGGGAAATGCGCAAACATGCAGGATGGTATGTGAACGGCTACCGGAATGCGGCAAAGCTGCGCGGAAAAATAAATGAAGCGGAAAGCTACGCAGAACTTCTGGCATTATTTGAAGAAACATTGTCATATACTGAATGAAAGAAACGGTTTGGGGAGCAGACGGTGTTTTGGGGACATGTGCTGTGTTTGGCCAGACGGCTGTTTTTTCGGTCGGAACAGCAGAAAGAAGAACAGGTTTTACAGGAAGAAGAGGGCTATGAGAATCCGTATCTGGGGCAGCTTCGCCGTATCATGGAGCAGATTCTGGAACAAAAAAAGATTTCATACGGGCAGTTTGCGCCAGTGTTTTTAGACGGAGCCGATTCGCAGTATGCGCTGTGGGCGGCAAACCTTTTGGGCAGGGATTTGAACCGGCTGACGATATTGACGGAGCATCCTGCATATTTTGAACGGTTTGCGGACAATATGTATGAGGAGCACGGGCTGATCGCGGAAGTTTTTTTCAAAGAGCGCCGGAAATTGACGGAGATTATTTCGGACGCGGGAAAAGGGTGTGTAATCCTGGATTTTGAAAAGCCGGGGGAAGGCTTCGGCAGGATTCTTTTTGAAAAGAAACTCTATATCCCGGTCTTTAAAAAACGTTGGGAAAGCGCCGGAAATCTTGACATTGCAGTGCCTATCGGGTATAATACTATGATTGTCAGAGGCAGTGAGGAAGAAGAAACACAGCTTTATTTTGACAAATTCGAGAGAGCTTTTTACGAGAATGAATATTAAAAGAAGGGTAGATTAATATGGATAAGAAAAATATCTTAACGTATCAGGGACTCAAGAAACTCGAAGATGAATTGCAGGATTTAAAATTAGTAAAGCGGAAAGAAGTAGCACAGAAGATCAAGGAAGCCAGAGAGCAGGGCGATTTATCGGAGAATGCAGAGTATGATGCAGCAAAGGACGAACAGCGTGATATCGAAGCCCGCATTGAAGAAATAGAGAAGATTTTAAAAAATGCCGAAGTCGTTGTGGAAGAAGAAGTCGAGCTGGACAAGATCAGCATCGGCTGTACTGTTCGGATTTTGGACTGTGAATTTGATGAAGAATTAGAATATAAGATTGTCGGTTCTACGGAAGCAAATAGCTTAAAAGGAAAGATTTCCAATGAATCTCCGGTCGGACGCGCATTGATCGGTTCTAAAGTCGGAGATACGGTAAAAGTAGAGACGCAGGTCGGAGATCTGGAGTATAAGGTATTGGAAATTCAGCGTTCCATGTAAAAAGACGGATCCATTGATCTTCGGACAGAAAAAGACATGGATAGACACGGGAGGAAAAAATGGCAGAGCAGAAGAAGGTACAGGAACAGGACATCAACCAGCTTTTAAAGGTACGCCGTGAAAAATTGGCGGAACTGCAGCAGAACGGAAAAGACCCTTTCCAGATTACGAAGTATGACGTTACGCATCACAGCATGGACATCAAAGAGGGATACGATGAACTGGAAGGTGCATCGGTTTCCGTAGCGGGCCGCATGATGTTTAAGCGTGTGATGGGAAAAGCGTCCTTTTGCAATCTTTTGGATCTGAAAGGCAATATTCAGATTTATGTAGCAAGGGACAGTATTGGGGAAGATTCTTATAAGGATTTTAAAAAATATGACGTGGGCGATATTCTTGGGATCTCCGGAGAAGTATTTAAAACGAAGACCGGTGAAATTTCCATTCATGCATCTTCTGTCACATTGCTTTCCAAAAGCCTTCAGATTCTGCCGGAGAAGTTTCACGGACTGACTGATACGGATACCCGTTACCGCCAGAGGTATGTGGATCTGATCATGAATCAGGACGTCAGGGACACGTTTATCAAACGCTCCAAGGTAATCAGCAGCATACGAAGATACCTGGACGAACAGGGATTTATGGAAGTGGAGACGCCGATGCTTGTCTCCAATGCCGGCGGTGCGGCGGCACGGCCGTTTGAGACGCACTTTAATGCGCTGAGTGAAGACTTTAAGCTGCGGATTTCGCTGGAGCTGTATTTGAAACGACTGATTGTGGGCGGCATGGAACGCGTATATGAAATCGGACGGGTGTTCCGGAATGAAGGGCTTGACACAAGGCATAATCCGGAGTTTACGTTAATGGAACTGTATCAGGCGTATACGGATTACCACGGCATGATGGATCTGACGGAGAATTTATACCGGTATGTGGCGAAAGAAGTGACGGGCTCGGAAGTCATAACATATAACGGGCATGAGATGGATTTGTCGAAGCCATTTGAGCGGATTACAATGGTCGATGCGGTGAAGCGGTATGCAAAGGTAGATTTTGATGCCATCCATACGACGGAAGAGGCGAAAAAACTTGCGGATGCGCATCATATCGAATATGAGGACAGGCATCAAAAGGGAGATATTTTGAACCTGTTCTTTGAAGAATATGTGGAAGAGCATTTGATTCAGCCGATCTTTATTATAGACCATCCGATTGAGATTTCTCCGCTGACAAAGAAAAAACCGGAAAACCCGGAATATGTGGAGCGGTTCGAGTTCTTTATGAACGGCTGGGAAATGGCGAATGCGTATTCTGAACTGAATGATCCGATTGATCAGCGGGAGCGTTTTGTCGCGCAGGAGAAGCTTCTGGCTGCAGGCGACGATGAAGCAAATAAGACGGATGAGGATTTCTTAAATGCGCTCTGCGTTGGTATGCCGCCGACCGGCGGAATTGGATTTGGGATTGACCGGATGGTAATGATGATGACGGATTCGGCAGCAATTCGGGATGTGTTGCTGTTCCCGACGATGAAGAGCCTGGATAAGTAAAATATAGTAAAATCAATGGTTGCAGTAGTTTGAGATCAAATGAAAAAGCCGTTTTGAACCAATTCTGAACCAATTTTCAGAAGATTTTTAAAGAGTTATGCAGAGTTGTCCGCAGGATAAGATATTTCCGGTTTCTTATCCTGTGGATTTTGTTTTTTCGTATAAAAAGCATGATGATTGATACAATACATCTATAAAGCGAAATGCTTTTGCCAAGTTGCATAATTTTGTTTGTGTGCTATAATTAAAAATCAGAAGAATAAAAATTATCACTCCAATTGGATTTGTTACCAAAACAGTGTAGGACAATATGTCTGCAAATATGCTTGAAATAATGAACAGGGGTATGTAGTGCTTAGTGGAAAATGATATGATATATCCTGACTGAAAACTGTTATATAGAAAGATGAGGTGTTGTTATATATGGAAATGGTTTTTGATAAGGAACAGGCTGATTATGCAGCCGTTTTGGATGAAAATGAAAAAGAAATACGCAAAATGGTAATGGACAGCTATGAGGATATGCTTGGAGGAAAGGGAAGGGATTATAAAACCTTTTTTGCAGAATTAGAAAGAAAGTATAAAAATGCGGATGTATGATGTTATCATACTGCCGAAAGCGGAGGAAGATGTTTTAAATAATACGGATTATATTGCATTTGAAAAGAACTCACCTGAAACGGCCTTGAGACTGGCAGCCGGTTTCAGAAATACAATTGCCCGACTGGAATTTATGCCGGAACAGCATGAACTTGATGAAGACGAAGAATTAGCAGAAAAGGGGATCCGCAGGTGTTATTACAAAAATTATAAAATATTCTTTTATGTGAATGAGAGCAGCCACAGTGTCTATATTTTAAGGGTATTACATATGCTTGTAGATTCTAAGCCGCTTCTTTTGAAAATGCATTTTTGATAATATAAAAAGTTGCATGTCAAGGATAATATCGTAGGAGCAATAGGTATCGGACAGGATTTCAAGAATTATAAAAATCCACAGGATAGAATGAAAATTTTCATTTTGCCCTGTGGATTTTGCTTATTTTAAATCTATATGCCGATCCATCATTCTAATTATTATGCTCTCAATTCCAAGACATACTATAATTTTTCGATTCTCTTTCCTGTAAATAAGGATTTTATAAATCATGCGAATATAGACCTTCAATTGAATGGTCTCATGGATATAACAATCCTACAAACTTCAGAAGAGGGAGTCGCAGATTTAAGTGGGGTCTTGAAAGATAATTTGGGTTTAGACTTTAACTTTTTTAGCCAAAAGGAAAATTACGATTATTTTAATGAATACTATCTTCCTTCATTAAAAATCATGGCGACAATAACCTTTGTTTTGCTTGCGGATATAACTTGTATTTCTGTTTGGAACGCATTAGTCAGTGTTCGCTTAATGCTGAAAGACTTTACTATTAATTTATTGGTTGGATTAAGCTATTCAAAGCTAAGAAAAATATTTTATATCTATTTTGGAATGCTTTCCTTTATTAACCTTGCAGTTGTTTTCATATTCACCGCTTTTAACAGGTATGGCTGTTGGATAAGAAAAGACGCTACTTTTGTTACTTACGGACTATTTGGGTTGATTGGAATGGACTGGCTTGCTTTATTGGTAGTGGTTCTTTTGGATATTATTATTGGAATAATGATTGTCGAAACTATGTTAAGGAAAATCAAAAGAATGCCAATTTCTTTGGGGGTATTACAATGACTAAGATTATCGACTTAAGCATTAAAGAAAAAACATATAAGAGTAAAAATTCGCAGCTTTCAATATTAAACAATTTCAACCTTGAAGTTGCTGCTGGTGAAAAAGTCGCCATTGTAGGAGAATCCGGTGTAGGAAAAAGTTCGTTGCTTAATATTATCGGATTGATAGATAGGAATTATGTTGGCGCATATACTCTTTTTGGTTCGATAACAAATAGCTTACATACAAGCGAGTTGGCACAGTGGCGAAATCAAAAGATTGGTTTTGTTCTTCAAGAGTCAGCACTTATCAATTCTTTGACAATTGAAGATAATATCAAATTGCCTTTACTTTATGCAGGTTCTGGAAAAAAAGAATTTAAGGCAGAAGATTTCGAAAGTGTAGTTGATGCAATTGGTATTAAACCAATATTAAAAAAGAAGCCGCTTGAATGTTCTGGTGGAGAAAAAGCAAGAGCCGTATTTGCCAGAGGAGTAATTATGAAACCTCAAATTATTTTAGCTGATGAGCCAACAGCATCTCTGGATGTGAAAAACAAAGAAAGAATTGTAACATTGCTTTTCAAAATGAACAAAAAATTTAGCACTACAATTATTACTGTAACTCATGATTTGGAAATAGCTAATCGTCATGATAGAGTAATTCATCTTGAAAGCAATTTGGTAAATAGTCAAGAGTTATTTTGAAAAGATTTTCAGAGAAAAGGGTAACCTTAATAAACCTACGGCTTATTTCTCAAAAAAGACGTAAGTTAGGAATGCGATATGGATTACCTACTTTTTTCCGGAGAGTAGAGTTGGCCTTTGTCCAGCAGACCAAAGAGCAGACGTATAAATTTACGGGAAGTCAACGCGAGTGCTCGTTTATGCTGATGGTTTCTTGTTTCAGCATATTTCTTGTCATAGAATGCTTTGTATTCAGGACAGTGTCTTATAACACTTCCGGCAGCTTCTATGATGTAGTAGCGCAGATATCTGTTGCCAGCTTTGCTCATGTGTTTGTCTTCGGCTACGAAGTCGCCAGAGTCATTATCGTTCCAAACGATACCACAGTATTTTGCGAGGGCATTGACATTAGGAAAAGCCTTAATGGAACCCATTTTGGCTAAGATACCGGCTGAATAAACTTTACCGATTCCGGGAATGGAATTCAGTACAGTGTACTCGTCAGGGTTTAGTCCCTGAACTGTTTGAAGGATTGCTTTATCAATCGCTTTGAGTTCCCTTTCAAAGGAACTGATACAGTTAAATGAAGAAGCGATTGAGATGGTAAGTGGCTCATAGAGGCATTTATCAAGCCGGTATGAGTTGCGGGCTGCAGCCTGTAAGATTTTTGCTGTTTCTTCTGGA
Organism: Lachnospiraceae bacterium; assembly: GCA_011959925.1. GTDB lineage: Bacteria > Bacillota > Clostridia > Lachnospirales > Lachnospiraceae > Roseburia_B. Next base: position 47,497 of record BLMD01000182.1, read on the forward strand.
TCAGCAATACGGCCTCTGCTCTTAGAGTTAATAAAAACGACGCGGTCTTCTACTGATGAGTTTACGATATCTTCATTCGTTGTGTATTCAGTAAGAATGGCTTCCGCTGTGGCGCCATATTTGTTTGCAAATGGATGTTGTCCATCACGGATCAATGCGTATTCACTGAACTTGAGATAAATGTTGTTAAGCATGTAAGTCTTTTCTCTTGCGATACATTCAGTGATGTGCATGCGGTGTCTGGTAAGATGTTGCAGGGCAAGGTATTGGGAACCACGCCATGGTTTGATTGCAATACGTCCTACACGGGCAAAATCAGCAATCACATAAGAATCTATGCCATGATTCTTTCCGATGTCGTTAAAGGACTTCTTGTAATTCTTAACTTCCTTTGGATTGAGACAGTAAACTCTGACAGAGAATGGTGCAAGCAGGCCACTGGCAGAAAGATAATTAGCCAGATGGACACCATAGAAACGGTACATCTTTCCAAGGGGCAGAAACTAAGCCGACTAAAGGAACTGTCAAAAATGTATGCCCTCTATGCACCAATCCAAGCTACCTATAAAGAGAGCCAGTCACTCAAAGGACTTGCTAAGATGAAATACGATAGGGAGCATAAGGACAGCTTATCGAAGTACCCCGAATTAAAGGAGCGTATGCAGAGCCTTTTACAGAACGGCGAGAAGATAACGCCGAAACAGTGGAAAGTCGAGATACAGTCCTTGCAGTCCGAATATGACAGTATCGGCAAAGAGCGGACCAAGACCGCCACAGAATTAGCGTATGCCGAGGTAATCAGCTACAACAAAAAGAACCTTAAAAGAGAACTTCAGAACGAGAGCCGACAGCAAAACAGGCAACAGAGCAGAACGAAACGGAGGGAAGAGGAAATTTAATGTGAACTTTATTGTAAAGACAGGCGTTTTTTTGTATAATTGAAGTGTGACAGCGCAGGATATATCGTATCTTGTACCACAAATTTTTAGAAACCGAGGTGGTAAGGTGTCAGACGATACAAAGCAGACACAGGAAGTTAAGGCAAAACGTACCGCAAAGAACAGTGTGTTTTTAGACCTTTTTCAAGATAAAAAGAATTTGTTGAAACTGTATCAAACATTACATCCAGAGGATACAGACGCAACAGAGGACACGTTGGATATTGTAACGATCGACAATGTTTTGACAGATAATCTCTATAATGATCTGGGCATAATGGCAGGTAACAACAGATTGCTTTTGTTGTTGGAAGCGCAATCGAGTTGGACGGTAAATATTTTAATCAGAATACTGCTGTATTTAGTACAGAGTTACCATGAATATTTTGAGAGGACATCTCAGAGTCTATATAAGAGTACAAAGGTCAAAATGCCTAAACCCGAATTGTATATTATCTATACGGGAAATAAAGGTAAAAAACCCGATATAATATCTTTGTCGCAAGAGTTTTTTGACGGAGCAGATATAGATATTGAGGTAAGAGCAAAGGTCATTTATGAGAGCGATACAGAGGACATTATCAATCAATACATCATTTTCTGTAAAGTTTTTGATGAACAGAGAAAGTTGTATGGAATGACAGAACAGACTGTTAAAGAAACAATCCGTATTTGCAAAGATAGGAACATCCTAAGAGAATATTTGATTAGCCGAGAAGTGGAGGTAGTAACGATAATGATGAGTTTATTTGATGATGAGCAGATTATGAGGACATATCTGAAAGATGCCGCAAATACTGCTGCTTATGAAGCAGACAGGGCAACAGCAGAAAGAATGATAAAAAAAGGCAAGATGTCACTGGAAGATATTGCGGATTGTGTGCCGACATTATCTTTGGAAGAATTAAAAAAGATTGAAGCCGAGGTTATGCAGTTGGCGTAATCAGCAAAACAATTTAATATCAAAATAACAGCGTTAAGGCGCATGGAACAGTAAAGTTGTAAACCATGCGTTTTTTTGCGCCCAAAAGGAGGAACATGAGCGACAACATTCAGACCAATACCACAGGGCGATTAACGCCCTGTTTACAACGGAAGATTGACAAGACAAGGTATTTAGTCGAAATACATTTCAAGAAACCGAAAACAAGAGATAGACCGCCAGCACCACACTATTCCGAACCAAAGAAACCAAAGACCAAAAGA